>JAYWAO010000550.1:0-22862 GCA_043782365.1 Deltaproteobacteria bacterium
GGAGTGGACGCTGGCGCCGACGCGGGAGTGGACGCTGGCGCCGACGCAGGAGTGGACGCTGGCGCCGACGCAGGAGTGGACGCTGGCGCCGACGCAGGAGTGGACGCTGGCGCCGACGCGGGGCCCGATGCTGGCGGGCAGGCCTTCATCGAGGAGTTTCTCGACGGCGGCAACCTCGACACCCGGCAGACCACTGCCTCTCTCGACACCAGCGGCACCGGTCGGGCGTACGTCGCGCCGCTGCTCGCGTTCGAGAGCACGGGCGACGGCGGCGACGGGCAGTGGGTGGTCGACGGCGGCGACCCAAGCGCGCCCACCCTCCTCACGCTCCCGGCGGGCACGTGGCAGTTCTCGGCGGTCGAGCTGGGCGCGGTGAGGGTGGTCTCCGACGGCGGCGTCACGCTGCTCGTGCAGGGGCCTGTCACGCTCGACCGCCACACCGTGTTCAACGTCCCGGGGGCGCTGCGCATCGTCTCCGGCGGACGGATGGTCCTCGGCTGCGCGGAGCTCGACGCCACCGGCGACGTCGCCATCCACCAGACCAGCGACGCCGGCCTCTACTTCAGCTGCGCGTCAGCGATCACCGAAGTCTTCACGCTGCCTCGCGCGGCAGGCGAGGGCAGCTCCGGCTCGATCGAGGTGTGGACCCGCGGCGAGCTCCGCATGGACGACGAGGTCTACCTGGAGACCGGGCCGGTGACCGACCCGGACGCCGGCAGCGGGAAGGTCACCCTCCGCGCCTATGGCGACCTCCTGATCGGCAACTCGCTCGACCCCAGCGTCCACGGCGCGGGCAACTCGTACATCATCACGGGCCGGCACCTGGCAAACGGCTCCAGCGGCGACATCGACCTCGCCGCCGAGGGCAGCTTCGTGCTCGATGACAACTCGTACCTCATCGGGGGCTCGGGCCACCTGGCGCAGCCCGGCACCAACATCACCGCGCGCTTCGGCGGCGACACGTTGCTGAGGAACAACTCGTACTTCATCGCCGGCTCCAGCGGCGACGTGCTCCTGGTGTCCCAAGGCGACGTCTGGCTCGACCAGCACAGCTACATCCTCAACGGCCAGGATGGAGCGCGGCGCAGCCAGTTCGCGTTCCAGGCCCGCTCGATGCGGCTGACGGGCAGCTCGTACGTCCTCGGCGGCAACACGATCGCGGGAGGCGCGACGGACATCTCGATCGAGCTGGCGGGCGACCTCGCGATGGACGGCGGCAGCGCCATCTACGCCGGCCCCGGCCGCAGCGACCCGAGCGGGTGCCCCGACGGCGGCGCCGGCGTGGTCTCGGTGCGCGCAGGCGGGAGCGTGCTGCTCGCCGATGACTGGACCGAGATCGCCGGCGGCTCTGGCCAGGGCTGCGCTGCGGGCGGGGAGGTGGTCGTGCAGGCCAACGGCTCCATCGACGCCGACTACCCGGGAGACGGCGGCCCGCGCATCTACGGCGGCGACGGCCTCGACGCTGGCGTGCGTACGCTCCTCCCCGACGCGGGCCTCGCGCCCTTCGCTCCCGACGCGGGCCTGCGGGTCGAGTCCGTCGCCGTCTCCGCGCCGCTGCAGGGCCAGGGCACGGTCGACGCGTGTCTCGCCACCGGTCAGCAGGGCGTCGCCGCGGTCTCGTTCGCGCTCGATGGCGTGACCTTCACGCCGGCCAACTCGTGCGTCGGCAAGTCGCTGCAGCCGGGCTGGCGCTACCAGGCGTCGCTGGTGCAGCGGCTGTTCGACGGGGCGTCGGTCGACCGGCTCGAGGTCGATTGGCACTAGAGCACCCATGCTGCGCGCCCGCCCGCTGCGCTCGATCTCTGCTTGCCCCTGCGCCGCCAGTGACTACAGTGATTGTCTAGTCTCGCGAAAGGGGCGCCACGATGTCCGACAAGCCGAGCAACAAGGGCCAAACGCCTGCAGCGCCGATCTTGATCAACAAGGAGGACATCCCCACCGTCCTGCCCATCCTCCCGCTGCGCAACAGCGTCTTCTTCCCCGGCGGCGTGCTGCCGCTGGCCGTCGGCCGCCAGAAGACCATCGCCCTCATCAAGGACGCCGTCCGCGACGACCAGGTGATCGGCGTCGTCACCCAGCGCAAGGCCGAAGAAGAAGACCCGGGCGCCTCCGACCTGCACGCGATGGGCACCGTCGCGCGCATCGTCAAGCTGCTGAAGATGGGCGAGGACAACTACTCGCTGGTCGTCCAGGGCCTCGCCCGCTTCCGGGTGATCGAGCTGGTGCAGGAGCACCCGTACCTCAAGGCGCGCATCGAGGCGGTCGAGGACAAGACCCCGTTCGACGAGGTCGAGGTCGAGGCGCTCGGCATCAACTTGAAGAAGCTGGCGCGCGAAGTGATCGAGATGATGCCGGAGCTGCCGGCCGCCGCCACCGAGCTGGTCGAGAGCATCACCGCGCCGGGGCACCTGGCCGACCTGATCGCCGCCAACGTGGATGTGCCGCTGGAGGAGAAGCAGCAGGTCCTCGAGACCATCGACTTGAAGGACCGGATGAAGCTGGTCCTCGAGCTGCTCAACCGCAAGCGCGAGATCTTGAAGCTCAGCTCGAAGATCGACAGCCAGGTCAAGGGCGAGATGTCCAAGACCCAGCGCGAGTACTACTTGCGCCAGCAGCTCAAGGCCATCAAGGAGGAGCTGGGCGAGCTGGGCGAGGAGGAGGAGGAGCTCGACGAGCTGGGCGAGCGGATCAAGAAGCTCGGCCTCCCGCCCGACGTCGAGAAGGTCGCCACCAAGGAGCTCAACCGGCTCAAGAGCATCCCCACCGCGTCCAGCGAGTATACGGTCGCGCGCACCTACCTGGAGTGGATCGCCGACCTGCCGTGGACCAAGAAGACCGACGACAACCTCGACGTCGAGAACGCCCGCGGCGTGCTGGCGAAGGACCACTACTCGCTGGAGAAGGTGAAGAAGCGCATCCTCGAGTACCTCGCGGTGCGGAAGCTGAAGAACGACATGAAGGGCCCGATCCTCTGCCTGGTCGGTCCTCCGGGCGTGGGCAAGACGTCGCTGGGCCAGAGCATCGCGCGGGCCACGGGCCGCAAGTTCGTGCGCCTCTCGCTCGGCGGCGTGCGTGACGAGGCCGAGATCCGCGGCCACCGGCGCACCTACGTCGGCGCGCTGCCGGGCCGGGTGATCCAGTCGATGAAGAAGGCCGGCACCGTCAACCCGGTGATGATGCTCGACGAGATCGACAAGCTGGGGAACGACTTCCGCGGCGACCCCAGCGCGGCGCTGCTCGAGGTGCTCGATCCGGAGCAGAACAACACCTTCTCCGACCACTATCTCGATGTGCCGTATGACTTGTCGAAGATCATGTTCATCGCCACCGCCAACCAGCTCGACACCATCCCGCCGCCCCTGCGCGACCGCATGGAGATCATCGAGCTGCCCGGGTACACCTTCGAAGAGAAGGTCCACATCGCGAAGAACCACCTGATCCCCAAGCAGGTGCGCGAGCACGGCCTGACCCTCGACAACATCGAGATCAAGGACGACACGCTCTTCAAGCTGATCGCCGGGTACACGCGCGAGGCCGGTGTGCGCAGCCTCGAGCGCACGGTGGCGGACGTCTGCCGCGCGGTGGCGGTCGACGTCGCGTCGGGCTCGCTCGCCAAGCGGACCATCTCGCCGGAGGAGCTGGAGATCATCCTCGGGCCCGAGAAGTTCTACGCCGAGACGGCGGAGCGCACCTCGGTGCCCGGCGTGGCCACGGGCCTTGCGTGGACGGCGTCCGGCGGTGACCTGCTCTTCATCGAGTGCACCAAGATGCAGGGCAAGGGCGGCTTGACGCTCACCGGCCAGCTCGGCGACGTGATGAAGGAGTCCTGCCAGGCGGCGATGAGCTACACGCGCAACAAGGCGGCCAAGCTCGGCATCGACCCGCGGTTCATGGAGAAGCAGGACATCCACATCCACTTCCCGGCGGGCGGCATTCCCAAGGACGGGCCGAGCGCGGGTGTCACCATCTTCACCGCGCTCACCTCGCTGCTCACGGGCATCCGGGTGCGCGGGGACGTGGCGATGACCGGCGAGGCCACGCTGCGCGGGCTGGTGCTGCCGGTCGGCGGCATCAAGGAGAAGGTGCTCGCGGCGCACCGGGCTGGCATCAAGCGGATCATCATGCCGGAGCGCAACAAGAAGGACCTGCACGACGTGCCGGAGCAGGCGAAGAAGGAGATGGAGTTCATCTTCGCCCACTCGATGGACGACGTGCTCGCGGCGGCGATGGAGGAGAACCCGTTCGAGCGGGCGGCGAAGCTGCCGCCGTTGGTGGAAGCGCCTCCCGAGGGCGCGGTGGGCGACAAGCCCCCCGAGGTGCGCGCTTAGGGTAATACTCTCGGGCCGTCGGGGGCGGCGGTCGCGGTCCCGGGCTCGGACATGCACGAAACGCTCGGCCCTGGTCGGTAGCAACGACCGGGGCCTTGTGCGTTGAACGAAGCCGCTGCGCGGCAGCCGAGCCTCCCCATCGCTCGAATGGTAGAGCGGTGAATTGAAAAGTGACCTCTATTGCAGCACCAGCAGCGTCGCGCTCATCGGCGGCACCGACGTGGTGGTGACGCACCCGGTGACCCCGCTTGAACAGAGGTTGAGGGTGGCAGCGTTGGTGGCCGAGAGGGACTGCGACCCCAGCGCCTTCGGGATCACCGAGTTGCCCGTCACCTGTACGGGCTCGGCGATCTGGTAGGCCGTGTAGGTGGACAGCGTCTGCGTGTGGTTCAGCTTGAGCGCCACCGTGCGCGGGACGGTGTCCCGGTTGAGCACCACCACGAAGACCTTCTCCGGGTGCCCGGCGTGGAAGCTGGCGTGGGCCGAGACCTTGGACCAGTCGCTGCTCACGGCGCTGATGCTGGTGTCGCCGAAGACGCCGCCGGCGCCGTCGTAGTTCCGGTAGAGGCGATACGCGCCGAAGACGTAGTGCTGGTTGTTGTTCACCGTCCCTTCGGGCCAGTGGCTCGCCGCGTAGACGCCGCTGCGACCGAAGATTCCGAGGGTGTCGGCCTGCGCCACCGCGCCGGAGATGTGGTCGGCGCCGCCGTGGTCATACTCGGTGATCGCGAGCCTGGTGCCCGGGAAGCGCGCGGCGATCTTGCCCAGCATGCGCGGGACCAGATCGACGCCGACGGGGGCCACCCCGGGCTGGCCATCGCCCGCAGTGACGTTCACGCAGCAGCCGTTGATCCAGCTGTTCTCCACGTAAGACCCCTCCCAGAGCGAGCGGGGCGCCTGCACGCGGGCCGCGGCTACCGGCGCCGAGTTGTCGGCCTGGTTGATCCGCGTATTGCCGGCATACACCTCCGAATAGAAGTGCAGGTCGAGGACGTCGAGCAGCCGCCGGCCCTGCGCCTCGCTCGCGGTCTTCATCGCGGCGAGGTAGGTGTCGAGGAAGTCGCGGTTGGCAGCGTCGGGCGCGCTCTGGAGGTTGAGGTACCCGGCCCAGCCATAGCTCGCCGGCCCGTACACCAGCGCGCCCGGCAGCTGGTCCTTCACCGCGGCCGCGAGGTCGATCGACTTGGAGATGAGGCCTGCGTAGGTGACCGCGCCGCGCTGGAGCTCCGCGTGGGTGGACGACCAGAGGTCGGGCTCGTTGTCGAGGGAGAAGTGGATGGGCCGCTTGGGGTCGGTCCGGGCCAGCGGGTAGTTGACGTCGATCCAGTGCACCAGCTCGTCCTGGTAGACCACGCCGTCGGTGGTGCTCGGCGAGGTGAGCGGCGCCGAGCCCTTGCGCGGCGAGGACGGGAAGAAGTGGTCGCGCTGCGGCGCGGTGGCGGAGACGTTGCCGAAGAAGAGGGACGAGACCCAGCCCTGCAGCGGCAGCGTGACGAGGGTGGCGTAGCCCGGCCCCGAGGCGCTCTGGGTCTCGTCGAGGGTCGGCTTGATGGCGGCGCCGGGCGTGGTGCTGGAGCTGAGGAAGTCGTCGTTGTGGTACGGCCCGTAGTCGATGCCGGCGTTCGAGTAGTTGTTCTCCCAGTTCCAGGCCGTCCAGCGGTTGCCGCCCTGCCGCAGCCAGGTGGCGCCCGACGGCGCATCGGCGACCTTCCCAGCGTTGTAGCCGTAGACGTACGGCGAGATCGGGCGGACCGCGGCGCCCGAGTCGACGGTCACCGTGACGTCGGCGGAGCCCGTTACCGTACCCAGACCCAGGAAAGGGACGGGGTTGACGCCCACCGTCACCTGCGCGGTCACGGACTTCCCGCCGCCGCTGGCCGTCAGCGTGTACGTGGTGGTGGCCGCGGGCGAGACCACCTTGCTGCTGCTGGCGGGCTGCGTCCCGATGCCCTGGTCGATCGAGATCTGCCCGCTGTTCGAGTTGGCCACGCTCCAGCGCAGCGTCGCCGACCCACCCCCCTTGATGGTCACGGCGCTGACGCGCGCGACCGCCGAGCCATTGCTGGCGTCGATGCCCGCGCTGTCGACGGCGAACTCGTGGATCACGGCCGCCGGAGTGGCCGGGCTCACCGTGACCGTGACCGGCATGGTGACGGTGACTCCCGCATCCGTCGCCGAGAGCAGGTAGGTGGTGCTGGCGGTAGGGCTCACCGACTTGCTGGCACCGGTGACCGTGCCCACCCCTTGGTCGATCGAGAGGGTTGCGGGCCCGCCCGAGAGGGTCCAGGCGAGCGTGGTCGATTGGCCCGCGGTGATCTGGGCCGGGGTGGCGGTGAAGGTCGTGATGGCGGGCGGCGTCCCCGTGCCGACCGAGACGGTGGCCTGCATGGTGACCGGGCCCGCGGCGTTGGTAGCGGTGAGCGTGTAGGTCGTGCTGGCAGTGGGCTGCACGGTCTTGCTGGTGCCCGTCACCACGCCGACGCCCTTGTCGATCGACAGCGAGGTGGCGCCCGTGACGCTCCAGGCGAGCGTGCTGGTCTCGCCCGCGTTGATGCTCGCGGGGGTTGCGGTGAAGGCGGAGATGACCGGCGCGCCCGCGGCCGTCACGGTGACGTTCACGGCCTTGGTGGCCGCCCCGGCGGCGCTGGTCGCGGTGAGCGTGTAGGTGGTGGTGGCAGCGGGCTGCACGCTCGTGCTGGTGGCGGTGACGCTGACCGCGCCGACGCCCTGGTCGAGCAAGAGCGAATCGGCGCCCGTCACGCTCCAGACAAGCGTGCTGGTGGCCCCCGCAGCGATGGCGGCGGGGCTGGCGGTGAAGGACGCGATCACGGGCAGCCCGGGCCCGCTCTTGACGACGGCGACCGCGGCGGCGGCCGACTTGCTCGGGTCGACCTGCGTGGTCGCGCGCACGGCGCAGGAGCCCTCGGCGGCGGGCGCGGTGTAGGCGCCGGCGCTGGTGATGGAGCCACACGCTCCGGGCTCGACCGACCAGGTGACGGTGGTGCGCTGGGTGCCCGTGACGGCCGCGACGAACTGCTGCGTACCTCCGGGCGCGAGCGTCACCGCCGCCGGCGCGACGGCCACTGCGATGGCCTGCGGCGCGTCGCTGCTGCAGCCGAAGAGGCCCACCGGGCAGAAGCCTCCGCAGACCGCCAGCAGCAGCCAGGGCTGCCACCGCAGCGCTCCGCGACGTCCTCGTGCGATCAATCCACCTGCCATCGTGTGATCCATGGTGCCCTCGCGGTTGCGCCTGCGGGCAGAGCAATAGGGCCACCTGGACGTCGGGGCAACAGCGGTGTCGCCGGACCCGTGCCGCTCCGGGCGCTGACCTTCACGCAGGTCTGCTGGCCTCGCCGCGCCGAGTCGTTGCCGGGCAGGCGCGACAGGGTGTACGACCAAAGAGTGCCCTCTCGAGGTCTGGCAGCTTCCCGCTCGCCCCTCGACGCACGCACCGGAGAGTCCACCCATGCCCCGCTCCATGATCGCCGTCGCTGCGGCCTTCGCGCTCGCAGCGCTCCCGCCTGCCGCCGGCGCCGACGACACCAAGCCTCCTGCGCCCGCCGCTGCCCCGGCCGCCGCCGCACCTGCCGCCCCAGCCGCACCCGCCGCCGCCGCCCCAGCCGCACCCGCTCCCGCGGTCGATTGGAAGGCCCGCTACGAGGTGCTCTACGGCACCCGCGACCAGCCCGCCTCGCTCAAGGAGATGTTCGCGCTCACCGAGGCCCAGCTCGCCAAGGACCCGGGCGACTACGAGGCCCAGTGGCGGCTCGCGCAGCTCTACTGCTGGCAGGCCAACGGCATGACTGACGGCACCGACCTCAAGGCCAACATCGGCAAGCGTTGCTGGGACGCGGGCGAGAAGGCCGTCGCGCTCAACCAGGCCGACGTGAAGGGCCAGTACTGGGCCGCCGTCGGGATGGGCCTCTACTCCGAAGGGCTCGGGATCCTCTCGGCGCTCAGCCAGGGCATCGAGGGCAAGATCAAGAACCGCGTCGAGCTCGCCATCGCCGCCGACAAGGACTACCTCGACGGGGGCCCGACCATGCTCTTCGGCCGGATCCTCTGGAAGCTCCCCTGGCCCAAGCGCGACCTCGACGAGTCGATCAAGCTGCTGCGCGCAACGCTCGAGGCCCACCCGAAGAACCTGCGGGCCAAGATCTACCTCGCCGACGCGCTGCACACAGACGACAAGGAGGCCGACGCGAAGGCGCTCGCGCAGTCGGCGCTCGACGCGCCCCTCGGCTGGGACCAGCCCGATGACAAGCGCAACCACGAGCAGGCCAAGAAGTGGCTGGCGAACCACTAGCGCACCGCCCGATTCGATAACCAAAATTACCAAGCGCAGCACCGGCTCGCCGCAACCTCGCGCCTCTAGCGGCGCGCGCTTCCAGACAGGGGACACGATGATCGCCGAACAGCACCGCCACGGCCTCGAGCTGCAGAAGAGCTTCGAGAGCCTCCGCTCCGTCGCAGACCTCTTCGCCGTCCGCCGCCGCGAGGACGCTGCGCGGCCCGCTGCGCGCCGCAAGGTGGGCGGGAAGTGGGTCGACGTCTCGTGGGGAGAGCTCGCCGCCGCCTGCGACCAGCTCGCCTGGGGTCTGCTCGCCATCGGGGTGCAGGCGCGGGAGAACGTCTCGCTGATCGGCTCGACGCGCGTCGAGTGGACGGAGTGCGACCTCGCCGTCACCCACGCAGGCGCGATCTCGGTGCCCGTCTACCACTCGAACACGCCCGAGGAGATCCGCTTCATCCTCGACAACTCCGGCGCGGTGGTGGTGATCGCCGAGGACCAGAAGCAGCTGAAGAAGCTGCAGGAGACCCGGGCGAAGCTCCCCAAGGTGCACCACGTGGTGCTGATGGAGGGCGAGGGGCCGGCGGGCGACGCGTGGGTGCTCTCGCTCGCGCAGCTCAAGGCGCTCGGCGTCGCCCACCAGACCAAGGACCCGGGCGCGCTCGACATGCGGGTGGCGCAGCAGAAGCGGGACGACCTGCACACCATCCTCTACACCTCGGGCACCACCGGCGAGCCCAAGGGCGTGATGATCACCAACGAGAACATGCTCTTCGCGGCGGGCTGCACGGTCTCGACGGGCCTGCTCACGCGCGAGATGAAGCACCTGCTCTTCCTGCCGTTCGCCCACTCGTTCGCGCAGATCATCAAGTGCGGCTGGTTCGGGTCGGGCTGCACGCAGATCTTCGCCGAGTCGGTGGACAAGCTGGTCGACAACGCCGGCGAGACCGCGCCCACCGCGCTCTCGGGCGTGCCGCGCGTGTACGAGAAGGCGTTCAACTCGGTGGTGGCGGGCGGGATGGCCGGCAAGGGGCTGGCGGGCGCGCTCTTCCGCATGACGATGCGCGAGTTCGAGGCCTACGTGAAGGCGCGCGAGGCCGGGCAGCCGTACTCCTCCTTCGGCTGGGCGCTGGCGAAGAAGCTGGTGCTGCCGAAGATCCACGCCAAGCTGAAGGCGCGGTTCGGCGGACAGATGCAGCAGTTCGTCTCGGGCGGCGCGCCGCTGGCGCGGAAGATCGGCTACTTCTTCGACGTGCTCGGGTTCGACATGCTCGAGGGCTACGGCCTCACCGAGACCATCGCGCTCACCTCGGTGAACCTGCCCGGGCAGATCAAGCTGGGGACGGTCGGCCGGGTCTTCGCCGGCGTCGAGGTGCAGATCGCCAGCGACGGCGAGATCCTCGAGCGCGGCCGCAACATCATGCGCGGGTATTACAACAAGCCCGAGGCGACCGCCGAGGTGATCGACAAGGACGGCTGGTTCCACACCGGCGACATCGGCGAGTTCGATAAAGATGGTTACCTGCGGATCACCGATCGCAAGAAGGACCTGATCAAGACCTCGGGCGGAAAGTACATCGCGCCGCAGGCCATCGAGGGCGCGCTGAAGACGGCGAGCGAGGTGATCTCGCAAGTGGTCGTCATCGGCGACGGGCACAAGTACGTGGCGGTGCTGGTCACGGTGGTGGAGGCCGAGGCGAAGAAGATCGCCGACGCGGCCAACGAACCCGCGAACACCTACGCCGAGGCCGCGGGGAGCAAGGCCGTGCAGGCGAAGGTCAACCAGGTGGTCGAGAAGCTGAACTCGTCGCTCGCCTCGTACGAGACGGTGAAGCGGTTCACCATCTTGGACCACGACTTCTCGCAGGAGACCGGGCAGCTGACGCCGACGCTGAAGGTGAAGCGGAAGTTCTGCACGGCCAAGTACAAGAGCGAGATCGACGAGATGTACCAGGACGAGTAGGCCACGCCTTTCAGCAGCGGAGCGCCGGCTCTCCCCGCCGATCCAGCACCACGCGGCCCTCGCGCACCACCACCAGGGCGTGGTCGACCCCTCCGTGCCACGCGAGGTGCTCGGCGCCCTTCGCTGCAAACAGCACCAGGTCCGCGCGCAGCCCCGCCGCCAGCCTGCCGCGGTCGGCGAGGCGCAGCGCCTCCGCGCCGCCGCGGGTGCAGGCCCAGAGCGCCTGGGCGGGCGTGAGGCCGGCGATCAGGCAGCCGGCGGCGAGCAGCAGCGAGACGCCCTCCATCCGCTGCGTGCCCGGGTTGAGGTTGCCGCCCAGGGCCACCGTCGCGCCGACCTCCAGGAAGAGCTGCGCCTGCGCAGGCCGGGGCTCGCGCAGGAAGGCCGCGGCGAGCGGGAGCAGCACGGCGGTGGTGCCGGAGTCGGCCATCGCGCGGGCGGCGTCCTGGCCGGTGCGCTCGAGGTGGTCGGCCGAGGCGCACCCGAGCCGGGCCGCGAGCAGCGCGCCGCCGCCGTCGGAGAGCTGGTCGGCGTGGAGGTGCCCGGTCATGCCCAGGTCCATCCCGGCCCGCAGCGCCGTCGTGCACTCCGCCTGGGTGAAGGCCCCCTGCTCGCAGAAGGCGTCGCAGCCGCGCGCGAGGCCAAGGCGCGCCACCTCGGGGGTCAGCTCGCGGGCGACGATCTGCACCCAGGCTTCGCGGGTGAACCCCTCGGGCACGGCGTGCAGGCCGAGCAGGGTGGGGTGGACCTCGCAGCCCGCGCCCTCGCCGGCCTCGCGCGCCAGCCGCAGCAGGCGCAGCTCCGCTTGCACCGAGAGGCCGTAGCCGCTCTTGACGTCGACCGTGGTGACGCCGCCCGCCACCAGCTTGCGCAAGCGCTCGCGCGCGCCGGCGAGCAGCTCCTCGTCGGAGGCGGCGGCGCAGGCCCGGACGGTGGCGCGGATCCCCCCGCCGCGAGCGGCGATCTCGAGATAGGTCGCGCCGGCGAGGCGCTCGGCGTGCTCTGCCGAGCGGTCGCCGGCGAAGAGCAGGTGGCTGTGCGGCTCGACCAGTCCGGGCGTCACCAGCGCGCCGGCGGCGTCGAGGACGACCGCGTCAGGCGGCTGGCCCCCCAAGAGCGAGATCGCCTGCTCGAGCTGGGCCCGGGGGCCGACCCAGGCGATGCGCGCGCCGTCCGCCACCAGCGCGCCGTCCTCGATCAAGCCGAGCGGCTCCGCTCCGGGCTGGGCTTGCGCCCCTGTCATGGTAGCGAGCCGCGCTCCCCGGATGATCAGCGTGGCGCCCATGTTCCAGTGTTACCGCACGCGCCATCCGAGGGGATAGTGGCTGCGCCTGCACTGACCCTGCGCGGTCTCAGGGAGTCCCGAGGCCGCCCGCCAGGGTTCACCATAAGACGTTTGACCTGGGACCCGCCCTGGCTGTTGTGTCACTCCTAGCCCCCCTCTATCGGAGTGCACGTTTGAACGACAGGCTTCCCTTGCTGGCCGTCGCGCTGCTCGCGGCCTGCGCCGATCCCCTCGAGCGCTCGCTCGCCGAGGAGAACCTGCGTCCGGGCACCAGCCACTTCGGCCTGCGGGATGGCCGCTCCCACGACCGGGTCGTGGCCTACACCGACCGCCTCTCGGTGAGGGCCGGCGAGCGGGTCACGGTCCACGCGGCGATCCACACCCAGGACCGCGAAGAGCAGGGAACCTTCACCTGGGACCTCTTCCGCTTGGGGAGCTACCGCAGGCACGGCGGGCGCCACGTCGGCAGCGGCGGCCCCCTCACGGTGGGCCCGCAGCCCCGCTGCCCGCTCGACCTCGGCACGGGCCGCGTCGCCTGCGCCTGGGCGCCTGCCTTCGCGCTCGAGACCCGGGGCCTCTTGCGTGGGGTCTACCTGCTGCGGCTCTCGGCGGCCGACGGCGCCGACTCGTACCTGCCCCTGGTGGTGCGCGACGGCGCGCGGGCCGAGGTGGCGATGATCGTGCCCACCTCCACCTGGCTCGCCTACAACCAGTGGGGTGGCGTGGGCTTCTACGGCGACCGCACGGGCAAGACCCGCTTCGGCGCTGCGGTGAAGGCCTCCTACGACCGGCCGTTCGAGTTCGGCGGGCCGGGCGATCTCATGGTGCACGACCGCCATCTCGTGCAGTGGCTGGAGGCAGCCGCGGTCGACGTCGCGTATTACACTTCCGAGGACGTCGACCGCGAACCTTCGCTGCTCGCCCAGGCCCGCGCGGTGGTCTTCTCGGCGCACGACGAGTACTGGACCCGCCGCCAGCGCGACGGGGCCGAGGCCGCCCTCGCCGGCGGCACCTCCCTGCTGCTGCTCGGGGCCAACGCGGGCTACTGGCAGACGCGCGTCGAGCCCGCGCCCGACGGCCGCGAGGGCCGCGAGGTGGTCTGCTTCAAGGGCAACGCGCCCGCCTTCGACCCCGTGGGCCCTGCGAGCCCCGACCTGACCGTCCGCTTCCGCGAGGTGGGACGGCCCGAGGGGACGCTCTTCGGCGTGCAGTACCAAGACGGCTGGGCCTTTACGGCGTACCCGCTGCAGATCCAGGCGCCGGACCACTGGGCGCTCGCCGGGAGCGGGCTCGCCGCGGGCGACCCTCTCTGGGCCGCGGGCGGCCGCGAGACCGACCAGCTGTACGAGGGCCCGGGCAGGCCGGCCGGCGTGACGCCGCTCGGCGAGTCGCAGTTCCTCGGCGCGCTCGGCACGCCGGGCCGCGGGCAGATGGTGATCCGCGAGCAGGGCAGGGCCTTGGTGTTCGCCAGCGGCGGCATCGGGTTCGTCCGCGCGCTCGGCGCCGCCGGCATCGGCCAGCCCGGCGCGAGCAGGATCCTCGCCAACGTGCTCTCCCGCGCGCTCGGTCGCCCGCTGCCGGTGCCCGGGCCTGCCGGGCGCTTCGCCCAGTCGGTCGACGGGGCCTGGGCTACAAGTGTCAGACACTTTGCAGGCACGCCAGGCGCCCGGGGCGACGCCGACGGTCCTCCGGGCACGGGCAAGCTGGGCGCGCCGGTGGCGGTGGCGGCGCTGCCCGGCGGCGGCCTGGTCGTCGCCGACGCCGCCTCGGGCAAACTGCGCCGGGTCTCGGCAGCGGGGGTGCTCTCGACCATCCCCCTCGACCCGCCTCCCGGCCGCGTCCTGGGGCTCGCCGCCGACGCCACCGGGAATGTGTATTACTCGGAGCTGAACAGCCACGTGGTGCTGCGGCTCGATCCTGCGGGCGTGCGCACGCTCTTCGCCGGCGTCCGCGGCAGCGACGGCGGCGGCGTGCCGGGCGACCACGACGGCCCGGCCGCGGAGGCGTCGTTCAACCGGCCCGCGGGGCTGGCGCTCTCCCGGGACGGCAGAGGCCTCTACGTGGTGGAGCTGGGCGGTGGACGGCTCCGGCGCATCGCCCTCGACGCGCCCGGCAACCCGGTGACCACGCTGGCGCGGCTCTTGGGCTCGCCCACCTCGGCGGCGGAGCTGACCAGCGGCGAGGTGATGGTCTGGGACCAGGAGCAGTTCCGGCTCTTCGCGGTAGACCCAACGCACGCGCTCGCTCCCCGGCGCGGAGCAGCGAAGGACAGCGCTCCGGACCCCTTGCCCCCTGTGGTGATGGCGGGCGAGGGCATGGTGGACGGCCCCGCGTGGGGCTCGCGGATGCGCGCGCTCTTCGGCCTCGCCGCGATGCCCGACGGTTCGCTCCTGGTCGCCGACGGCGGCAACGGGCGCATCCGCCGCCTCGCGGACGGCGTGATGCAGACGCTCGCGGGCTCGGGCCGCCAGGGCTCGCGCGACGGCACCGGCGCAGCGGCAGAGTTGACCGCGCCCTCCGGTGTCGCGGTGGGGGCAGACGGCCGCGTCTACGTGACCGAGGCCGGCGCCGGCGTCATCCGCGTCATCGAGCCGTAGCGGCCGGTGTCTAGCGAGTGATGCCCGGAATGGCCACGCCGCGCTCGTGCGCCACCGCGATCGCCTCCTGGTAGCCCGCGTCCGCGTGGCGCAAGACGCCCATCGCCGGATCGCTGGTGAGCACGCGCTCGAGCCTGCGCGCGGCGGCCTCGGTACCGTCGGCGACGATCACCTGCCCCGCGTGCTGCGAGTACCCGATGCCCACTCCGCCGCCGTGGTGCAGGCTCACCCAGGAGGCGCCGTTCACCGCGTTGACCAGCGCGTTCAAGATCGGCCAGTCGGCGATGGCGTCGCTGCCATCCTTCATCGCCTCGGTCTCGCGGTTGGGCGAGGCGACCGAGCCGCAGTCGAGGTGGTCGCGGCCGATGACGATGGGCGCCGAGACCTTCCCGGTGCGGACCAGCTCGTTGAAGATCCGCCCGGCCTTCGCCCGCTCGCCGTAGCCGAGCCAGCAGATGCGCGCCGGCAGGCCCTGGAACTGCACGCGCTCCTGCGCCAGCTTCAGCCAGCGGTGGAGCGACTGCTTCTCGGGGAACGCCTCGAGCAGCGCATCGTCGGTGACCTTGATGTCGGCCGGGTCGCCCGAGAGCGCCACCCAGCGGAACGGCCCCGAGCCCTCGCAGAAGAGCGGCCGGATGTAGGCCGGCACGAACCCGGGATAAGAGAACGCATCGGCCACGCCGGCCTCCTGCGCCATCGCACGCAGGTTGTTGCCGTAGTCGAAGACGTGCGAGCCCATGCGCTTGAGGTCCAGCATGGCGCGCACGTGGGTGGCCATGCTCGCCATCGCCCGGCGCAGGTATCCGGGTTGATCCGAGACCCGCAATACCGCCGCCTCCTCGACGGACAATCCGACCGGGATATAGCCCAATAACGGATCGTGGGCGGAAGTCTGGTCGGTGACGAGGTCGGGGACGACCCCGCGCCGCACCAGCTCGGGCAGCGCGTCGGCCGCGTTCGCCACCACGCCCACCGAGAGCCCCTTGCCCGCGGCCCGCGCCGCCAGTGCGCGCCGCAGGCCTTCTTCGATGGTGGGCGCCTCCTCGTCGAGGTACCGCTGCGCCAGCCTGCGGCGCAGCCGGGTGGGGTCGACGTCGAACCCGAGGAAGGCCGCGCCCGCCATCGCCGCCGCCAGGGGCTGCGCGCCGCCCATCCCGCCGAGCCCGGCCGAGACCACCAGGCGGCCCGCGAGGTCCTCGGCGCCGAAGTGCTTCCTGCCCGCGGCCACGAAGGTCTCGTAGGTGCCCTGCAGGATGCCCTGCGTGCCGATGTAGATCCACGAGCCCGCGGTCATCTGGCCGTACATCGTCAGGCCCGCCCGCTCCAGCTCGCGGAACTTCTCCCAGGTGGCCCACTTCCCGACCAGGTTCGAGTTGGCGATCAGCACCCGGGGCGCATCGGGGTGGGTCTTGAGGACGCCCACGGGCTTGCCGCTCTGGACCAGCAGCGTCTCGTCGTCCTCGAGCGTCCGCAGCGTGGCGCAGATGCGGTCGAAGGAGGGCCAGTCCCGGGCGGCCTTGCCGTTGCCGCCGTAGACGATCAGGTCCTCGGGGCGCTCGGCCACCTCGGGGTCGAGGTTGTTGCAGAGCATGCGCAGCGCGGCCTCCTGGACCCAGCCCTTGCAGGAGAGGGTGGAGCCGCGCGCGGCGCGGATGGTGCGGGCCATGGGGACCTCTTTCGTCAGTGCTGCGGCCGGCGCTGGGGCCAGAGGCGCTCTCGCGCCCCCGCCAGCGCCGCCCGGGCACAAAGAGTCCTACTTCGCCTCGACCCACTTCACGATCGCGACGCGGAGCGCGGCGTGCACGGTCAGGCCCTCACCCTTGGCCTTCTTCTCGATCTGCTTCCAGACGCTCTCGGGAAAGCGGACCGAGCGGGGCACGGTGGGGCCGGACTCGGAGCCCTTGGGCGGGCGGCCGCGGCCGGGGGTGGCGATGCCATCGGACTTCTTGGGGGCCTTGGCGGCCTTGGTGTCGGTCTTCATGTGGGTTCCTCGAAGGGGAAGGGCGTACGTCGGGCGCGACTATCGCCCTGAATCGAGGAGAATGGAAGAAAAGAGTGTTACCGGCGGTCCGGAGCCCGCAGGCGCGCCGCCAGCGCCTCGAGGTGCAGGGGCACCGTTCCGCAGCAGCCGCCGACGAGCCGGGCCCCGGCCTCCACCGCCCTGGCGACCTCCTCGGCCCAGGCCCACGGAGAGCTCATCCCGGCGTCGGGCTTGAGCACCAGCGGGCAGTCGCCGAGCGCGGCCACGGCCTCCGCTGCGAGCGCGGCGAGGCCTCCGGCGTGCGAGGGCCACGGTGAGCAGTTGAGCCCCGCCGCCGCGGCGCCGCCCCGCCCCAGACGGCCGAGCGCCTCGGGAAAGCCGGGCTCGCGCAGCGCCGTGCCGGCGAGCGTGATGATGACGGGAAGCGGGGGAAGCGCCCCTTGCACGCGGCCCGCCTCCAGCGCGGCCGCCAGCGCGCGCTCGGCCTGCTCGTCAGAGGTCGCCGTCTCCAGCCAGACGGCGTCGGGAGGCCGGGGTGCGCGCTGCGCCGTCTGCACCGCGCAGCTGATCAGGCCCGGCCCGAGCCCGGCCCAGAGCGAGAGGGCCACCGACTGCGCGCCCGAAGCCGCGGCCAGCCGCAGCGCCGCGAGGAGCTCGTCGCGGGTCGGGGCGCGGGCCCCGAAGGTGCCTGTGAGCACCAGCTTCGCGCCGGCCCGCACGTGGGCGCCGTGGACGGCCCGGATCTCCTCGGGCCGCCGCACCGTCCAGGCCACCGCGGGCTCGTGCGCCAAGTCGAGCCCGCGCGCGATCAGTGCGGTGCCCATCGCCGCGTCGAGCAGCAGCGGAGGGGCGCCGCGAGGCGGGATGGCGAGCCCCCTCGTCCGCGCGGCGGGCCGGGTGGCGAGCGCAGGTGGGAGGGGCGCGGGCTCCATCGGGTCAGGGCCGGGCAGCGGCGTCTTGCTGCGAGGGCTGCGAGGCCTTCGGCGCGGCCGGGACTGCCTCGACCGGCCTGGCGGCCCCCGCGGAGGGAGCGGCGGTGGAAGCGGGAGTGGGCGCGGGAGCGGCCGCTGCCGTCTCCGCTTGCGCGGCGGCCTTGGCGGGCAGCCCGGCGCGGTCGGCGTCGTACGCGCAGAGGCCGAGCAGCTCTTTCTGGTCGGCCACCCTCTTCTTGAGCCGCGCGCGCACCGCCTGGGCAGCCGCGAACGAATCGGCGGAGGCCCTGCCCTTGGCCGCCCGCGCCCGGTACTCGTCCACCGCGAGCAGCTGGTGCCAGAGCTGATCGTAGAGCCGCTCGAAGTGCTCGCGCGCGTCGGCGTCGAGCGCCTGCAGCTCGACCTCGACCGGCGCGTCGTCGATGGTCCAGGCGACGCTGTCGAGCGTGCCGAACCCGGAGCTCGAGTGGTCGATCAGCGCCATCGATTCTTGGAGGCCGAGCGGGAACTCCTCCTCGAGGATGGAGAAGCGCAGGACCTGGGGGTCGCGCAGGCTCACCTCCACCGCGCGGGTGCCGAACGGGATCACCAGCTTGCGCGACGGCGACGCCTGCAGCTCCTGGACTATCTTGTCCCGGTCGGCGGCGGTGATCTCGACCCGGGCCCCGGACTGGTCCCGCTTCGGTAGCCGAAGAGTCTCGAACTCCTCCTTCAGCTGGTCGACCGCGACCACCACGTTGAGCGCCGCCGCGTCGGTGTAGCCGGCGTGGTAGACGCCCACCAGCTCGGGCTCGCCGGTGCGGCAGGAGACGGCGAACACCGGGCTCCCCGAGTTGCCGCTCGAGAGCAGCGCGTCGATGACGAAGTCGCTGTGGCTCCAGGCGCGATCGGTGTCCTCGGTGTAGGGGTTGATCACCTTGCCGGAGCTGACCGCGCGGAACGCACCCAGCGGGAAGCCGCGCACCAACACCTGGTTTCCCGCCCGCAGCGCCCCCGAGCGGCCGGTCCGATAGGGCATCACCGGCAGCACCGTCTTCGCCTTGAGGATGGCGATGTCGCTCGCCGGGTCGGAGAGCACCTTGGTGAGCGGGATGTGGCCGGGTTCGTAGTCGTCGCCCTCGTCGCGGACGATCTTCAGCTGCTCACGGACCTTCTTCGCGCCGGGCGGGATGCCCTCGACGGTGTGCTCCTCGTCGGTGACCTCGGGCCGCGAGGCGACGTGCTCGTTGGTGACCAGCAGCGTCTCGCCGCCCACCACCCGCAGGCCGAACCCCGTGCCGTGCGCCTGCGCACGCAGGTACTGCTTGCGGAGCTTGCCGTCCTTTCCGTAGTAGACGCGCTCGTAGGTGCTCACCGTGCGGATGGCGAAGACGAAGACGTCCTTGGGCGCGATGTCCGCCTCTTTGTTGGCGAGCGGGGCAGGCAGCGCGTTGGCGTAGTCGCCGTCGCAGATCGGCTTGGGCGCGGGCGGCGACACGGGCGCGGGGAGCCTCGTCTTCCTGCGCGGCTGGCCCCTGTCGGCGGCGGCAGCGGCGCCGCCTGTCTTCGAGGGCGAGGTGGGCGTGGCCTTGGCGCGGGCCGCCTCCTTCTGCGCGGCGGCCTCCGCCTCCTGGAGCGCCCGAGGGAGCACCCCCGCGTCTGCCTGGGCGAGCGCCGGAGCGGCGCAGAAGAGCGCGGCCAGGGCCGGGAGCGCTGCGAGCGGGACGATCGAGCGTCGGCAGGTCGGCACGGAGCGAGGATCACCCCTCCAATGGCCTCGGCGCAATCCCCGGGAGCACTTCTCCCCCCTGATTCCCGATCTTGCCGGGGAGGGCTGCCAAGAGCTAACGTGCGCTCAATGCCCCAGCGTGTCCGCGTCGTCGCCGCCATCATCGAGCAAGAGGGCCGTTACCTCATCACCCAGCGGCGCCCCGAGGCCCGCTTGCCGCTCTTGTGGGAGTTCCCCGGCGGCAGGGTCGAGGACGGCGAGACCGACGAGGCCGCCCTCGCGCGCGAGCTGCTCGAGGAGATGGCGATCACCGTCGAGGTCCGCGAGAAGGCGATGCAGACCCACCACTCGTACACCTCGTACGACATCGACTTCTGCGTCTACCGGTGCGCCATCAAGAGCGGCACCATCAACCACCTGCGCGTGCACGACCACCGCTGGGTGAAGCCCACCGAGCTCGACCAGTACCCGTTCCCGCCGGCGGACGAGAAGACGCTCACGCAGCTGCTCGAGCTGACGCACTAGAGCGTCCATCCCACCCCCGTGGGAACAAGTCTTAATGAAACAAGCGGGGTGGCGCGCCGTCCAACAGGGCGTGCGCATGAACTCCTTCCGATCCCCGGTGACTTTGATCCTGCTCGGCCGGCCCGCAGTTGCCAGCCCGGATCGGAGCCTTACCATTCCCGCGGCGGTGCAGATCGGACGCCGGGTTCGCGCGTCACTGTTCCGAGCGAATCAGCGCTACGGCGATGGCCGCCGCGGGCCCTGGCGGGTCGGGAGAGTCGGATGACGAGGCAACGCAGCAGGGTGACCACGGCGAGGGTGCTGGCGGGCGAACGCGACGCCGACGAGACCTCCTCGTGCTCGCACGCGGCCCGCAAGGCGCTCTTCACGCGGGCGCTGCGCCGGGGCTGGCTGCGCCTCGACGAGATCGACGCCGCGCTCCCCTCGGGCTCGCTCTCGGAGGCCGAGCGGTGGCTGCTGCTCGCCTCGCTCAAGGCCGCCGATGTGGAGATCCGCGACGGGGCGGGCAAGCCGGTGGTCGTCCCAGCCAACGCCCCCAACGCGAAGCCCGAGCGCAAGGGCGCCGCTTGACGAGCGCATCCGTCCCTTTACTTTGCTCGTTCGTCACGCTGCGGATCCCTCCGGGGCCCAAGGCATCGGAATGAAGCCGAAGGAGAACTGTTCCACGGCTGCTCTCGGAGGATCCATGCACCGCCTGCTCTCGCTCTCGCCTCTCGTCGTACTCTCGCTCGCTGCGGCTGTCGGCTGCACGCAGGGCTCGCAGCACCTCTTCGCGGCCGACGCGCAGGCCGCGGCGCCCGCGCAAGTGGCAGCCCAGCCTGCGGCCGCGCAGGTCCCCGTGGCCGCGCCCCTGCTCGCGCAGGCCTCGCCCGGTGGCAGCGGCGGCGACGCGCTGCTCGCCCCGATGCCCTCGCTCGCGCCGCTCGTCAAGCGCCTGCGTCCGGTGGTCGTCAACATCAACTCGAAGTACCGGCCCCGCGCCCAGGCGCAGCGCAGCCAGCGCAGGGGCCAGATGCCGCCCGGCCACCCGCAGGTCGATCCGCGCCAGGGTGAAGGCGACGAGGGCGAGGACGACTCGGGCGATCCGATGGAGCGCTTCTTCCGCCGCTTCGGCAACCCCAACAACCCTGGTGGCACCACGCCGGATCGCCGCGAGCGCTCGGGCCTGGGCTCGGGCTTCCTGATCGGCGACGGCCTCGTCATCACCAACAACCACGTCGTGCAGATCCAGGAGGGCCCCGAGGGCAAGTTCCGCCCGATGGACGAGATCAAGGTCATCACCGACGACCTCGCGGAGGTCGGCGCCCGCGAGTTCTCCGCCAAGCTGATCGGGGCCGATCCCAAGTCGGACATCGCGCTCCTGCGCATCGACGACCCCAAGGGCAAGGCCCTCCCCGGCGCGAGCCTGGGCGACTCCGACGGGCTCGAGGTGGGCGACTACGTGGTGGCCATCGGCGAGCCCTTCGGCCTGCAGGCCACGGTGACCGCGGGCATCATCAGCGCCAAGGAGCGCGTGCAGGCGGGCGCGGGCCAGAACGGCGCGTACACCGATTACTTGCAGACCGACGCCAGCATCAACCCGGGCAACTCGGGCGGCCCGCTCTTCAACCTGCGCGGCGAGGTGGTCGGCGTGAACTCGGCGATCATCTCGGGCGCGAACACCATCGGCTTCGCCATCCCGATCGCGGTGGTGAAGCAGATCCTTCCGCAGCTCAAGAAGGACGGCAAGGTGGTCCGCGGCTTCCTCGGCGTGCAGCTGCAGCAGCTCAACCAGGACACCGCAGAGCAGCTGGGCCTGAAGTCCACGCAGGGTGCGCTGGTGGCCGACGTGGTGAAGGGCGGCCCCGCCGCCGAGGCCGGCCTCAAGGCGGGCGACGTGATCACCGCGGTCAACGGCAAGGCGATCGCCGACAACTTCATGCTCACCCGCGAGGTCGGCACCGTCCCGCCGGGGCAGAGCATCAAGCTCGACTACGTCCGCGAGACGAAGGCCGGCTCGCTCACCGCCAAGGTGAAAGCCCGGCCCGAGGACGAAGAGACCGCCAGCAGCCCCGCTCCCGAAGGCGAGAAGGGCGGCGCCGATCTGCTCGGCCTCGTCATCGAGCCGCTCACCCCCGACCTGGCGCGGCGCGCCCGCGTCGACCCGGCCACCAAGGGCGTCATCATCACCGATCTCTCGCCCGAGTCGGTGGCGGCGAGCGCGGGGATCGAGCCAGGGATGGTGATCATCGAGGTGAACCGCAAGCCCGTCTCGACGCCCGAGGAGTACTCGAAGGCGGTGAAGAACGTGAAGCCCGGCGACGTGGTGCTCTTGCGGGTGCGCACCGCGCAGGCCGCGCAGTTCGTCACGCTGCGCATCCCCAAGTAGCGGGCTCTCGGCGGAGTGCAGCGGGGGCCCGCGGCCAGGACGCCGCGCGGCCCCTGCGTCGTTCAGTGCCATCGCCGGGCGCTTTCTTGACGGGCCTCCTCCACGCCTCTACGGTCGCGATGGTCGCTATCACAAGGCGCTACCACACGCCGCTCGCCGGAGCACCGCCCGCATGTCCAGCCCGCACAAGACCGCCGCCGACGCGCAAGCCCTGGCAGCCAAGGGCAAGGCCGAGCGCCCAGGCGCCGCCGCGCCCGTGAAGAAGCCGAAGAACCGCGCGCCCTCTCCTGGCGGGGAGTCGGGCCGGTTCGACAAGGCGTTCCCGGTGTGGCTCGACGGCGACCGCGGCGTGATGAGCGGGGTGGGCCGGAACATCACCGAGACCGGCATGTTCGTCGAGACCCGCGAGCCGCTGCCGCTCGGCAGCCGCGTCAAGGTGACCTTCGCCGGACCGTCTTCGCCCACCGAGATGTCGCTGGAGGCAGAGGTCCGGTATCAGTGTTTCATTAATTTTGCGAAAGAGGGCGGCAGCAACCGCACGGGCATGCGCGGGATGGGGCTGCGCTTCGTGGCCGGCGGGCGCGCGGCCGACCGCAAGGGGACCGTGCACTGAGCCGAGTCTAGTCGCCGTCCCGCTCGTACAAGCTCCACCTGCCCTCGCGCACCGCCAGCCGCCACTTCGGCCCGCGCGAGAGGTCCACCCGCGACGCCAGCTCGGTGTTCCCGTGCAGCAGGATGTAATCGTAGTAAGGCCCCTCCCTGCCATTGTCATAATCGAAGGCGTGCCACTCCCAGCCGGGGCGCTTCTGCGGCGGACCCATGCCCGGCTTGTACCGGAGCGGGCTCTGCGGCAGCTCGGCGAAGGAGAAGGACGCCACGCCGCC
>JAYWAO010000551.1:0-3091 GCA_043782365.1 Deltaproteobacteria bacterium
GTGTCGAGGATCTCATCGCAATTCGGGCAGATGGAGATCTCATCTGCGACCTTGGTGTTGCAGCGGGGGCAGCGCACCCGGGCACCCTAACGGAACCGCGCCGAGGCCTGCAAGCGCCGGAAGAAAACCTGTACGCCCCCTGATTCCCGGGATATAAGCGCTCTTGGTTGCATGAATAGTTCCACGGAGAAGAGGGCGAACCGCTTGGCGATTCCCGTCGTCCTCATGGGCTTGGGCTCGATCGGGCGGAGCATCGCCCGGGCCGCGCTCGCCAAGCCCGAGCTGGAGATCGTGGCGGCGGTCGACCTCGACCCCTCGCGCACGGGCAAGACGCTCGCGGAGGTGCTGGGCGTCGCCGCGCCCGACCTCATCGTCGGCGGGGACGCCTCAGCCGCGCTCAAGAAGGCCCCGGGCGGCGTGCTGCTCCACGCCACCTACAGCCGGCTCGCGCAGGTCGAGGGTGAGCTCGCGCAGGCCTGCTCGGCGGGCCTGTCGGTCGCGTCTACCTGCGAGGAGCTCGCCTATCCCTGGCTCTCCAACCCGGAGATCGCCGAGCGGCTCGACCGCATCGCCCAGAAGCGCAAGGTGGCCCTGCTCGGCACGGGCGTGAACCCGGGCTTCATCTTCGACCGGCTGGTGGCCACGCTCGCCCACGTGGTGGGCCCGATCGACCGCATCCGCTGCCTGCGCGTGGTCGATTCGCGGACCCGGCGGGTGCAGCTGCAGCGCAAGTCGGGCGCGGGCCTCTCGGAAGAGGAGTTCGCCGACGGCGACGAAGACGGCACCATCGGCCACGTCGGGCTCAAGGAGTCGGCGGCGCTGGCGGCGCTCGGCGCGGGGCTCGAGATCGACCACGTCGACGAAGAGATCGACCCCGTCGAGACCGACGACGACCAGGCGGGCGCCGGAGGGATCTTCGTCCCCAAGGGCGGCATCGTCGGCCTGCGGCAGGTGGCGCGGGCCATCCGCGAGGAAAGAGTAGTCGTCGAGCTCGAGCTGATCATCGCGCTCGGCGCGCCCGACCCGCGCGACGAGATCGAGATCTTCGCCAACCCGGGCCTGCGGCTCATCATCCCGGGGGGCGTGCAGGGCGACGACGCCACCTCCTGGGCCATCGTCCACGCAGCGCCGCTCTTGCCCGGTGCAGAGCCGGGGCTGATCACCGTGTTGGATCTGCCTTCGGGCAGATAGGGGAGGGAGCTTGGATCGCAGCGCCATCGGCCGCGAGTCGAAGCCGGCAGTCCACGAGATCGAGCCCGGGAGCATCCGGCGGTTCGCGCGGTCGCTCGGCGAGCAGAACCCGATCTACTTCGACGAGGCGGCGGCCCGCGCGGCGGGCTACCCGGGCCTCGTCGCACCGCTGACGTTCCCGGTCAGCCTGCGCGCGGGGAGCGATCTGCGCGACGAGCTGATGTTCGCGCCGGGCTCGCACCTCCTGCAGGCGGTGCAGAGCTTCGAGTACGCGCGCTCCATCGTCGCCGGTGACAAGATCACCGTGCGCTCCAAGGTCGTCGAGATCTCCCAGCGCGACACGCCCACCGGGCCGGCCGACGAAGTGGTCCTGGAGGACGAGGGCACCGACGCCGCAGGCGCCCTCGTCTACCGGGCCCGCTCGCTCTGGGTGGTGCGCGCGCCGCCGAAGCAGCCAGGCACCGCTGAGGTGATCCATGAGTAGCCGCGCAGCCGCCAAGAGGGTCGCGCCGGTGAAGCGCCCGCCCGCGCGGAGGGCGCCCGCAAAGGCCGCTCCCGCCAAGACCGCCAAGGCCGCGCCCGCCAAGACCGGGCTGCATGCGAAGGTGGTGAAGGCGAAGGCGCCTGCCCGGAAGAAGTCGGCAGCGCCCAAGCAGGCTCCCGCGAGGGCCGCGGCGAGGCCTGCCGCGAAGCCCGCGTCCAGGTCAGCGACGGCCCAGAAGCCCGCCCCGCTGGTGGTGCACAAGTCCCCGCTGGTGGTGCACAAGTCCGCGCCGGTGGCGATGCAGAGGCCTTCGCCCGCCGCCGTGGCGAGGCCCTTGGCGGCAGCCGCGGCCCCGCGGCGTCCTTCGCCGCCTCCGCGCCCGCCGGTGGTGGCGGCGGTGCTCTCCGTGCCCAAGGGTCCGCCGCGGCAGGCCCCCGGCGCCCCGGTCCCTCCTCCGCCCCCCAGGCCGCAGCCCAAACCGCAGCCCACGCTCGCGCGGTCCTACTTCTTCTCCGACCTGCGCGAGGGCGACGACCTGCCGCCGCTAGCCAAGCCCCCCGTGGATCGCTTGCAGATCGCGCGCTACGCGGTCGAGGCGCACGAGCTCAACCGGCTCCACCTCGATGAACCCTACGCCGTCGCGCTCGGCTACCGGACCATCTTCGCGCCAGGCGCGCTGGCGATGGGCTTCGTCGCGCAGCTGGTCTCGCAGTGGCTCAAGCGGGGCCTGGTGCGCAAGCTGCAGGCCCGGTTCGTCAAGATCGTGCGGCCTGGCGACGAGCTCACCTGCCGCGGGCGCATCGCCGAGCTGCGCCGCGAGAAGGGCGCCTGCCTGGCCGAGCTGGAGCTGTGGGCCGAGAACCAGAAGGGCGAGCTGGTGCTGCGCGGGCACGCCACCTGCGAGCTGCTCGACTCGCCTGCGTCGATGCCGGGCTTGGGCGGGCTGCTCTCGGGCGCGCCCCGTGCCTTGGCCTCGCGCAGGCTGCGGCCGCTGCGCAAGCCGGCCCCTCTGCCGAAGAAGAAGTGAGCTGCGCGCGCAGCCGACCCCCGGGCCGGGCTTCCGCGCTCCCGTCCGGGTCCGTGCCGGCGCCGCGGGCTCTGGCGCGCTCCTCGCGGTCGGTCGGGGCGCTGCTCGCGGTGGCGATGGTTGCGCTGCTCGCGTGCGCCCCGAAGGCCCCGCCCGGAGCGCCACCGGCCCTGCGCGCAGCTCCCCCTGCAGCCGCTGGAGCGCCGGCAGCGGGCGAGGCGTGCGCCTCGCTCGGTGGGCTCTCCGCCGCCGCAGACCCCGCTGCCATCGAGCAGTTGGCCCGTGCCTGCGAGCTGTCGAGCGCTGCCGCTGCCGAACCGGCGCCCGCCCTGCTGCTCGCCGCGCGCGCCTTCCGCGGCCTCTCCGAGCGCTACGCGGCCCTGGCGGAG
>JAYWAO010000552.1:0-3091 GCA_043782365.1 Deltaproteobacteria bacterium
TGGTGGCCGCGATGACCGCCAACGTCTTCACCGACGGCGAGAGCGTGCTCTGCCTGACCGGCCGCACCGGCTCGAAGCTCCCCGACACGCTGGTGCGCCTGCAGATCGGCCGCGGCTTCGAGGAGAAGATCGCCATCGACACGGTCTCGCTCGGGGCCGAGTTCTCCTCGCAGGTGGTCGAGGCGCTGGTCTCGCTGGCGATGGCGATCGGCCACGAGGGCTTCGAGGGCCACCCGATCGGCACCATCTTCGTGCTCGGCGACTCGACCAACGTCATGGAGAAGTCCAAGCAGCTCACCATCAACCCCTTCCAGGGCATCAGCGAGGCCGAGCGCAACGTGCTCGACCCGAAGATCCGCGAGGCGCTGAAGAACTTCGCGGTGCTCGACGGCGCCTTCATCATCCGCGAGGACGGCGTGGTGCTGGCCGCCGGACGCCTGCTGCAGCAGATGGGCGATGGCAAGAGCGAGGTCCCGCTCCAGCTGGGCCTGGGCGCGCGGCACGCGGCGGCGGCGGGGATCACCGTGGAGACGAAGGCGGTGGCGGTCAGCGTCTCGCAGTCGAGCGGGACGGTGCGCGTCTACCAGAACGGGCAGACCGTGCTGGAGCTGCAGCAGGTGTCGCGGCGGTCGTAGGGCTCCGCCTGGGCCATCACGTCGCACGCCCAATCCCCCCGCTCCAATGCTAGAAACCGCCTATGTCCCGAGCCGACCGATTCCTCCGCGCCTGCCGCGGCCTCCCGACCGACACCACCCCCATCTGGATCATGCGCCAGGCCGGCCGCTACCTGCCCGAGTACCGCAAGGTCCGCGCGGGCTACTCCTTCCTCGAGCTCTGCCGCGCGCCCGACGCCGCCTGCGAGGTGACGCTGCAGCCGGTCGACCTCCTGGGCGTCGACGCCGCCATCCTCTTTTCCGACATCCTCCTCATCTGCGACGCGATGGGCTGCCCGCTCACGCTCGAGGAGCAGATCGGGCCGCAGTTCCCCGAGCCGCTGCGGTCGAGGGCCGACGTCGACAAGCTGGTGGTCCCCGACCCCGAGCTGTCGATGGGCTACGTGATGGAGGCGATCCGCAAGATCAAGAAGTCGCTCGACGGCCGCGTACCGCTGATCGGCTTCTCGGGCGCGCCGTTCACGCTCGCCGCCTACATGATCGAGGGCAAGGGCAGCCGCTCGTTCGAGAAGGCCAAGGCCGCGCTGCTCGGCGACCCCGCGCTCGCCGAGGCGCTGCTCGGCAAGCTGGCCGACGCCGTCACACTCTATCTGAACGCGCAGCTCGCCGCGGGCGCGCAGGCGCTGCAGATCTTCGACTCGTGGGCGGGGGCGCTCGCCCCGGCCGACTACGCGGTGCTGGGCGCGCCGTACATCGCCCGCATCATCTCGGGGCTCGAGCGCGATGCGAAGAACCCGCAGCCCGTGATCGTCTTCGGCGTCGAGACCGGCGAGCTGCTCGGGCAGCTGGCGCGCACGGGCGCCGACGTGGTGGGCGTCGACTGGCGCGTGCCGCTCTCGCACGCGCGGCAGCGCACGGGGCCCGGCGTGGCGCTGCAGGGCAACCTCGACCCGACCAGCCTGTTCTTGCCGCTGCCGGTGCTCGAGCAGCGCGTGAAGGACGTGCTGCGGGAGGCGAGGACCGCGGGCGGCGGGCACGTCTTCAACCTCGGGCACGGGATCTTGCCGCCGACGCCGCCGGAGAACGCGGTGGCGCTGGTGGAGATGGTGCACCGGCTGGGGGCGACTCCGGGCGTGCCCTGATCGGCGCGAAGGTCGCTGACGAATTCGTTGGAATTCCGCCGTAGACCTACAGATTTGTTGCCTCCGATGAAGGTCCGCTGTTGGCGCGTCGGAGCGCGCGACGTTTTTATGTTAGGAACCGCTCCACCAAATGGATCCGACGCCCCCGCCGTCCGAGCCCCCGGTCAAGAAGGTCCCGAGGTCCACCCGCCTCCTCCGCGCCGTGCTCGGCGAGAAGAAGGACGTCCTCGACCCGCGCCTCTTCCACAACATCACCCTGGTCGCCTTCCTCGCCTGGGTGGGCCTGGGCGCCGACGGTCTCTCCTCCTCGTCGTACGGCCCCGAGGAGGCCTTCAAGAACCTCGGCGAGCACCAGTACCTCGCCGTCTTCCTCGCGCTCCTCACCGGCCTCACCGTCCTGGTGATCGCCGCGGCCTACAGCAAGATCATCGAGCACTTCCCCTTCGGCGGCGGCGGCTACGTGGTGGCCACCAAGCTGCTCGGGCCCAAGGCCGGCCTCGTCAGCGGCTCGGCGCTGCTGGTCGACTACGTGCTGACGATCACCACCTCGATCGCCGCGGGCGGCGAAGCGGTCTTTTCGATGCTGCCGGGCCACCTGCTGCACTGGAAGATGCCGCTCGAGTTCGTCGTCATCGTCCTGCTCACCTTGCTCAACCTGCGCGGCGTCAAGGAGTCGGTGACCGCGCTGGTGCCGGTGTTCCTCGTCTTCGTGGTCACGCACGCGGTGATCATCGTCGGCAGCATCGGCGGGCACCTGGGCGAGTTCGGCAACGTCGGCAGCAGCGTGTCGACCGGTCTGAGCCACGATCTCTCGACGATGGGCGGCCTCGCGCTCCTGGCGCTCTTCCTGCGCGCCTACTCGCTGGGCGCCGGCACCTACACGGGCATCGAGGCGGTCTCGAACGGCCTTCAGATTTTGCGCGAGCCGCGCGTGAAGACCGGCAAGCGGACGATGCTCTACATGGCCATGTCCCTCTCCGTGACTGCGGGCGGCCTTCTCCTCTGCTATCTGCTCGCGGACGTGCATGCTGTCGAGGGGCAGACCCTCAACGCCGTCCTCGCGAACAAGCTCGGCCGGGAGGCTCTCGGGCCCGGAGCGGCCGCTGCGGGCTTCGCCCTCGTCACGCTCATCTCCGAGGGCGCGCTTCTCTTCGTCGCCGCGCAGGCCGGCTTTCTCGACGGCCCCCGCGTCCTCGCGAACATGGCGATCGACTCGTGGGTGCCGCACCGCTTCAGCCTCCTCTCCGAGCGCCTCGTGACTCAGAACGGCATCCTCGTCATGGGTCTTTCCGCGATTGGCATGCTCGTCTTCACGGGCGGATCCGTGGCCGTGAT
>JAYWAO010000553.1:0-3085 GCA_043782365.1 Deltaproteobacteria bacterium
GGGCGCGGGCGGCGGCACGGTGGCGACCAGCTGCCCGTTCTGCCTCACCATGGTGAAGGACGGCATCAACGAGACCGGGCGCGGCGAGTCGATGCAGGCGAGGGACATCGCCGAGCTGGTCGCGATGGGGCTGCCAAAGCGATAGCCTGGGTGGGCCCCCGCGCGGGAGTGATCTTCGCGCGGGGTGTCGGCAGAGCCAGAGGGGCGCGCGATAGCAGCTGATATTGTGGTGTATCAGGGTCTATCGGGAGGTTTGCGTGGCGAAGAGCGATCCCGGCGTCGTCACCGTCCGCCCGTTCACCCTGGACGACCTCGACGCGGCCGTCGACTTCTGCGCGCGGGCCCGCGCTGGGGACCCCTCGATCGAGCCGTTCGCGCAGCGCCTCCAGGTGATCGCCACCGGGCCGCGCGCGCTCCTCGAGCTGTGGCGGGTGGCTGAGGGCGAGGACGGACTGGTGCACGGGCTCTCGTTCGCCGCCGTGCGTGAGACGCGGGCGGCCCCTGCGCCAGTCACCGGCGCCGAGGCGCCGCAGACCCAAGCCCAGAGCGGTCCGGCGCTCGACGGGTCCGCGCCAGAAGACAAGCCGCTGCGCGTGCCGGCGATTCGCGGACCCGCGCCGCAGACAAGAGGCAGGGGCAACGACACAGGCTCGCTCGACAAGCGCGTCTCGGCCGCGCCCGGGCTCGTCTTCGCGGGAGCGGCGCCGCCCACGCTCGCGCCGCGGCCCGGCGCGCTGCTCGCCCAGGCGCTGTCCACCGAGACGTGCGGCCCGCCCGCCGCGGGGCCGTTTCCGGTGGCCCCTGCGGAGCGCACGTTCACCGCGCCGCCGCCAGTGCCGGAGCTCCCCGAGAAGCGCGGGCTGCGCAAGGTGCCCGTGGCGAAGGCGCGGACGGGCCCGCTCTCTCCCGAGGAGCTGGGACAGAGCGCGCCGCCTCCAATCCGCGTTCCGCAGCCCCGCCCCCCGCTCGAAGGCGCGCAAGCCGGGGACGGCGTGCCCGCTGGCGCCGACGCGGCAGGGCGCAACGCCGCCGAGGAGCGGACCACCCTCGAGGTGTACACCGCCGTCTCGCCCGCGCTGCGCCGCCAGGGGCTCGGCCGCGCGCTCTGCGAAGGGGCGCTGGCGTTCGCCCAAGCGGCGCCCGGCCCGGTGACGCTGCGGGCGCGGATGAAGGACGGCGAGGGCAAGTCCTCGGTCGCCGCGCAGGCGTTCCTCGCGTCGCTCGGGTTCGCGCAGGTGAGCGCGCAGCTCTCGCTCTCGTGGCGCGGGGGTGCGCCGCCGCCCGCGCCGGTCGTGCAAGGCCTGCAGCTACGCGTGCTGCGCGCGGGCGACAAGAAGGGCCTCTACGATCTGGAGCGACTCTCGGAGGCGGCCTGGGCCGGCGCGCCCGATTCGTTCGCCACCCGCGCCGACGAGCTGGCGCAGCTGCTCGAGGAGCTCGAGCGCATCGTGCTGCTCGCCACCCTCGACGGGCCCGAGAAGAAGGCCGCGGGCTACCTCTCGGCGGTCTGGCTCGGCAAGACGCTCGGCATCGAAGAGGTGGCGGTGCTCCCCGCGCTGCGCCGCGCGGGGCTCGGGCGGGCGTTGGTCGAGAGCGCGCTCTCCCGCGGCGCGACGGCTGCGGTGCTCTCGGTGAGCGAGGCCAACAAGGCGGCGCGTGCGCTCTACAGGGGGCTGGGCTTCACGCAGACGGCGCGGAAGCTGATCTGGGAGCGGCGGTCGGGCGAGGGCTAGCCGCCGCCGCGACCGCAGGCCTGACGACGCCGCGCCCGGAGCGCTGGTTGGCTGGTTTTCTAGAGCCGCGCGGTCACGTAGAGCCGCAGCGTGCGCGCGTCGAACATGCCGATTCCCGAGTGGGGGATCAGCGTCCCGAAGGCGAAGTCGCCGCCGAGGTCGAGCTGCTTGTTGACGGCGTAGTGGAGTCCGACGCCGAACGGCACCAGCCAGAAATCGGTCGCCTCGAAGGGTAGGTTGAAGGCGACGGTCGGGATCAGGGTGAGCTGGTCGGTGAGCGCGTAGCGGGGCTGCACCGAGACCGTCACCTGGTCGGGGCTGGCAGAGGTGTCGCGGCCCACCACGCCGAGCGTCAGCCGCGGGTTCACCCAGAGCGTCATCTTCGGCCCGAGCTTGTAGGCGATCTCCACCCCCGGGCTGAGCGCCGCGGCCAGCGGGCTGAGCTGCTGGAAGTAGAGCGCCAGCTCGGGCACCACGTTGAGGCCGGCGTCAGAGTAATACAGATAGTGGGCGTCGAAGGAGATCGACTGCAGGAACGAGCCGCCGCCGCAGCCCGTCAGGCAGAAGGAGATGTCGCCGACGCCCGCGCTGAGCTTCTCGTCCACGCCGTAGAAGGCGTAGAGGCCCGCGGCGAGGCTGCCGTAGTGGCCGCTGGAGAGGCTCTTGACCAGGAGGAAGGTGCCCTCGGCCATCCCCTTGCCGAGCACCAGCGGGCGGTCGATGAACGAGAGCGGCCAGGTGTCCTTGGTGTAGACGGGGCGCAGGCCCTGGCCGACTGGCGCCGGCACCAGCGCGCCTGGTCCGGCGACGAGCGGCGGAAGCTCCAGGTCCAGCACCTGAGGGCTGGTGCTGCGCTGCTGCGGCGACGCCTTCGACTGCGTGGGGGCAGGGGTCACTGCGCCGCCCGTGTCGCCCGGCGGGAGCACGCAGCGGGTCTGCTCACAGACCTGGTCACCAGGGCACTCGGAGTCCTTCGAGCACGACTTGGGCTTGGCGGCGCACTTGCCGGCGCTGCAGACGCGGCCGGCCTTGCAGTCGTTGTCGCCTTCGCAGCCAGCGGCGGCGGCGGGCGAGGAGGCGGCCAGCGCGAGGAGGAGACCACAGGCGGTAGAGAGTGCGGTTCGGAGCATGCGGAGGACCTCGGCTGGAGCGCAGGGCCCGAGCGGAGTTGGGCAGAGTCGGCTGCACGCTTGGGAGAGTCAAGCAAGAGCGTGCGGACGCGGACCGTGCCAGCCTGCGGGCCGGAGTGCGCGGCGGGTGCAGATCCCTGCAGTAGGGGCTGGAGGGGGCAGCGCGCGAGGCGGGGCACCTTCAACTTGGCGGACTTTGACCTCATGATTGGTCACATCTTT
>JAYWAO010000554.1:0-22735 GCA_043782365.1 Deltaproteobacteria bacterium
AGCGGTCGTTCCGGCTCGACCGGATCGAGGCCGCGGCCCCGCTCGCACAATCCTGACAGAAGGCTGTCAACGCAGGGGTGCATCCTCCCTCTCGTCGCAACCCAACGAGTCACCAAACGGAGACGGCCATGAACCCGAGCACCATCAACTGGTACGAGATCCCCACCACCGACCTCGACCGCGCCGCGCAGTTCTACGAGGCGGTCCTCGGCGTCAAGCTGCGGCGCGAGACGTTCTTCGGGACCCCGCTCGCCATCTTCGAGCGGGCGGCGGGCTCGACCGGCGTCGCCGGGGCGCTGGTGGCGAACCCGGCGCTCAAGCCCGGCGGCGGCGGCGTGGTCTACCTCGACGCACACGGCGACCTCGCAGGGGCGCTGGAGCGGGCGCCCAAGGCGGGCGGGAAGGTGCTGATGCCGAGCACGTCGATCGGCCCGATGGGGACCATCGCGCTGGTGGAGGACACCGAGGGGAACACGGTGGGGCTGCACGTCCACGCCTAGCTCCGCCAGGACCAGCCTGGAGCCAAGCTACAGGCTGTCCGGAAGTGCCGTCCTGCTCTTCCCGCTCCCGCTCCCGCTCCCGCACCCGCTCCCGACCCCGTCTTGAGGGGGCGGCCCGGCGAGCGCGGTCTCGCCGAGAAGTGCCGGGAGCGGGTGCGGGAGCGGGAATTGCCGGACAGCCTGTAGATGCAGAAGAACAGGCGCAATAGCCGGACTCCGAACCGTTGCCGCCTGCTCGCAGGGGGTGGTAGCCTTCCGCCGCCCGATGTCCGACCCCATCCAAAACCTCGAGCACCTGGTCCGCTCCCACACGGCGGGCTCGGTGCTGTTCCGCGAGGGCGACCCCGGCGAGAAGATGTACGTCATCCGCAGCGGCCGGGTGCAGATCTGGAAGCGCATCTCCGACAGCGAGGTCACCCTCGCCGTCCTCGGCCCCGGCGAGTTCTTCGGCGAGATGGCGCTGCTCGAGGGCCTGCCGCGCTCGGCCTCCGCCACCGTCGCCGAGGACTCCCTCCTCATTGAGGTGGAGCAGGCCGCCTTCGAGACGCTGGTGCGCAGCCGCGGCGAGATCGCCGTGCGCCTGATGCGCCGCCTCTCCTCCCGCCTGCGCGCGGCCGACCGCCAGATCCAGGCGCTGATGTCCCGCTCGGGCGCCGCCCGCGCCATCTCGCTGGTGCGCACGCTCGCCGAGCCGCCGGGTGACGACGGCCGCCGGTTCCTGCCGCGGGAGATGACGGTGGAGTCGCTCTGGGCCCGCATCGGACTGTCGGGCGACGAGACGCAGCAGATCTCGCGCATGTTCGCCCACGCCGGCGTGCTGCTCCCCGCGCGCGACGGCCGCCTGGAGCTGGGGTCCGAGACCCTCCTCAACGACTTCCTGCTCTACGTGGAGCTGCAGGAGCAGTACGATCCGATGAACGTGCGCGAGCTGGCCGACATGGCGGGCGTTCCAGAGGAGGAGGCGCACGCGATCGTCCGCCGCCTGATCGCGGCGAAGCTGAAGGAAGCGAGCCGCAGCAATGCCCAGCTGGTGGACACCTACTCGACCTACCTGGCCCTCAAGCAGCGCTTCGAATATGCGGACTAGCGGCCGCGCGAGACCCCAATGAAAACGTCCTGTCCCAGCTGCAATTCCGTGTACTCCGTCGAGGAGAAGCGCGTCCCGAGCGGCGGCCTCACCATCAAGTGCCCCAAGTGCAAGGCGCCCTTCACCGCGCACCTGCCCAGGGCGGGCATGGAGTCGAAGACCGTCAAGGGGATCCCGGTGGTGGCCGCGCTGGCCTCGCACGACGGCACCGTCGTCGATCTGCGCGCGCCCGGCTTCGAGCAGGCCAGCGCCGACTCGGGGCACGGCAACACCGATCTGGACATGAAGCCCGTCCGGGATGGCGAGGGTTAAGGAATGAAGATCTCGTGCCCGAACTGTCGGGCGGCCTTCGCCCTCGACGACAAGCGGGTGCCCTCGGCCGGGCTCTCGATCAAGTGTCCCAAGTGCAAGAGCCCGTTCACGGTCCACAAGCCCAAGCCGGGCGAGGAAGGCAAGATCGTCGAGGGCAGGCCGGCCGCGGTGCCGCTGCCCGCGGCGCGCAAGCCTGCTTCGGCGGACACGGGCGGGACGATGGTCGACGCCCGCCCGGTCACCGCGCCCGCGCGCCCTGTGGCCAGCGTGACCGGGCACGCCGCAGGCACGATGATCGACGCGCGCCCCGTGCCGCTGCCCGGGGGCGCGCCACCCTCCGTCACGGTGCTCGACTTCCGGCCGCCGCCCCCGATGGCGCAGGCGCCAGTCGCGCCGCCGCCCCCCGTTGCGGAGGGCGACCCGAACGACTTCGCAGTCGACCCGGGCCAGGAGTCGGACCGGGCCCAACCAGCGCCCGAGGGCGACGGCTTCGGCATCGAGGCGCCGCCGCCTCCGCCCGCGAGCGGCTACGGGATCGACGACGCCTTCGCGCTCGCCGGCGACCAGGCGCAAGCCCAGCAGGCAGAGCAGCACCAGGGCGCTGGCGACCTCGGCTTCGACGGCGCGGTGCCGCTGCCCGGTGGCCAGCAAGACCAGCGCGAGCCAGAGCCCGCGCAAGCGCCGCTGCCGCCGGCGAACGACTTCGGCTTCGACGACGCGGTCCCGCTGCCCGGCGGGCAGCAGGGGCAGCAAGAGCACGTCGAGCAGGACCAGCGAGAGCAGGCCGCCGCGCCGCCCGCGGACGACTTCGGCTTCGATGACGCCGTCCCGCTGCCCGGCGGCCAGCAGGGTGCGCAGGAATTGCTCGCGGCCGCGGCGCCAGCCGCTCCCCCGGCTGACGGCGAAGACGCAGTTCCCCTCCCGGGCGCGGACGACGCGGTGGTGCAGAAGAGGCAGGACGAGGAGCACGACCCGTTCGCGGGCATCGACCTGGGCAGCGACACCATGCAGGACCAGGCGCCGCTGGTGCTCCCTGCGGAGCCTGCGCAGGAGGTCCACGACGACTTCGCGATGCCCGACTTCGCGGCCCCGCCGCCGAGCGCCGCGCCGCCGTCCGACGATCCATTCAGCCTCGACCTGCCGCCCGCGCCGCGGCCGCTGCCCCAGGCCCGCCCGGCCCCGCGCGCGCCCGCCGCTTCCCACGACGACGGCGGCATCAACTTCGACTTCATCGATGAAGAGCAGTCGGTGATCCCGAAGGAGCTCTCGAAAGCGCCCAGCGCGCCGCCGCCGCAGAAGTCGGCCAGCGAGCTGCTCGACTTCGTCGACGAGCCGCAGGCACCCAGTCCCTCGCCGAGGGCCCCCAAGAGCCCGCCAGTGATGGGCGGCGCGCAGAAGCCGCCGGTCTCGTTCGACGACCTCGCGGACCTCGGCGGTCCGGGGCTCGGCGATCTGCCCGTGGCAGACGAGCCCAAGCCCAAGAAAGACAAGCAGCCCGGCGTGCCCATCGGCGAGCGCCTGCGCGGGCTCACCTCGGGCGCGAGCGAGGTCCTCGCTTCGCTGCGGCAGAAGCCGCGCCTGCTCGGCGGCATCTTCGCGGGCGTGCTCTTGCTGGCGTTCGTCGCAGCCGGGCTGCGCGCGGGCCGCACCAGCTCCGGCTACTTCTGGAAGAACAAGCTCACCTCGGGCGGCAAGGAGAGCACGGTCGCCGCCACCGCCGCGCTGCAGAAGGGGCGCGACCGGCTGGCCGAGGGGACGTTCGCTGCCGCGCGCGAGGCGCAGGGGATGGCGGCGCAGACCCTGCAAGTCCTGCCCGACGACGACGCCGCCCGCGCCTTCTTCGTGCTCTGCGCCTCCGAGCTCAAGGTGGGCTGGGGCCAGAGCGGCGGCGACTGGGACCAGGCCAAGGGCGTGGTCGACAAGATCAAGCTCAACGGCCCCGCGCAGCTGCGGGCCCGCGGCGCCTACGCGCTCGCCTCGGGGGATGTCGCCAAGGCCCGCACCCTCTTGTCCTCGCTCGGCGACGCGCCGGCGGCCGACGTCGAGGCGGTGTTCCTCTACGCGCAGGTGCTGCTGAGGTCGAACGAGGCAGCCCACGCCGCCCAGGTGCTCGACAACGGCATCAAGGGCTCGGGGTCACCCAAGCTGATGCTCCTGCGCGGCGTGGTGGCGCGGGCGCGCGGGCAGGTACCCGAGGCTGGGCAATGGTTCGAGAAGGCGCTGGAGAAGAACCCCAAGCTGGGCCGCGCGTTGGTGGAGCTGGCCGACGTGCAGCTGCGCAAGGGCGACCTCACGGCGGCAGCGGCGGTGCTGGAGCGGGCCCACGACCCCGAGGTGCGCAAGCAGCTCGACGCCACCGAAGAGGCGCGCGCCTCGATGCTGCGCGGCAAGCTGCTCTCGGCGCAGCACCAGGGCAAGGAGGCCGAGGCGCAGTTCGAGCGGGCGACCACGCTCGATCCAAAGTCGGCCGAGATCGCCGGCGCGTTCGGCGCGTTCCGGCTGCAGCGCCGCGAGTACGACAAGGCGGTGGGCCGGCTGGAGGCCGCGCTGCTGGTCGAGCAGACCTCCGAGCTGCTGGGGAACCTCGCCCGCGCCTACCTCGGCGTCGGCAAGTACTACGACGCCGACAAGAAGGTGAAGGAGGCGCTGCAGAAGGAGTCCGGCAGCGCGCGGCTGCTCTTCCTGCAGGGCAGGATCACCGAGGCGATCGGCAAGCCCGAGGACGCCGTCAAGGACTACGAGCGGGCGCTCGCCAAGAAGCCCGACCTCGCGGAGGCGCTGCTCACGCAGGGCCTCAACGCCTTCAAGGCGGGCGACAAGGACAAGGCGGCGGCCCGGCTCGACCTCGCGGTGAAGGCGCCGGCGGCCGAGAAGAGCGCGCAGGACCAAGAGGCCATCGGTGAGCTGTACCTGCTGCTGGGCGACCCGGCCAAGGCCAAGGAGGCTTACGCAGCGGCCATCGCGCTCGACCCCGAGGACCCGTACTCGCACGCGGGCATGGGCCGGGCGCTGCAGTCGCTCGGGCAGCTGAAGGAGGCGCAGGCAGAGCTGCAGACCGCGCTCGAGCGCACCGCCGCCGATCCGTTCCTCCACTATTCGTACGGCTCGCTCTTGCGGCAGATGGGCGACAGCGACGGAGCGAAGGCCTCGCTCACCAAGGCCACCCAGCTGGAGTCGAAGGACTCACGCTACCTCGCGCGGCTCGGCGCGGTGCTGGTCGAGCGCGGCGAGTTCGAGGCGGCGGTGCCCGTCCTGCGCGCGGCGGTGCTGCAGGACGACAAGATGCCGGAGGGGCTCTTCTTCCTCGGCCGCGCGCTGGGCGGGATCAACAAGCTGGGCGAGGCGGTCGAGGTGCTCAAGAAGGCCGTCGAGGTGGCCCCTGGCAACGCCTTGGTGCTCTACCACCTGGGCCTCGTCCACGAGATGGGCGCGCAGGTGGCAGACGCCATCGAGGCGTTCCAGAAGAGCGTCGAGAAGGAACCGCGCGGCAGCGTCTTGAGCGCCGACGCCTGGGAGCACCTCGGCAAGAACCTGATCGTGCAGAACCGGTTCCCCGAGGCGATCGACGCGTTCAAGAAGGCGCTGGCGGCGGCTCCCGGGCGGGCCCGCCTCTTCGCCTCGATGGGCGAGGCGATGGAGCAGGCTGGCGACCTCGACGGGGCGATCAACCAGTACCAGAAGAGCGTCAAGCAGGAGGCCGCGCAGAGCGGCGTCTGGACGCGGCTGGGCGTGGCCTACAAAGAGAAGGCCTGCGAGACCTGCAAGGCCAAGGCGATCGAGGCGCTGCAGCGGGCGGTCAGGATCGACGCCAAGAACGCCGACGCCTGGTACCAGCTCGGGTACATCTTCAAGGACGACCGCAAGCGCAACGAGGCGATCGCGGCCTTCAAGAAGTTCCTCGAGCTGCAGCCCGGCTCGCCCGACGCCAGCACCGTGAAGGACGACGTCTTCTACCTGCAGGAGGAGGAGACCCGCGCTCCCTAGCGGGCTCCCGCTCCCGCCGTGCAGAGGCTCTTCTCGGTCTCGGTCGATCTCGACGGGCTCGGCTGCTACGCGGCCATCCACGGGCAGGACCCCGAGGCGCTGGGGCCTGCCGCGCTGCGAGCGGTGCCCGTGGTGGCGGTGGAGCGGCTCGGCGAGCTGTTCGCCAGGCACCGGCTCTCCGCGACCCTCTTTGCGATCGGTAATGAGTTGGCTATCGACGGCGCGGCCCAGGCGCTGCGGCGCGCGGCCGCGGCCGGGCACGAGGTCGCCAGCCACTCGTTCGCGCACGACTACGCGCTCTCGCGCCGCGCGCAGCCCGCCATCGAGCAGGATCTGGCGCGGGCAGAGCAGGCGATCGAGGCGGCGTGCGGGCAGAAGCCGCGCGGGTTCCGGGCGCCCGGGTACACGCTCTCGCCGGCGCTGCTCGGCGCGATTGAAGCGCGCGGGATGCTCTACGACAGCTCGCTGCTCCCCTCGCCGCCGTATGCGTTGGCGAAGGCCGCGGTGCTGGGGCTCTACGCGCTCACCGGAAAGCGCAGCCAGAGCATCCTCGGGTCGCCCGGGCAGCTGTTCGGCTCGCGCAGGCCGCACCGGCTCGGCGCGCTGCGAGAGCTACCGGTGGCGACGCTGCCGGGGCTGCGCGTTCCGGTGATCGGCACGGTGGTGAACGGGCTGCCCGATGGGCTCGCGGCCTGGTTGGCGAAGGCCGCCTTCGCGGGCGGGCACTTCAACCTCGAGCTGCACGGGATCGACGTGCTCGACGCCACCGACGGCGCGCCCGCGGAGCTGGCGGCGGCGCAGCCCGGGCTGCGGCTGCCGGCGAAGGAGAAGGTGCGGCGGCTGTCGGCGTTGTTGCAGGGGCTGCAGGAGACGGCGCAGGCTTGCACCCTGGAAGAGGCGGCGCTGCGGCTGTTGCCTTGACACTTCGGTGACCGGTTGACCCCCCGTCCTCCGAGGGGCTACTCACCGTCCGATGCCGCCCGACAGCTCCAGCGAAAAGCCTCCGCCGGCGGCCCTCGTCCGCCACCGCGAGGAGCCGCGGGGCCTCTTCGGCCGGCTCCGCGGCGCGATGGAGAAGTGGACGCTGCAGCAGGGCGGCGAGGCCTTGGAGAAGCGCCTCGAGCGCCTCGAGGTGCCGCGCAACGAGTACGGGGTGGACCCGTTCGGCTTCGACCTCGAGTTCGCCAAGGCCGCGCTCGGGCCGGTGCTCTGGCTCTACCAAAACTACTTCCGCGTCGAGACGCACGGGATAGAGAAGTTACCGAAAGGCTCCTGCCTGATCGTCGCCAACCACTCAGGCCAGCTGCCGCTCGACGCCGCGATGATCGGCTGCTCGCTCCTGGTGGAGGCCGAGCCGCCGCGGGTCGGCCGGGCGATGGTGGAGCGCTGGGCGCAGACGCTCCCGTTCGTGGCGCCGCTCTTCGCGCGCATCGGGCAGGTGGTGGGCACGCCGGAGAACTGCCGCCGCCTGCTCGCGGCCGGCGAGACGATCCTCGTCTTCCCCGAGGGCGTGCGCGGGCTCAACAAGACCTACGAGAAGAGCTACCAGCTTCAAGAGTTCGGGCTGGGCTTCATGCGGCTCGCGCTCGAGTGCAAGGTGCCGATCGTGCCCGTGGCGGTGGTGGGGGCGGAGGAGCAGGCGCCCGCGCTCTGGGACTTCAAGGCCGCTGCCAAGGTGCTGGGGTTCCCGGCGCTGCCGATCACGCTCACGCTGGTGCCGCTCCCGCTGCCCGTGAAGTACCACCTGCACTTCGGCGCGCCGCTGCGGTTCGAGGGCAGCCCCGACGACGAGGACGCCGGGCTCGAGCGGCGGGTGCGCGAGGTCAAGGCCGTCATCCAGGCGATGCTCGACGCGGGGCGCGTGTCGCGCAAGAGCATCTTCTTCTAGTTGGAACACTGGGGTACCCGGGCCATGAACGTCCTCATCACCGGCATCTCCGGCAACCTCGGCCGCGGGCTCTTGCGCAGGCTCCACAAGGACCACGCCGTGCAGGGGCTCGACCGGCGCCCGCTCCCGGGGCGGCCCAAGGACGTCGAGGTGCACCAGCTCGACATCCGCAAGAAGAAGGTCGAGGAGCTCTTCCGCAAGGGCGGGATCGACGCCTTGATCCACATGGCGATCATCCACGACCCGCGCCTGCCGCAGGAGGAGCACCACTCCTTCAACGTGCTGGGGACCAAGGCGGTGCTCGGGTTCGCCGCCCGCTACGGGGTGAAGAAAGTCGTCGTGCTCAGCTCGGCCAACAACTACGGGCCGAGCCCCCGCAACGACAACTTCCTCTCGGAGGACGCGCCGCTGCTCGGCTCGCAGCGCTTCGCCGGGATCCGCGACCTCATCGAAGTGGACATGTTCGCGCAGCAGTTCATCTGGAAGTACCCGGAAGTGGAGACTGTAATACTCAGACCCGTCCACATCGTCGGGCCCACCATCAAGAACGCGCCCTCCAACTACCTGCGGCTGGAGCGGCCGTGGACGCTGGCCGGCTTCGACCCGATGGTGCAGCTGCTCCACCAGGACGACCTCGCGCTCTGCATGGAGAAGGCGCTGCGGCCCGGCGCGCGGGGAATTTTCAATGTCGTCGGCCCGGGCGAGCTGCCGCTCTCGCGCATCCTGGGCGAGCTGGGGCGCACGCCCATCCCAGTGCCGCAGTTCCTCGCCAAGCCGCTGCTCACGCGGATGTGGCAGTCGCGGTTGACGAGCTTCCCCGCGCCGGAGCTGGACCACCTGCAGTTCCTCTGCACGGTGGACGGGAGCAAGGCGCAGCGCGAGCTGGAGTACCGGCCGGTGCACACGCTGCGGGAGACCATCCGCAGCGTGCTGATCGGCGGGTAGGCGCGCACCTCGTTTCCCCTCCGCGCCGGCCTGCGACTACACTGCACCAGATGCACGACCAGCTGCTCATCCTGGAAGCGCCCGCCGCCGGAGTGCGCCTCGCCATCTGCGTGGTGCCGCTGCTCTCGCGGGAGGCGGCCCGGCGCCACGACCTCGAGGACGGCAGCGCGGGCGCGCTCGCGCAGGGGCTCGCCGCCTCGCTCCTGCTCGCGGCCACCGACCGGCCCGACGATCCGCCCAAGGCCCGCGTCGACCTGCAGCTCGAGTGCAGCGGTCCGCTCAGGGGCATGCTGATCGACGCCGACGGCCATGGCGCCGTGCGCGGGCTCGTCCGGGTGAACGGACTCGATCGCGCGGGGCAGCGTTCGGACCCGCCCGCGCCGGGCAGCGCGCAGAGCCGCGATCGCCACCGGGACCTGGCGGAGCGGGCCGACCGCGCCGAGGCCGCCACCGAGGCGGGGAAGCTCTTCTCCGGCGCCAGCGCTGCGCCGGGGCTGCAGCTCGCCGCGGTGTCTCCGCCGGGCACCAGCGCGACGGGGCTCCTGCGGTTCGACGCGCGCGCGCTGCTCGGCGGCGGCGGCGACGGGCCCGCCGGAATGCTCTCGGTGCTGCGGGCCGCGCCCGGCGAGGAGGAGCTGCACCGGGCCACCGTGCCCTTCGCGGGTCACGACATCGCCGCGGGGATCAGCGCCTTCCTGCGCACCGACCGCCGGCTGGCGGGAGAGCTCGCGCTCGAGGTGCTCTACAGCCCGGGCGAGCCGCTGGCCGCCGTCGCGGGCGCGATGGTGCTCCCCATCACCGAGGAGGAGCGTGAGGTCGCGCGTGACTTCGGCGAGCGGCTGCGCGACGGCGAGCTGCACCGGCTGCTCTCCGCGACCGACCGGCAGGCGCCCGGCAACGCCCACGCGCTGGCGCAGGCGGTGACGGCGTCGCTCGGGCTCGGGCCGCTGCGGCTCGAGGGGGAGCTGCGGCCGCGCTTCTCCTGCCGCTGCTCGCGGGAGCGGGTGGTGCGCGCGCTGCAGACGCTCGGCCGCGAGGAGCTGCAGCGGATGGCCGAGGAGGACGGCGGCGCCGAGGCGACCTGCGACTTCTGCGCGCAGACCTACCGGATCGCCGGGCCAGAGCTGGTGGGCCTCCCGGGCGACCAGTGACGTCGGGCGGGCGCGGGGACACCGGTAGCGCGCAGGCGCGACCCGGGCGCATCGGTGAGCTGTCCGCTTGCTTGCCGCCTCCCTCTAAGCAGAGCATCCGCCTCGTGAACCTCTCTCGCCGCCTGCTCGTGGCTCTCTGCTCGCTCGCGCTCATCTCGTGCGGCTCCGGCGCCTTCCACCCGTGCGGCAGCGACCGCGACTGCCCCGTGCCCCAGGTCTGCGCGGGCGGCCTCTGCGTGCAGTCGGCGTGCGGCGTGGGCGCGCCAAACTGCACGGGCGACTCGGCCTGCGGCTCAGGCCAGCACTGCGCCGCGGGCTGCTGCGTGGCGGGCCCGGCGGGCTCCTGCACCCGCGACGCCGACTGCTCCTCGCAGGCGACGAGACCCGTCTGCGACACCGCCCACAAGCTCTGCGTGGGCTGCCTCTCGGCGCGCGACTGCGGCCCGGGCCGCCAGTGCCAGGCGAGCACCTGCGTCGGCACCGCCGGGTGTTACTCTTCTTCGGACTGCAAGGACGCAAGCCTCCCGATCTGCAACGTGGTCAACCGCACCTGCGTCGAATGCCTGTCGCCCGCGGACTGCGTCGACCCGCAGAAGCCCAACTGCGACGCCACCCACGCCTGCGTCGGCGCCAAGGCCTGCACCTCGGACACCGTCTGCACCGATCCGACGCTGCCGCGCTGCCTCACCTCGACCGGGCAGTGCGTCGGCTGCCTCGGCAACGGCGACTGCACGGGCGGCCTCGTCTGCTCGAGCGCGCACCAGTGCGTGCCCCCGACCGCCACCACCTGCGTCTCCGACCAGGAGTGCGCCAGCAACCCGAACGGCAGCCACTGCAAGCCCGGGACGGCCACCACGCCGGGCGCGTGCGTCGCCTGCCTCACCGACGACCAGTGCCCGCCGGGCAACTTCTGCGAGCAGACCGGCAACACCTGCCAGCTCAAGCAGTGCGGCGCCGACACCGACTGCGCCAGCAACCCGGCGACGCCAAAGTGTAATACTACCGGCTCGCCGCGGCGCTGCGTGGCCTGCCTGGGCAACGGCGACTGCCCCAACGGCGGCACCTGCCAGGCCGACCACACCTGCCAGGCGCCCCTCGCCAAGTGCAAGGCCGACCCCGACTGCGCCACCAACGTCAGCGCGCCCCACTGCAAGCTGGTGCCGTCGGGGGCCAACACCTGCGTCGCCTGCCGCGCGCAGGGCGACTGCGGGGCCGGCGTCGCCTGCCCCAACGACTGCGGCTCTGGTCAGGCGTGCAACACCTCCAACGCCTGCGTGCTGGTGGCCTGCACCAGCGACGCCAACTGCAGCGACCCGAAGAAGCCCCACTGCCAGGCAGGCACGGGCGGCGCGGACGGCACCTGCGTGCAGTGCACCACCTCGGCGCAGTGCGGGGCCGGCTTCAAGTGCGCGAGCGCCGCGTGCGTGCCGGTCTGCACGGTGGCCACCCAGGCCGCCGACTGCGCCGCGGCCACGCCCAAGTGCAAGGAGAGCCCGAGCGGGAACTCGTGCGTCCAGTGCCTCGCAAGCGCCGACTGCAGCGGGTCACCAGCGACGCCGGTCTGCTCGGCCACCAACACCTGCATCCCCAAGCCCAACACGGGCTGCGCCTCCAACGCCGACTGCCCCGCGGGCCAACACGTCTGCGACGCCTCGGTGAGCCCGCACGCCTGCGTGCAGTGCCTCGCCACCTCCGACTGCTCCAACGGCGATTTATGTAATACTACCAGCAAGGCCTGCGCGCCGCCGCCCACGGGCGCCGAGGGCCAGGCCTGCAAGGCCGACCTCTCCTGCAACGCGGGCCTGCTCTGCGTCGACGAGGGAGGCGCGACGCCGGTCTGCCGCAAGCTCTGCGACCCGACGCTTTCGGCCAATCCCTGCACCGGCGTCAACGCCGCCTACGTCTGCGAGTGGCTCGCCTTCGATGCCACCAAGACGCTCTTCGGCATCTGCACGGGCAAGAACGGCCACGGCGCCGCCGGCGTGGCCTGCGATCCGGGAAAGGTCGATTCGTGCGAGTGGAACCTCCTCTGCGCGCCGAAGTCGGCGACGACGGGCGCCTGCGCGCCGCTCTGCAAGCCGGGCGGGTCGTGCACCAGCGGCGCCTGCAACAGCATCGTCGGCGCGCTCGACGCCAGCGGCGCGGCGCTGCCGATGGCCTACTGCGGGACCGCCTCGAAGTGGGGCCAGGCGTGTATTACAGATACCGGCTCTGCCGGCGCGGACTGCGGCTCGGCGCTGAACACGGCGGGCAACGGCGGACTCTTCTGCAGCCCGGCCACGCTGCCGGCAGAGGTGCCGCTCGACTCGGTCGTCGCCATCTGCCAGCACACGCCTGCCGCCAGCACGGCCACGGGCGGCGCCAACGTCGACTGCTCGGCGCTCGGCGACAACGCCTGCCGCTCGGGCCTCTGCCTCTCCGACGGCACCGCCACCTGCTTCGCGGGCTGCCAGTACAACGCCGACTGCACGCGCGACACGGGCACCTACTGCTTCGACGTGCGCCTCTACGCCGGCACCGCCTCCGGCACCGTGGGCACCTGCGAGCCCACCTGCCGCGACAACGCCGACTGCCGCGCCACCGCCGCCTGCGCGCCCCAGCCCAACCACGGCGGCAACTCGTGGCGGGCGGTCTGCAGCGCTCCGGCGGGCGCGGGCAAGGCGGGCGCGCAGTGCACGGGCGGCGCCGCTTGCCAGAGCGGCATCTGCGTCACCGCTGCGGCCACGCAGAGCATCGCGCTCGGGCAGACGGTGCCCTCGTTCACCGCCACCGACGGCTTCTGCCTGGGCTCCTGCCTGCCCACCGCCCCGGGCGACTGCGTGGGCGCGGGCACCGCGTGCCGCATCGACGTGGCGCTGCCGCTCTCCCCCAGGGACACCGGCGACCTCGGCGTCGCGGGCCGGCCCAACCCGGGCGTCTGCTGGGGCGCCACCTGCACCACCGACGCGAACTGCACGGGCTCCTCGGCCGACGCCGCCACGCCGCGCGTCTGCGCCCCCTTCAAGGTCACCTCCAGCGCCACCAACGACGGCACCAAGAAGTGCACGGTGGACACCGACTGCTCGGGCTCCACCTCGTGGCAGGCTTTGTGTAATACGACGGCCAACAACCCCAACCCGGGCAGCGCCTACGGCACCAGCGCGGGCATCTACGGACCCAACGGCCGCTGCCGCGCGCTCTCCTGGGGCCTGCAGTGCGCGCCTTCCCTGGGCAAGGCGAAGCTCGGGCCGGGCGAGACCTGCGCCTACTCGACCGACTGCAAGACGGGTCACTGCATCGTCTCCACGGTCGGCACGGTCACCAGCAAGTACTGCTTCGGCGGGTGCGCTACCGACGCCGACTGCAAGTCGGGCACTCACTGTCGGACGGGCACCTACCTCGGGCTCACCGGCCTGCACTGCGCGCCCTGAGCCCGCGGCGATAGTGGTGTAAGAGACCCCGATGGGGGACGTGCCCGCAGAGCGCAGCGACGAAGACCTGCTCGAGCAGTTCCGGGCTGGCGATCGCCTCGCGTTCGAGGTGCTGGTGCGCCGCTACCAGCGGCCCGTGCTGGGCGTGGCCCGGCGCTTCTGCGACGACCTGGATGACGCCGAGGACGTGGCCCAGCGCGCCTTCATCAACGCCGCGCAGCGGGCGGGCGGGTGGCGGGGCGGGTCGTTCAAGTCGTGGCTCTTCCGCATCGCAGTGAACCTGGCGAAGAACCACAAGCGGGACAACGCCCGCTTCGACCGGAGCGAGGCGGCGCAGGAGAAGGAGTCCACACCCACCGAGGCCGACGCCGACGCCCGCATCGAGGATGCGCAGCGCAAGCGCGCGGTGCGCGAAGCGATCGCGAAGCTGCCCAACCGGCAGCGCGAGGTATTACTCTTGCGGGTGGACGGCGACCTGGCGTTCGCCGAGGTGGCGGCGGCGCTGGGGATCACCGAGGTGAACGCCAAGGTGAACTTCCACCACGCGGTGCAGAAGCTGAAGGGGCTCTTGGGGGAGGGGGAGGAGTGAGGGCGCCAGCGGCTGGCTGGGCGAGCGATGAGGCCTGAAGGTGTTCCGCTCGCGACCTGGGGCTTCCTGGTGGGAGAGCTGAAAAACTGACCACTCGGTCACCCCTATCGATGCGCTCCGCCTCCCTGCGGCTGTATTGGGGCGCGCATCAACCCCGGGGTACGACCATGGCCCGCCAGCTCCGCAGCCTCTCCTCCTCCGCCGCGCTCTGCGCCTCTGCTTGCGGCGCGCCCGAGGCGGCCCTGCTGGAGGACGACCAGAACTTCACCAGCGCTGCGCGCGTTCGTGCAGTAGCTCGTCCGGCGAGCCTGGCGGCGCGCTTCCTGCAGCTAGGTCGGGGATGTCCACGCGCTCACGGATGCTCCGCCGGCTCGCTCCGGCGGTCGGCCTCGCACTGGTCCTCCCCCTCGCCCTCTCGGGCTGCTTCCGCGGCGGTGGCCGCTTGCTCGGCGCGGTCGCCTGGACCGCGGTGGTCACCGCCGCCGTCGTCTCCTCGCAGCAGCCGCCCCGCGAGCGGGTGGTCTACGTCCCGGCGCCGCGGATGGGCTACGCGTGGCAGCCCGGGTACTGGACGCTGGAGGACTCCGAGTGGCTCTGGGTCGAGGGCCACTACGTGCAGGACTACACGGGCTACCGCTTCCGGCCCGCGCACTGGGTCGAGGACCGCGGCGGCCGCTGGCGCCTCATGCCGGGCGAGTGGGTCGAGGACGGGCCGCCAGGCGAGCGGTAGACGTCCCCGCGCGCCGCGCGAACGCTCGCCGAACGGCTCAGCCCGGCTCGTCGTCGACCGGGACGTCGGCCGGGGCGCGCAGGAACACCTCGCCCGCCTCTTCGAAGACGGCGAGCATCGACAGCGACTTGCCCTCACAGGGGCCCTGCACGCACACGCCGGTCACCGCGTCGAAGCGCGCGCCGTGGGCCTGGCACTCGAGCAGACCGTCCTTGTCCCAGAGGCGGCCGTCGCCCAGATCCACCGGCTGGCCGCGGTGCGGACAGACGTTGACGAAGGCCCGCACCTCGCCCGCCAGGGTGCGCACCGCGAACCCTTCGCGCATCACCAGCCCGAACGGGCCGGGCACCAGCCCGAGCTCGAAGCGGAGCGAGCGGCGGCCCGTGAGGTCGACGAGGTCCTCGCCCTCGCAGAGCAGGCGCGAGCCATCGCTGCGGGGCGCGCGGGGCGCCGGCCCCTGGTTGTCGAGCTCTTCGTCGGTGTCCAACGCGATGGTCCCCACTCGCGCTCTCAGGGCTCGGCCGGAGGCTCTTTCGGGGCCACCCACGGCACCTCGGCGCCGCCCACGCGCAGGTTCGCCGCGCGCGCCATGGTGAAGAGCAGGTCGCTGAGCCGGTTCACCCACGCCAGCGCCTCCACCGAGACGTGCGAGCGCCGCGACAGCTCCACCATCGTGCGCTCGGCCCGGCGGCAGATGGTGCGGCAGAGGTGCAGCGAGGCCGCGCCCCGCGAGCCCGCGGGGAGGATGAAGAAGCGCATCTGCGGCAGCTCGGCCGTCAGCCGGTCGATCTCCTGCTCGAGCCGGGTGACGTCGGCGGGCTGGATCTTCGGGACCCCTTTGGGGGCGTTCTCCGGATCGGGCGTGGCGAGCTCGGCGCCGAGCGTGAAGAGCTCGCTCTGCAGGCCGCCGAGGAAGGCCTCGAGGTCCTTGACCCGCTCGTCCGCCAGATCGCAGCGGGCCAGGCCCAGCGCGGAGTTGAGCTCGTCCACCTCGCCGTAGGCCTCGACCCGCAGGTCGTCCTTGCCCACCCGGGGACCGCCGAACAGGCCGGTGCTGCCGTCGTCGCCGCGCCGCGTGTAGATCTTCGCCATAGGCCGCGCACCCTAAGTTGCCGCGGACGGTGATACAAGCCGCCCCACGATGCTCGAATACAAAGTGACCGGCGACGCGGCCGGGCAGCGCCTCGACAAGTTCCTCCGCAAGCGGCTCACCACCGTGCCGCTCTCGCACCTCTACAAGATGGTGCGCACCAAGAAGGTCCGGGTGAACGGCGCGCGCGGCGACATCGCCCAGCTCCTCGCCGAGGGAGACGTGATCTCCATCCGCGGCCCCGAGGCCCAGCTGCTCGGGCCGCCGCCCCCGCCGGAGTTCCGCGAGGGCTCGGTGCACGCGGCCAAGGCCATCCGGCAGGACTTCAAGGTGCTCTACGAAGACGAGCACCTCCTGGTGGTGGACAAGCCCGCAGGCCTCGCCGTGCACCCGGGCTCGGGCTCCGAGGAGAACACGCTGGTCGATCAGGTGCGCGACTGGCTGGAGCGGCAGGGCCTCGTCGTCCCCCCAGGCGAGTACAAGCCGAGCCCGGCGCACCGGCTCGACAAGGACACCTCGGGCGCGGTGATCATCGCCAAGACCCGGCAGGCGATGGTGAAGCTCACCGAGCAGTTCACCGCGGGCGTGCCGCGCAAGCAGTACTTCACGCTCGCCAAGGGCCGCTTCCAGAAGGAGGCGGGCACCATCGAGCTGCGCCTCTCCGAGCACCAGCAGTCGGGCCAGAGCAAAGTGACCCGCGGCGTCAACATGCAGGAGGCGATCACCCACTGGAAGAAGCTCGGCGGCGGGCCCGAGTGCACGCTGCTCGAGGTCACCATCGAGACCGGGCGGACGCACCAGATCCGGCGCCACCTCGACGCCATCGGCCACCCCGTGCTGGGCGACGGCAAGCACGGCGACTTCCTCTTCAACCGCACCGCGAAGGCGAAGTTCGGCCTGAAGCGGATGTTCCTCCACGCAGCGTTCCTCGCCATCCCCCACCCGATCACGGGCAAGCGGCTGCAGTTCCACGTGCCGATGCCGGCCGAGCTGCAAGAGGCCTTGGTCAAGGCCGGGATCACGTGGCGCCCGCCGGCTCCGTGATAGAACGCGCCCTATGTTGGAGACGGACCGGCTGCGCCGCTTCTACTCCCTGACGCTCGCCAAGCTGCGGGCGAAGGGACGCTCGTTCTGGACCGTCGTCGCCCTCGGCGCCGCGGTCTTCGCGCTCGCGCTCGGCGTCGGCGGTGCGGTGCTCTACGATTCGCTCGCCAAGGGCCTGCCGTCGGTGGAGTGGGCCCGGCGCTACCGGCCGCCCATCGTCACCGAGGTGTGGAGCGGCGACGAGCAGCTGATCGGCGAGTACTCCGAAGAGCGGCGCAAGGTGGTCCCCTACGACCGCATCCCGAAGAAGCTGGTGCAGGCGTTCATCGCCTCCGAGGACAAGGACTTCTTCGACCACGGCGGCGTCAGCTTCACGGGCCTCTTTCGCGGCATCTACCGCACCTACCTGCGGCGCGACCGCACGGTGGGCGGGTCCACCCTCACGCAGCAGACCGCCAAGGCGATCCTCGTCTCGACCGAGGGGCTCAAGGCGGCCACCGTGCGCAAGGGCTGGGCGGGCATCCGGCGCAAGCTGCGCGAGTACCTGCTGGCGCGGCGGCTCGAAGCGCAGCTGACCAAGGAGCAGATCCTCTTCTTGTACCTGAACGAGGTCTACCTCGGGCACCACAGCTACGGCGTGCAGGCGGCGGCCGAGAACTACTACCGCAAGAACGTCTGGGAGCTGACGCTGCCCGAGCTGGCGCTGATCGCCGGCCTCCCGCAGGCGCCGAGCAAGTTCTCGCCGTTCTCCAAGCCGACCGCGGCCAGGGCGCGCCGCGCCTACGTGCTGCGGCAGATGCTGGAGAACGGGATGATCGACCAGCGGGCGCACGATGCCGCGCTGGACGAGGCGGTGAAGGTCTACCCGGTCGCCGACATCTCGCGCGAGACCGCGCCCTACGTCAGCGAGCACGTGCGCCGCGATCTGGTCGCGCGCTACTCGAACGAGCGGCTCCTCAAGGACGGCCTCAAGGTCTACACGACGGTGGACCTCGAGCGCGAGACCGACGCCACCGCGGCCACGCTGCGGGGGGTGATCGAGGTCGACAAGCGGCAGGGCTTCCGCGGCGCGCTCGCGCACCTCGGCGAGAAGGAGTGGGACGACTTCATCAAGAAGGAGACCGCCTTCCTCGCGAGAGAGGGCGGCGACGGGGGCAAGGGCGACGAGAGCGCTCAGACCGGCGCAGCCGCTCCTCATGGGGGCCCCCTGGGGGGAGAGGTGTTCGCGGCGCTGGTCACCAGCGTCGATCGGGACGGGGTCTCCGCGAGCGTCACCGCGGGGCCAAACAAGGGCAAGATCCCCCTCGCGCTCGCCCGCTGGGCGCGCAAGCCCAACTCGGAGCTGAACGCGGAGAAGGCCGCCATCGTCTCGCTCAAGGGCGTGCTGGCGCCGGGCGACGTCGTGCTGGTCAGCGAGTACGCGGGCAGCCGGGAGCCCGGCGACAAGGAGCGCGTCGCGGCGCTGCGGGCCAAAGGTGAACACACCTACTCGCTGGAGCAGGAGCCGAAGCTGCAGGGCGCGCTGATCGCGATGGATCCCAAGAGCGGCTATGTCGAGGCGATGATCGGCGGCTACGACTTCAACAAGAGCGAGTTCAACCGCGCCTTCCAGGCGTGCCGGCAGCCCGGGTCGTCGTTCAAGCCGATCATCTACTCGGCGGCCATCGAGCAGCGGGCGTTCTCCGCCAGCACCCTCCTGCTCGACGCGCCGATGGTCACCGACGACGAGAGCACGGGAAAGCGGTGGAAGCCGAACAACTACGAGGAGACCTTCGAGGGTGAGGTGCCCGTGCGCAAGGCGTTCCTCCACTCGATGAACACGCCGGCCATCCGCACGCTGCAGCAGGTGGGCGTGCGCGCGGCGGCGGCGTGGGCCAGGAAGCTGGGGATCACCTCGAAGATCAACGAGGACCTCTCGATGGCGCTCGGCTCGTCGTGCGTCAACCTCTGGGACCTCACCAACGCCTACGCGGTCTTCAACCGGATGGGGAAGAAGGCGAAGCCCATCTTCCTCCGGCGCGTGCTCGACCGCGACGGGCGCATATTGGAGGACCATAGCTCTTCCTATGACCCGTGGACGCGCCTCGACGACCGGCTCGCGGCGGGCTACGCCAAACTCTTCGAGGTGCCCGAGCAGGTGATGGAGCCCGAGACGGCGTTCCTCACCACCCGCCTGATGGAGGCGGCCTGCAAGCCGCCAGGGACGGGCGGGCGCGCGGTCGCGCTGCAAAAGCCCGTGGCCGGGAAGACCGGCACCACCAACGACCTCTTCGACGCGTGGTTCGTCGGCTTCACCCAAGATCTCGTGACCGGCGTCTGGGTCGGATATGACGACTATTCGGTTCCAATGGACAAGTATGAGACCGGCGGGCACACCGCGCTGCCGATCTGGCTGGAGTTCATGCAGCGCGCGCTCAAGGGCGTTCCGCAGGGTCCGTTCGAGGCGCCGAGCGAGAAGATCGTCTGGGTGGAGATCGAGCCCGAGACCGGCAAGCGGGCCGGGCCGGGCTCGCACAGCGCGGTGAAGGAGGCGTTCCTCGCGGGCAACGAACCGTTCGACCCCAACGCCGTCCCCGCGCCGGGCACCGACGCCGTGCCCACGCCCACCAACTCCAGCGCGCAAGACGCCGTCACCAACGGGGGGCTGTGATGTTCGGGCTGTCGTTCGTCGAGATCGCCATCGTCGCCGTGCTCGCGCTGCTCCTGCTCGGGCCCGACCAGCTGCCGTCGGTGGCCAAGACCATCGGCAAGGGCCTCAGAGAGCTTCGCAAGGCCAGCGACGACCTCAAGGGCACCTTCGAGACCGAGATGAACAAGCTGGAGCGGGAGGTCGACCTCGCGCAGGTCGACAAGCCCCCCGCGCCTGCCTGGAGCCCGCCAGCGGCTGCTCCCGACGCGGCGGCGGACGTCAGCGCCGCTCCGCCGGCCGCGCCTGCCTGGACCGGCGGCGGCCTCAACACGCCGATCGGCGGCGTGCCGCTCGACCAGCTTCGCCAGCTCGCCTCGCAGGACCCGGGCGCGCTGCGCGCGATGGCCCGGCAGAACGCGCTCCCGAAGGACCCGGGCACGGCGCGCGCGGCAGCCCGCTTTGCAGCCCGCGCGCAGCAGTCAGCGGGCGAAGGCCTCCCGCCCGGGCTCGCCGCGCTGGCCGCGCCGATGACCGCGCCGATGGCCGCGCCGCCCGCCCCAGAAGCCGCCTCCGCAGCGCCTTCCGTCGCGCCTGCTGCCGAGCCGGCGATCGTCGTCGCGCCCGCTGCTGGCGCCGTCGAGCGCAAGCCGGACCCCGCGTGAGCACCGCGCCCGCCAAGAGCCCGGACGTCCTGCCCAAGCAGGAGACCCCCGAGGACGACATCCACCTCTCCCTGCGCGAGCACCTGATGGAGCTGCGCAAGCGGGTGAAGTGGGCGGTGATCTGGCTCTGCGTCGGCTTCCTCGGGTGTTACAATTACTCGCAGCAGATCTTCCACTTCATGATGGTGCCCGTGCTGCGCGCGCTCCCCGAGGGCGAGCAGGCGCTGCACTACTCGAGCGCCACCGAGCCGTTCTTCATCCAGCTCAAGGTGGCGCTCTACGGCGGCCTCTTCGCCGCCTCGCCGGCCATCCTCTGGCAGGTGTGGGCCTTCATCGCGCCCGGGCTCTACCGCAGCGAGCGCAGCAAGATCCTGCCCTTCGTGGTCGCGGCGACGGCCTTCTTCGTGACGGGCGCGGCCTTCTGCTACCTGGTGATCCTGCCGCCTGCGTTCGGGTTCCTCATCCAGAGCGCCGGGCTCGACATCAAGCCCGTGCTGATGATGGACGAGCAGCTAGGCCTGGTGATGTCGCTCTTGCTCGCGTTCGGCATCATCTTCGAGCTGCCGCTGGTGCTGACCTTCCTCGCGATGGTGGGCATCGTCGACCACAAGTTCCTCTCGAAGTACCGCCGCCACGCCATCGTGCTCAACACGCTGATCGCGGCCATCGTCACCCCCACCGGTGACCCCTTCAACCTGGCGCTGATGGCCGTGCCGATGATGGCCTGCTACGAGCTCGGCGTGCTCGGCGCCTGGGTCTTCGGCAAGAAGAGCATGGAGCCGGGCGCCGAGCCTTCAGTGCTGAAGATCGCAAAGTAGCGTATAGGGCGCGCTCACATTCGCATCGGACGCACCGTGGAATCGTTGAAAGAGTCGCTGAAGGTCCCGCTGGAAGAGCTGCCGAACGGGTTCGCCGCCCTCGGCCTCACCACCACCCTGCCGGCGCTGGAGCAGGCCGGCTTCGAAGCCCCCACCCCCATCCAGCTGCGCGCGATCCCGCCCGCGCTGCAGGGCAAGGACGTCATCGGCTGCGCCGCCACGGGCACCGGCAAGACGGCGGCGTTCCTCCTGCCGATCATCGAGCGGCTGCGCGGCAAGGCCGGGACGCGCGCGCTGGTGCTGGCGCCCACCCGCGAGCTGGCGCTGCAGATCGCCGAGGAGCTGGCGCGGTTCGGGAAGCACTCGAAGATCCGCGGCGCGGTGGTCATCGGCGGCGTCGGGATGGGCCAGCAAGTGCAGGCCTTCCGCGACCACGTCGAGGTGATCGTCGCCACCCCGGGCCGCCTCAATGACCACCTCCAGCAGGGCACCGCCAAGCTCGACCACGTGGAGGTGCTGGTGCTCGACGAGGCCGACCGCATGCTCGACATGGGCTTCAAGCCGCAGCTAGAGCGGATCCTCGCGCGGCTGCCCAAGCAGCGGCAGACGATGCTCTTCTCTGCCACCATGGCCGGCGAGGTGGCCGACTTCGCCCGCAAGGCGCTCAAGGACCCGGTCAAGGTGGAGGTGGCCTCGAGCGGCACCACCGCGATGCGGGCCGACCAGCAGGTGTTCCTGGTCGGGCAGGAGGAGAAGACCGCGCTGCTCCTCGCGCTGCTCGAGGCAGACAACCTCTCGACCCTGGTCTTCACCCGCACCAAGCGGCGCGCGGACCGGCTCGCCAAGGCGCTCGACAAGTCGGGCCACGCGGTGGCGGTGATCCACGCCGACCGCTCGCAGGGCCAGCGCAAGCGCGCCCTCGACGACTTCAAGGAGGACAAGGTCCGCGTGCTGGTGGCGACCGACATCGCCGCCCGCGGGATCGACGTCGAGGGCATCGGCCACGTGATCAACTTCGATCTGCCGCAGGTGCCCGAGGACTACGTGCACCGCATCGGCCGGACCGCGCGCAACCAGATGTCGGGCCGCGCCTCGAGCTTCGCCTCGCCCGAGGAGCACGACCTGCTCCGCGGCATCGAGAAGTTCACCCGCGCGAGCGTCAAGCGCACCGCGGTCCCGCGCGACGACGCGGGCTTCCAGGGGCACGTCGAGAAGGCGCGCGTGGCGAAGATCGCCGCGGGTCCCGAGCGGCGCGGCCGGCCGGGCGGAGGCGGGCGTCCGGGTGGTGGTGGTGGCGGCCGTCCGCAGGCCAGGGGCGGTGGTGGCGGCGGCGGCGGCGGGCGCTCGCAGGGTCGGCCGTCTTCGAGCGGCGGGGGCTCGAGCGCGCCGAGCGGCGCCGGCGCCGTGCAGGTGCCGAGCAGCGGCGGCCCACGCAGGCTGGGCGGGACGTTCAAGCCGCGCGCGCGCAGGTAGCGGCCACGAAAAGTATTACTATTCTGAGGCGAGGCGCCCGGCGGCGCCCCGCGTGGCCGAGCCCGCGGCTGCGTCAGTAAAGCTTGCCCTTCGTGAGGTCGGAGAAGTCACAGAGCGGCTCCTGGAGGAGCGGGCAGCCGCTCGGCGCGGTGCCGTTGCAGGCCCCCTCGGGGTTGCAGCAGCGCGTGTCGGCGATCGAGACGAAGATCCAGGTCCACGCCTCGGCGCCGCGGGTGTCTCGCGCGACCACCCAGATGCGTGAGAGCGGGCTGACGGCGAGCGTGCGCGCGCGGACCAGCCCGTTGGCGGGCCGCGCGGCGCCCGGCAGCGGTTCGTTCGCGACGTCCCCGCCCGCCACCTCGGACCACGAGTGGAAGCCGCCGTTGATCTCCAGCTTCTGCGGGTCGCCGAAGTAGATGTGGA
>JAYWAO010000555.1:0-3081 GCA_043782365.1 Deltaproteobacteria bacterium
GTTGAGCTCAAGGCTGAGCCGATGAAGGGGTCCTTCAACCTGACCCACTACTCGGACACGCACCACGCCATCTTCAAGGACGTGTACCCATTCGCTGGCGAATTCCGCACGACGGAGATCGCCAAGTGGAGCGACCAGCGGAAGGACTTCACGGTGTTCCTTCCCTCGGAGATCATCGTCCCCTGGCTGAACCGGCACCTCAACGAGAACATCGTCAAGAAGGACAACCTGCGCGGGCTGGGGCGGGACGAGTTCATCGATCGGACCGCGCGACTCTACGTCGACCTGAACGCGTTCCACCCGTTCCGCGAGGGAAACGGGCGCACGCAGCGCGAGTTCATGCGCGCGGTCGGTCTCAACGCCGGGTACGAGTTCGACTGGAGCCGGCTCAAGAAGGGCGAGCTGCTCGAGGCCACCATCAAGACCGGCTTCGACCCGACGAAGAAGGACCTCTCGCTGCACCAGCAGTTCTCGCAGGCCATCGTGAACCGGGTGCACGACGCCGAGCTGCAGCGGCAGTGGGACCGGTACGTCTCGGGTACGGACCGCCACCTGTCCACCAGCGATTGGGCCAGCTCGCCGGCGACGAGGGTCGAGCCGATCAGCCACGCGACCACGCCGCCTGCTTGGCGAGGCACCCTCGTCGAGGCGGTGCGGGAATCCAAGCGGGCGGCCACCGGGGCGGTGGCGTTCGTGAGCGCCGACTGGGAGAAGGCGGTCCGGGTTCGCGTCAGCACGCCCGACGACCTGGTCGCAGTCGCCGCGAAGGCCGGCAAAGACGGCGGCGCCGTGTACGCCGTGAAGCCGGACGGAGCCATCCACAACACCGCCACCGGACGCGACGAGTACCTCCGGGTGAGCAGTGGCGCCGAGGAGAGCCCGCCGAAGTTGCAGAAGGCGGTCGACATGCACTTCGGCAAGATCGCGGACACGCCCAGGCGCGGTGGACCGGGCCGTGGGCCCGACATCGACGGTCCGTAGGCTCGCAAGAGCCTACAGCGGCTCAAGGCAGGCACAGGCTACTTCACCGTGGGTCCCATTGGCTTCGGCAACCGAAGCTGTCCCGGTCTCCACCGCGAACGATCCAATCTCGAGCACAGTCGAAGCAGCGAGGTAGCGCTCGGCAGCGCCCACACGAAAGGCGCAGCTTGTTCGCGTCCGTGCGTGGGTGACCCCCTTGAGGTTGGAACAGGGGCCGGCTACAGGCAGAGGCAACGTTGGCTCGACGCATTCACCGTGGTTGCAGACCCGACTGCCTTTGCACTCGGTGTCCTTCACGCAGCTCCGCAGCGGCATGGGGTCTGCGGCTGGGACCACAGGCGGCAGCAGTGCCGGCCCGGCTGCCGGGGTCCAGCCTTGGCGTAGTCTCTGACATGCGCGGGCGTCGCCGGTCATGCAGAGCGCGTTGAGCTCCTTGAGTGACTCGCAGCGACCAGCGTCTGCGAATCCAGTGCCTGCCGAGATCCCGCAAAGCAACGCCAGCCCGACGGAGAGGACCATTCCGCCCGTTCTGGTGCTTGAGGACGCGCACGACTCACCGTACCTGGCGGCCTCGCAGTCCTTCATCCCGGCGAGGACGGCGCCGTTGAGGATGAAGTAGCCCGTGCAGATCGAGTCGAGTACAGGCGGGGCGCGGCTGGTGCTGCAGTCGATCGGATAGGCTGGCGCGGCGACGTGCTCGGGCGGTTTGCCCATGAAGATCCACGAGCAGCCGGTGAGTAAACAGGAGGAGACGGCGGCGATGAGCAGGCGGGATGCAATTCGCAAGAGACCCCCGAGCGCGACGCGAATGCAATAGTCGCTTGAAAGGGGAGAGGCAACTTTCGGCTGGGTGTGGCATGTCGCCACCCTGCTGTGCGCGCGGAGCACAGTGGTCGCCCAGTCCCCTCGCTAGCGCAAGATCCGGAGCGCTCGACCTCCCAGCATTCATTGCAGTTGTCACGCGCCGGCCTCGCTGCTACTTCACCAACGCGCCATCGACCGTCGCGAGACGGACGTTGGGCCGGGCGCGCGCAGCAATCCGCTCGTGAACCGGCCTCTCCGCTTCGGCCGGGAGGCTCCGGGCGGGCTTGGTGGTGCGCCGGCTGGCATGGAATCCCCCCCCTTTTCCATGCCAGCTCGGACGGCACCCCAGCCCTGCTCCGGGTTTTGCTGTTGAAGCGCAGCGGCCCCCCTCCCCCTGCTCAGCAGCGCCCTCGAGGAGAGGGCGCCGGGTGGCCGAGCTGCCCTCAGTGGCAGACATCCTCAGCGCACTTGGTGCAGGCGGGCTCGGGCTCTCCGTCGGCGTCGAAGAGCTGGTGGGAGGCGACTGCGCCGCAGGGGCACAAGGGGATCAGCTCGATGGTGATGCGCTGGGCCTTGCTGTTGGTCGCTTCTGCGATGACGACGTGGTTCAGGTCGTTCATGTCCGCTCCGGTGTGGGGCGGCTCCAGTGCCGCTCCCGCAGGGAGGGCGAGAGCCCAGAGCGGCACTGGGGACGACCACGGAGCGAAGGGGGCCCGAGTGGCACGGGCCAGAACGGAAGGGGCGTGACAGGCCGCTTCTGCCTGGCGCGACCATTTCGGACGCCAGCCGGTGCGGCTTCTCGGGCTCCCGGAGCGACAACTCGGAGCAGGACTTGAACCATGCCGGCACGGAAGCGATCGGTCAGGGACCGGCGCCAGGAGAGTGGCTTCCTTGGTCGAGGAGCTGCCTCTCTGCTCGAGGAAGGAGAGACTTGGGGTGAGGGAACGACGCGGCCAGCGCGGCATGGCGACGACGAAGAGCGCGGCAGCGAGGACCGGACGCAGGCCGCTGGAGATCATCGGGTGGAGTTGGGTACGTCCCAGCCGTAGACGGTGCTGTTGTAGGGCTGAGGGAAGCACTTGCCGGCGTGAAGCTGCCAGCCGGGACCTTCGCAGCGAAGGATGGTGCGGAGGCTGCCGATGCGCGCCAGGTCGTAGGCGAGCCGGCCCTCTGCAGAGTCCGCCCAAGTGCCTCGAGCCCTACTCTCCTCTTGGGCAGAGCGAGCACCGAGCTGGTAGCTCGCCCAGAAAGTTCCACCCAAGAGGAGGGCCAACGTCACCACGGAGGCGAGACACC
>JAYWAO010000556.1:0-8508 GCA_043782365.1 Deltaproteobacteria bacterium
CTGGTGCTCTTCGGCATCGGCCAGCTGGCGGCGGGCAAGACCGTCTTCGCCTGGTCGGGCGGCGCGATGGCGGTGACCTCGCGGATCGTGCTGTTCCACGACCAGCCGCCGCAGGGCCCCGGCGCCACCGAGGTGCTCGACGCGGGCCTCGGGCTCGCGCCCGGCGTGATCGCGCTGCCGCAGCCCGAGCAGCGGCTCCACCTCGACCAGCACGCGCGGCTCGACCGGATGGTGCGCCGCTTCGCGCCCGACCGCTGCCTGCTCCTCCCGTCGCGTTCGTGGGCGGCGCTGCGCGGCGGGGAGCTCGAGGCCTCCGACGGCGTCAGCGCGCTGCTCCTGGGCGGCGGCCACCAGCTCTTGCAGGGCGATCGCCAGCAGCCTCCCCCTCCCAGGAAAGGTCCAGCGTTGACCCCCAGGAAGGGAGGCCGGAGGTGAGCGGGAGGCGCGCCATCGACGAGCTGCTCGCGGCCGGTCCCGACGCGTCGAAGCTGCAGCAGTTCCTCTTCGGCAAGCGGTTCCCCATCGTCGAGGGGCACTCGGCCACCTTCATCTGGTTCGGCCAGGCCGACGCGGTCTACCTGCGCCACTGGATCTTCGGCCTCGAATCGGCCACCGCGCTCGCGCGCATCCCGGGCAGCGACGGCTGGTACATCTGCATGGAGATCCCGCCGGGCTCGCGCGTCGAATACAAGTATGAAGTCCAGCGCGGCGGGCACTCGAGCTGGATCGAAGACCCGCTCAACCCGAACCGCGCGCGCGACCCGTTCGGCGCCAACTCGGTCTTGCAGGGCGTGGGCTACGAGACGCCGGGCTGGACCCACCTCGACCTCGTCGCCCGCCCGGGAACCATCGAGAACGTGCACCTCGAGAGCCGGGCCTTCGGCGAGCGGCGCGACGTGCAGCTCTACCTGCCCGCCCGCTTCCGGCGCAGCCGCCAATACCCGCTCTTGGTCGTCCACGACGGCAGCGATTACCTCAACTATACGGGCATGAAGACCGTCCTCGACAACCTGATCCACCGGCTGGAGATCCCCGACCTGATCGTCGCCTTCACCGACTCGCCCGACCGGCTGCGCGAGTATGCCGCCGACGAGCGCCACGCGAAGATGATCACCGAGGAGCTGGTGCCGCGCCTCGCCGGCCTCTTCCCCCTCATCGACCGCCCACAGGGCCGCAGCGTGATGGGCGCGAGCTTCGGCGCGGTGGCGGCGTTCTCCACCGCCTGCAGGTATCCGGGCTTCTATGGCCGTCTATTGCTGCAATCGGGCTCGTTCGCCTTCACCGACATCGGCAAGCGCAACCGGCGCGGGCCGCTCTTCGACCGCGTGGTCGAGTTCGTCAACACCTACCGCGCCGACCCCGTGGCGATCAGCGAGCGGGTCTTCATGTCGTGCGGCGTCTACGAGTCGCTGATCTACGAGAACCGGTCGATGCTGCCGCTGCTCTCCGCCACCGGCATGGAGGTCCGCCTCGTCGAGGCGCGCGACGGCCACAACTGGGAGAACTGGCGCGACCGGCTGCGCGAGGGCCTCTCGTGGCTGTTCCCGGGTCCGCTGATGCTGGTCTATGAATAAGTCGAATCAATGAATCGCTCGCGCGAGGCACACCATGGCTGAAGTCACGCGGAAGATCGGGCTGTCCCTCGGCGCAGACCTCTGCTGGCCGCTCTGCTTCGAGCAGATGATGAAGCGGCTCGACCTGAAGATCCCGGTCGGCGGCGACACCGTGAAGTTCGAGGTGGAGCGGGTGATGATCGAGCCCTTCGATCTGCGCCAGCCGGTCAAGTACGACGTGGTGGTGGACCGCCTGACGCACTGGCTCCACACCAGCCGCGAGTGGATCAAGAAGGGCATCTTGATGAACGATCTGTACGTCTTCAACAACCCGTGGAGCGTGCAGAGCAACGAGAAGCACACCTCCTACGCGGCGATGATGCACCTGGGGATGCCCATCCCCGAGACGTACATGATCCCGGCGAAGGCCTACGAGCCGTCGCCGGACGTGAAGCCCACGCTGCAGCGGTACGGCAAGCTCTTCGACCTCGCGGCCATCGGCGAGAAGATCGGCTGGCCGATGTTCATGAAGCCCTACGACGGCGGCGGCTGGCGCGCGGTCACCAAGGTGAAGGACGCCAAGGCCGCGTGGAAGGCCTACGAGGAGAGCGGCAAGGCCGTCATGCACCTGCAGGCGTCCGTCGAGGGGTTCGACAAGTTCGTCCGCTGCATCGGCTTCGGCGCCCAGACCCGCTGCGTGCTCTACGACCCGGACGCGCCGCTGCACGACCGCTACACGATGCAGACCGGCTTCATCTCCGCTGCAGACACCGAGCACCTGCGAAAGGTGACCCTCACCATCAACGCCTTCTTCGGCTGGGACTTCAACTCCTGCGAGGCGCTGCGCAAGGACGGGGTCTGGTACCCGATCGACTTTGCCAATCCGTGCCCCGACTCGCAAGTGACCTCGCTCCACTTCCACTTCCCGTGGCTGGTGAAGTCCTATCTGAAGTGGACGATCTTCTGCGCCGCCACCAAGCGCAAGATGCGCCGCACCCTCGACTGGGAGCCCTTCTACGAGGTGGCGAAGCAGGACCTCTCGTACGCCGACAAGCTCGATCAGTACGCCGCGATCGCCGACCAGCGGTTCGAGACCGCGAAGTTCGAGGAGTTCTGCGCCCGGCACCTCGGCCACCTCGACGACGTGGCCTACGCGTTCTTCGCCTCGCCCGAGGCCAAGGAGGCGGTGCGGCTGAAGACCGCCGCGCTCTTCCCGCCGCACGAGGTGGAGAAGTTCACGGAGCTGTTCTGGAGCCGCATCCAGGCCTGGCGCGCAGCGGGCTGTCCATAGGCGCGACAAGACAAAGCCCGACCGCAAACTACCTCATAGGTTGTTGTCGGCAGTTGCCGGCTTTCGTCGCGCTTCTTCATCTGGAGAGTCCATGTTCCTGAAGTCCCGTTGGTACTCGCAGCGCCTCGGCCACGAGATCACGCTCGCCCGCTGGGGCGAGACCGGCCAGCCCGTGCTGGTCTTCCCCACCGCCGGCGGCGACGCCGAGGAGATCGAGCGCTTCCTGATGATCAAGGCGCTCCAGCCCCTGCTGGAGGCGGGGAAGATCAAGATCTACTCCTGCGACTCCTTGGCCGGCTCGGTCTGGTTCAACAAGACCGGCAACCCCGACTACCGGATGAAGATGCAGCACCAGTTCCACCAGTTCATCAAGCACGAGGTGGTCCCGGCCATCCGCCTCGACTGCCAGACGGAGGGCATCCCCATCTGGGCCGCGGGCGCGTCGATCGGGGCGTTCCACGCCGCGGCGATGGTCTGCCGCTTCCCCGACGTCTTCACCCGCGCGCTCTCGATGAGCGGCACCTACGACCTGATGCGCTTCATCGAGGTGGGCCAGCCGAACGAGGAGTACTGCGTCTCCTCGCCGCTCCTCTTCGTGCCCCACCTCGAGGGCCTGCACCTCGACGTGCTGCGCACGCGCTTCATCCAGTTCGCCACCGGCGAAGGCAAGTGGGAGAACCTCGGCGAGACCTGGGCGCTCGCCAACGTGCTCGGCGCAAAGGGCATCCCCAACCACGTCGACTCCTGGGGACCCGACTGGCACCACGACTGGGTCACCTGGCGGGCGATGCTGCCCAAGTACCTCGAGAAGTGGACGAAGTAATACTCTAAGCGCGGCTCACAGTGCAGCAACTGGGTAGCACCCGAGGTACGCGATGGAAGACACCCGGCAGCACAAGCAGGTCGACCAGGGCTCGTTCGACGGGGCGCAGCGCCGCGCCTTCACCCGCGCCGTGCTCAGCGACGTGCGCGCCGTCGAGCAGATGCTCGCCGAGAACCTGTTCGAGCGCGGGGTCAGCCGCATCGGCGCCGAGCAGGAGCTCTTCCTGGTGGACCGCGCGTACCACCCGGCGCCGGGCGCGCTGAGGATCCTCGAGAAGATCGAGGACAAGCACTTCACCACCGAGCTGGGCCTCTTCAACCTCGAGGCCAACGCCGACGCGCAGCCGTTCGCCGGCAAGGGCCTCGCGGCGATGGAGGCGCAGCTCACCGCGCTGTTCGAGAAGGTCCGCGCGGTCGGCGCGCCGATGGAGATCTACCCGGTGATGGCCGGCATCCTGCCCACCATCGGCAAGACCGACCTGCACCTGCGCAACATGGTGCCCAACCCGCGCTACCTGGCCCTCAACCGCGCCATGCACGAGGCGCGCGGCGAGTCGTTCGACTTCCAGATCAAGGGCATCGACGAGCTGGTGATGTCGCACGACTCGGTGATGGTCGAGGCGTGCAACGCCAGCTTCCAGGTACACTTACAGTTGGCCGAGCCCGAGCGCTTCGCCCACCACTACAACCTCGCGCAGCTGCTGCTCGCGCCCGTGCTCGCCTCGGGCTGCAACTCGCCGCTGCTCTTCGGCCGCAGGCTGTGGAGCGAGACGCGGATCGCGCTCTTCGAGCAGTCGTGCGACATCCGCACGCCGGGCCTGCACCTGCGCGAGCAGCAGGGCCGCGTGTCGTTTGGGAGCGGCTGGCTCAAGGGGGGCGTCGCCGAGCTCTACAAGGAGAACATCGTCCGTTACCGTCCGCTGGTGGGCACCGAGCTCGGCGAGGACGCGCTCGACACGCTCGCGCGCGGCGCGGTGCCCGAGCTGAAGGCGCTGCGGCTGCACAACGGGACCATCTACCGGTGGAACCGCCCCACCTACGGCATCTCCGAGAACGGCAAGCCGCACCTGCGCATCGAGCTGCGGGTGCTGCCGTCCGGCCCCAGCATCGCCGATGAGGTCGCGAGCGGCGCGCTCTGGCTCGGCCTGATGAGCGAGCTGGGCGCCACCCTGGAAGACGTCGCCGAGCGGATGGACTACGACCACGCGCGCGCGAACCTCTACGCGGCCGCGCGCGACGGCCTGGGCGCCCGCCTCACCTGGCTCGACGGCGAGGAGCTGCTGGCACAGCCGCTCATCCTCGACCGGCTCCTGCCGCTCGCGAAGTCGGGCCTGGAGCGGGCAGGCGTCGACTCCGAGGATGCCGAGCGATACCTGAACATCCTCGACCGCCGCGTCCGCACGCTGCGCACGGGCGCGCGCTGGGTGGCGCAGTCGTTGGTGGGCATGAAGGAGCGCGGCTCGCCCGGCGCGCGGGACAGCGCGCTGGTGGCGGCGATGATCTCCCGCCAGAAGACCGGGCTGCCGGTCTCCGAGTGGGAGCGCGGCCGGCTCGAGGAGGCGGACACCGCGCACACCGGGCACCAGAAGGTCTCGCAGTACATGAAGTCCGACCTGGTGACGGTGCGACCGGACGACCCCGTGGAGCTGGTCGCCGACCTCATGGAGTGGGAGCGGATCCGCCACGTCCCCGTCGAGGACGACAAGGGCCGGCTGGTGGGCCTCGTCTCGCACCGGGCGATCCTGCGCCACTTGAACAAGCTGGCGAAGGCGCCGGCCGCGCCGGGCAGCCCGAGCGTCCCGGTCTCGGAGATCATGAAGAAGGACCTCGTCACGGTCACGCCCGACACGCCCACGCTGATGGCGCTGGCGCTGATGCGGCGCTACCGGATCGGCTGCCTGCCGGTGCTGCAGGACGAGCACATCGTGGCGCTGCTCACCGAGGAGGACTTCGTCGGGCTCGCCTCCAAGCTCGTCGAGGAGGAGCAAGCGGCGGCGCGGGAGGCCGAGGCGAAGAAGTAGCGTGGCGCTGCGATGCCCTTGACCAAGCAGAGGGCGGGCAGGCCGCCGGCGCTCGACTTGAAGCCGATCGAGAGCGCCGGGCCGCTGTAGCTGTGGGTGAGGCGCGAAGGAGCCCCAGCGCCCGCTCATGGCGCAGAGGCCGAAGGCCCGCCGCTGCACAGAGGAAGAGCGCGCCGGGCGCGAAGGTCCGCTGCGGAGAGGGTCTCATTTCAGGCGAAGTATCGGCCGGATTGATCCGCGACCGCCAATCCTCTGGCGCCAGATCGCCCATCGGCGCAGCTGCCGGTGCCCTTCCTTAAGGCCCTGCCCGGTCGTGTCGATAGACCACCGTGAACCCCCCTCGCCGCGGGTAGGCCACGGCGATCTTTTCGAACCCGAAGGAGCGAGCAAATGCGCCTCAATTCCCGCTTTCATCGAACCCTCTGGGCTACTGCGGCCCTCGCCCTCGCGGCGGGAGTCGCGGCCTGCTCGGACCTTTCCCCGGCTGCGGAGCAGCACTCCGTGGTCGACAATCCGGACTACCCGGGAACGCCGCTGTCGAACGCGCTGAGCGCCGTGGCCGGGACTTGCGTGCTCGCGACCAAGCAGCTGACCGTGCCGATCGGGTCCGCCGAGACGGTGATCGTCTCGCGCTCGGCCTCGGGCACGGGCCCGTTCACGCTCCTCTTCAACGGCCGCAGCACTTGCGGCGGCAGCGCCCTCGGTCCGTACACGGTCGCGGCCACCAACGGCGCCACCGGCGCGGGCACCGTCACCTCGGTCGTCGCCAACCTCGGCACCGGCGGCGGCACGGTGGTCTTCGACTTCTCCAACGGCGCGTTCCTCGCTGCCACCGGCGGCACCGCGGCCCTCACCGCCACCGCCTCGGCTGGCAGCAGCGGCATCAAGGTCAAGGGCACCTCCGCGGCCGACAAGATCTACGTCGGCGGCACCGCCGCTGCGCCGGCTGTCTCGGTCAACAACACGCGCACCGACGTCTCCGGGTCGGGCGGCGGCAGCTTCGACGTCACCATCTCCGGCGGCCCCGGCGCCGACCTCATCTCGGGCCAGGCGAACGCCTCCACGGGCAGCGCGGCTTTCACGGGCACGCTCACCATCTACGGCGCGGCGGGCGACGACACGCTGCTCCCGGGCGCGAGCACCAGCACGCTCTACGGCAACGACGGCAACGACACCTTCCAGGACGGCACCTCGACCACCAGCGGCATCGACACGGTGGCCTTCTACGGCGGCGCGGGCACCGACACCCTCGACTTCCGCGCCCGCTCCGCCGGCGGCGCCCTCACCCTGGTGATGAACTCGACCAGCACCAGCAACGGCACCGCCTCGGGCAAGTCGGCCGGCGCCGAGAACCTGAAGATCGGCGACGACATCGAGGTCGTCTACCTCTCGAAGTACGGCGACACCATCTCGCCGAGCCTCCACGGCGTCACCGTCAACGGCGGCGCGGGCAACGACACCTTCCTCGCCAACTCGGCCTCCAGCACCGGCGCGAGCCCCTCGACGGGCGGCACCGGCAAGGACGTCTTCAACGGCGGCGGTGGCACCGACCTCATCGACTTCAGCGCCCGCACCACCGCGGTCACCGTGGTGATGGACGGCAAGACGGTCTCGGGCGGCGCCGGCGAGTCGATCATCATCGGCACCGACGTCGAGAACTGCACGGGCGGCAGCGGCGACGACACCATCACCGGGAACGCCTCGGCCAACTACCTGCGCGGCGGCGCCGGCAACGACACCCTCTACGGGCTCGACGGCGACGACACCCTCGACGGCCAGGCCGGCGACGACAGGCTGTACGGCGGCAACGGCGACGACGTCTTCATCTTCTCCACCAGCACCAGCCCCGGCAACGACACCGTCTACTGCGGCGCGGGCAACAACGACACGCTCGACTTCAGCGGCGTGACGGGCGCGGTCACCATCAACCTGGGCGTCGGCACCTCCTCCACCAGCGCGGGCTCCGGCTCGGTCACCATCGGCGGCACGGTGGACGACTGCGAGAACGCCTGGGGCGGCAGCGGCACCAACACCATCACGGGCAACAGCCTCGACAACATCCTCGACGGCAACAACGGCGCGAGCTCCGTCCTCGACGGCAAGGGCGGCGTGGACACCTGCATGAACCCGGGCGCCGGCGGCACGATGACCAACTGCGAGCTGTAGCAAAGCCCGCTGTTTGCGATCCCTGGGGCCGCGCGGAGCTTCTCCGCGCGGCCCCGATTCCGTGGAGCCGGCGGCTAGGGCGCGGCCTTCGACGGGGTGGCCGCCCGCTCCAGCTCGGCGAGCGACTTCACCCGGCCATCCTTGAGCGGCGCCAGCTTCGAGATCACCGTCAGGTCCCGCTGCCGCGCGAGGTCGAGCACCTGGTCGCGCTCGGCGATGAGGCCGCTGCGCTCCAGGTACCCCGCGATGCCCAGGTAGACCGGCGTCGACTTGTCCTCGCGGCCGAGGTCTTCGAGGCGGCCTGGCAAGGTCTTGAGCCCGTCCCGATCGCCCACGACCGAGTAGGCCTGCGCCAGCTGCTGCAGCTCGATCGGGTTGCGGTAGAGGTACGGGCAGCTGCCCGTCATCGCGCGGACCATCTGCTCGGCGCCCTGCCGCGGCTGCGAGAGGCTGCGCCAGAGGAACGCGCCGAGCCGCCAGCGCGAATCGCCGATGGTCTCCTCGGCGGCGAGCGCCGCCTCGAGCTGCGCCTTCGCGTCGAGCGGCTTGCCGTCGTCGAGCAGCCAGTTCGCGTAGTCGTAGCGGTACTGCTGCCGCAGCGGGCTCTCGGCGATCAGCGACTTCAAGAGTGGCCCTGCCTCGGCGATCAGCTGCG
>JAYWAO010000557.1:0-8434 GCA_043782365.1 Deltaproteobacteria bacterium
TGAACGCCGCAGTCAGCGTGCCGCCGGCCGCGAGGTACGGCTTCAAGTCGGTGCTCCCCTGCAGCGCGAAGGTCGCGATGCCAGTCGCGGAGGCCGACACGAGGCTCGGCAGCGCCGCCAGCGTGACGTCGGCCTGGCCCGACGCCGTGAGCGTGAGCGCGCCCGAGGAGAGGAAGTTGATCGGCTGCCCGTCGGTGCTCTCGATGGTCACCGACTGCAAAGTGACGCTGGAGAGGTGCGCGAGGTCGCCCGCGCTGGCCGAGAGCGGGCCCGTCAGCGTGCCCGAGGGGAGCGTAGGCCCCGTGCCCGGCAGGTTCCCGCCGACCTGGAACTCCTGCACCACCGGGACGTCCTTGGAGAGCAGCCCGCCGCAGCCGAGGATGGCTGCAGTCGCAATGATTGCAATCGCAACCATTGCTTCGGCAAGCAACGCCCGCTTCACCGCTGGGCTGCCTTGACCGAGTCGGTGATCGACCGCCAGACCTCGTCCACCCCGAACGGCTCCACCGAGGAGAAGCCGATCACCAGGCTCTTCGGCATGCCGAGCGTCTTGGCGATCTTGTCCAGCTGCGGCCCGCGCCGGGTCTTGGCGAGCCGGTCGAGCTTGGTGGCCACCGCCACGATCGGCTTGCCGAGGAGGCCGGCCCAGTTGATCAGCTCGACGTCACTCGGCTGCGGGCCGATCTCGCCGTCCACCAGCACGAGGAGCGCGCGCAGCGTCTGCCGCTGCACCAGGTACGTCTCGATCATCTTCTTCCAGGCGTCCCGCTCCTTGTGCGGGCCCTTGGCGAAGCCGTAGCCCGGCAGGTCGGTGAAGCCCACCGTCTGCTTGTGGCTGATCGCGCCCGAGCGGGTCTTCTCGCCGATCTCCAGCTTGAAGAAGTTGATCAGCCGGGTGCGGCCCGGCGTGTTGGAGACGCGGGCGAGCCCCTTGCGGCCCGCCAGCACGTTGAGGCAGCTCGACTTGCCCACGTTGCTGCGCCCGCAGAAGGCGAACTCGGGCGGGCCCAGGGCAGGCCAGCCAGCGGGCTCGGTGGCGGAGAGGAGGAAGGCGGCGTCGAGGACCGTGATCAAGCGGTGACCGCTTCCAGCGGCGGCGCCTTCTTCTTCTTCGCGGGCGCGACGCCCAGCTCGGCGCAGAGCGCGTCGAAGTCCTCGCCGAACACCTCGGCGTTGCGGTGCGCGGCGCCGCCGAGCGCGAGCATGCGCCCGTCGAGCTTCACCCAGAGGCGCTTGTGGGCGGTGAAGAAGGCGATGAAGATCCCCAAGAACAAGAGGAAGCAGCCCGTGTAGATGACCGGCGTGCTCGGGTCGCGCGCGACCTGCAGGCCCGTCGCGTAGAGCGACTGCAGCTTCTCGAAGGCGAAGGCGAAGCGGTCCTCGCGGTTGTCGGCGTCGAAGCGCGGCGCCTTGCTGAAGACCCAAAAAGTTGTCGTCTTGGCGCTCTGCGGGGTGACGTTGCCCTCGGGGAACTTGCCGCCCGACGGCAGCTCGGTGCGCAGGAGCTGCACCGCGGGGCCGAGGTTGTTGTAGTCGGGGTTGTAGTCCACCACCTGGTAGCGCAGGCCGTCGGCCGCCTCGACGGGCTCGCCCGGCCCGAGCAGCAGCTCCTTCTTGGTCTTGCCCAGCTTGTCGATCAGCTGGAGCTTGGCGCGCTCCTGCTCGTCGAGCTTCTGGTAGCTCGCCTGGTAAAATGTAAGACCGCCGTAGCGGAGCGGGTGGTTGACGTTGATGGTCGCCTCGTCGAGCTGCTTGCCCGGCGAGCCGTCGGGGAGCCGCTCGAAGACCTTCAGGTCGCTCTCGAACGCCTTGGCGCGGCCGGGCTCGAACTCCTTGAGCCGGAAGTCGTCGCAGCGGACGATGAAGGCCTTGCCGTCCTCGTCGAGGTACTTCTTGCGGAAGACCTTGCCGTCGGGGAGGCGGACGACCATCGCGTCCGAGAGGCCCCCGGTCTGCGGGACGTTGCTGATGCCCTCGAAGGCGGTGAGCCGCCCGTAGACGCCGCCGCCGAGCACCAAGAGGAGCGAGAGGTGCACCACCCAGACGCCGAACCGCGCGAAGCGGCCCTTCTCGGCGAAGAGGCGCACGGCGCCGTCGGGCTCGGCGGCGAGGGTCTCGATGGTGAAGCCGCGGCCCTTGATCGCCGCCACCACGGTCGCCAGCGCGCCCTCGGCGGTGGCGCCGTCGGGCACCTTGCCACCGCTCCTGAAGCGCAGGCCCTTGACCGCGTCGATCCGCTTCTCGGGGTAGCGCGCGAGGAAGTAGATGCGCGGCAGGCGCTCGAGCGAGCAGGCCACCAAATTCAGCGCGAGCGAGAGCATCAGGCCGGTGAACCACCAGCTGTGAAAAAGGTCATACAATTCGAAGGTGCGGTACGCCCAGAGCACGGCCGGCTTGGCCGCGAACGCCTTCTCGATGTTGGTCAGCGAGTCGTTCGAGGGGTTTACGAAGGTCCCCGCGATCATCCCGAAGAAGATGAGCAGCATGTTCACCAGCGTCAGCTCCAGCGAGCAGAAGAAGCGCCAGACCTTCTCGATGACGAGGTTGGCTTGCTGGGGGTCGGCGTCGGGAAGGCGCGCCACGTCGGAGACTACGGACTCTGGCGGTAGGGCTAGCTCACTCATCGGGTGCTCCGGATTGCGATGACAGTCGGCACGGCGTCGGCCTTCACGGCTGCCGCTAGCGGGCCGCCAACCAGCCGGCGAGCTGGCTGCGCGCGGGCCTGAGGGAGGCGGTCTTTCGGGCGGCGCGGTCGGCCGTCCAGTGGTCGATCTTCGCCAGCGCCGCCTGCAGCTCGAACGGCCCCGAGAGGAGCTGCTGCTCGCCGCCGTGGCAGGAGAGGCAGAGCGGGCCGGCGTTGGCGGAGGTGAGATCGGCGAGGCCGAAGAGGCGGGCCACGTCGTGGTCGCGCATGACGATCGACGGCTGGTAGAAGCGGCCGCCGCCGTGGCAGGTCTCGCAGGAGACGCCGGCCACCTGGGCTGCGCCCGAGCGGACCTCGTCGCGCGAGTGGCACTGCAGGCAGAGCGGGGCCTGCCGCTGCTGGCCGGTGAGGGTCTCGGCGGCGCGCGCGTGCGGACCCTGCGCCCAGAGCTGGTAGGCGGCCTGGTGGCAGGTGCGGCAGCTCTCGGGGCCGACGAGGTCGCTGGCGCGCGCGGGCGCGGCGGCGGCCAGGCCGGCGAGGAGGCAGGCGAGCGAGCAGACGAGGGCGGAGGCGAGGCGCATTCGGCGCCTGATCTAGCAGCGGTGGGGCCTCGAGGCAATCTGCGGATCCCGTTCGCGGGCGCTCCGCACCGCTGGGCCGATCGCCGAGGATAGGAGTAGAATCGGCGCGGAGGTCGTCAATGGATCGCACCCAGGCGCTGCAGCGCATCTCGGCGACACCCGGGATCTGCGGCGGAAGGCCCTGTATCAAGGGTACCAGGATCGCCGTCGAGTTGGTGCTTGCCAACCTCGGAGAGGGGATCTCGCGCTTCGAGCTGCTCCAAGCCTATCCATCCCTGAGCGACAAGGACATCGACGCGGCGCTCGCCTTCGCTGCTGAGCTCTCGCGCATGACGCACGAGTCGCTTCCCTTCGAGGAGCCTGTGCGCTGATGCGGCTGAAGCTCGACGAGAACCTCGACGTCAGGCTCGCCGCCTCGCTGCGCTTGGCCATGACGTCCACACCGTCCTCGATGAACACCTCGGCGGCGCCCTCGACGCCGCCGTCCTCTCGGCGGCCAGGGCAGAGCTGCGCACGCTGGTGACACTCGATCTCGACTTCGCGAACACTCTTCTCTTCCCGCCCCAGGCTGAGGCGGGAATCGTCGTCCTTCGGCCCTCCAGCGCAACCCTGGGCCAAGTGTCTTCACTCTTACGGATTGTCTTGGCGGATCTGGCCCGGCGCCAAGTGACTGGCCGCCTCTTCATTGCCAGCCCAGGGCGCCTGCGGGTCTATCCGAGCGAGGAGTAACCTCGGCTCGTGCGCAAGCGTCCTCGAAGCTGCGGTAGAGTACCCGGTTAGTATGCGCACCATCGGCCTCACCGGGAACATCGGCGCCGGAAAGTCCACCGTCGGTCGCCTCCTCGCCGAGGCCGGCGTGCCGGTGATCGACGCCGACCAGGTCGCCCGCGACGTGGTCGAGCCCGGCACCCCGGCGCTGCTGGAGATCGCCGCGCGCTTCCCCGGCGTGGTCGCTCCCGACGGCCGCCTCGACCGCAAGGCGCTCGGCGCCCGCATCTTCCAGGACCCGGCAGAGCGCGCGGCGCTCAACCAGATCACCCACCCGCGCATCTTCCAGGAAGTGGTCCGGCGCCTGCACGAGCTGCGCGACCGGGGGGAGCCGCTGGCGGTCTACGAGGCGGCGCTCCTCCTGGAGAACGGCCTCGGGCCCTACGAGGGCGGCCTGATCGTGGTCACCGTCTCCGCGGAGGAGCAGCTGCGCCGGGTGCGGCAGCGCGACGGCGTGAGCGAGGCTGACGTCCGCGCCCGGCTCGCCGCGCAGATGCCGCAGGCGGAGAAGGCGCGGCGGGCGACCTGGGTGCTCGACAACTCGGGCACCGAGGCCGAGCTGCGCGTGAAGGTATTACATCTACTCTCCGCGCTGCGTGCGCAGCTGGCCCTCCACGGCGCCGCGGGGGTGATCGAAGACCCCGCCGCTGGCTGCGCCCCCGCGCCCGACGCCGAGCGCGCCCGTGGCTGAGCCCGATCGGCCCGCTCCGCTCACCCTGGTGACCGGCTTCCCGCGACTGCTCGCGCGCCGCCTGATCCTGGCCGAGCTGCAGCGGACCCCCGAGCGCGGGCCGCCTTCGCGGGTGGCCCTGCTCTGCCGCGAGGCCGCCTCTGCGCAGGCCAAGGAGTTCGCAGCCGCCCTACCCGAGGAGCAGCGCGCCCGCCTGCAGCTCCTCTACGGCGAGGTCTCGCACCTGCACCTGGGGCTCTCCTCGGCCGAGTACCGCGCCCTCAGCGGGGAGGTGACCGACATCCTCCACGCCGCCGAGTCGAGCCAGCTCTCGGCCGATCGCGCCGGGCTGCAGCGGATCAACGTCGAGGGCACCCGCACCGCGCTCGACCTCGCCGCCGACGCGCAGCGGCTGCGCCGCTTCACCCACCTCTCCACGGTGGCGGTCTCGGGCCAGCGCACGGGCGTGGTCACCGAGGACGAGCTGGCGATGGGCCAGCGGTTCCACGACGCCTGGGAGGAGACCCGCTACCAGGCGGAGCTCCTGGTGCGCGGGGCGATGGCCGAGGTGGCCTGCGTGGTGGTCCGCCTCGGTCTCCTGGTGGGCGACTCGCGCACGGGCGAGATCGACCGCTTCGAGGGCCCCTATGCGCTGGCGATGCTGCTCGCGCAGACACCCGCCTCGCTGCCCCTGCCGCTCCCGGGAGACGGCGGCGCGCCGTTCAACGTGGTGCCGATCGACTTCGCCGCCAGCGCCGCGCTCGCGCTGCACCACCACCCGAACGCCACGAGCAAGACCTTCCACCTGGTCGATCCGAACCCCACCAGCGTGCGGCGGGTCTGGGAGCAGATCGCGCAGCGCTCGGGCCGCAAGCTGCCACGGGTGAGGCTGGGGCTGCGCCTCGCCGACACGCTCTTGCGGCTGCCCGGGCTGGAGCGGCTCACCCGCGAGCAGCGCAGCGCGCTGGCGGCGCTGAGCCAGCTCACCTTCTACTCCTCGCGCAACACGATGGAGGCGCTCGGTCCGCTGCGCTGCCCGCCCATCGAGGGCTACCTCGACGTGCTGATCGACTACCTGCGCGCCGAGCTGCGCCGCCGCCGCGAGGCCTGACGGGAGCGCCGTGCGGATCTCGATCGCCACCAAGGTGTTCCTCGGGTTCGTCGCCGTGCTGGTGACCAGCGGCGCGCTCTCGATCTTCGGCATCGTCCGGATGCACCGGATCGGCCAGAGCCTGCGCCTCGTCTCGTCTGGCTACTTCCCGCTCACCCGCACTGCGGGCTCGATGGAAGCGTTGCAGAAGGAGCGCACCCGCTCGAGCGACCGGCTGCTCGACGAGAGCGACCCGCGCCAGCGCCACGCGCTCATCGACCTCGACCGCACCTACTTCTCGCGCGCGGTGTCGGAGAGGCTCGCGCGGGCTCGCGAGCAGGTGCAGGCGTCGCTGAAGACAGCGGAGGAGGCCGAGGGGCGCGAGCTGCTGCAAGGCGTCGAGGCGCGGCTGCAGGGGCTGGCCGAGCGGATCGCCGCCGAGGAGGCCGAGGCGGCCGCGCTCGACACCATGCTGGAGACGCCCGAGGCGCAGGCCACCGCCTCCCCGCGCGAGCTGCCCGGTCTGCGCGAGGCCGCCGAGCGGCTCGGGGCGGCGCAGCGGCGGGTCGACTACGAGATCAAGGCGCTGCTCGACGTCATCGGCCGGGAGATGGGCCGCGGCGTCAGTGAGGCCGAGCAGCAGGAGCGCGACACCCGCTGGGCGCTGATCTTCCTCTCGCTGCTGGCGCTCGGCGTCGGCCTGCTCATCACCTGGCTGGCGCAGCGGGCGCTCTCGCCGATCAGCGTGCTCACCGAGGCGGTGCAGGCGCTCGGCCGCGGCGCCCCCGACGCGGTGGCCAAGGTCGAGGTGGGCGAGCGCGGCGGCGACGAGCTGGCCGTGCTCGCGCGCGAGTTCAACGCGATGGCCGGCCGGCTCGCGGCCCGCGAGAAGCAGCTCCGCGCCCAGAGCGAGGCGCTCTTGCGCTCGGAGCGGCTGGCGGCGATCGGGCGCATCGCCGCGCAGATCACGCACGAGATCCGCAACCCGCTCTCGGCGATCGGGCTCAACGCCGAGGAGCTCTCCGAGCGGCTGCAGTCGCAGGCCGAGGAGGCGGCGAGCGCCGGAGGCGGGCCGGTGCCCGAGCAGACCAGGGCGGCGGTGGCGCTCTGCGCGGCGATCGGGCGCGAGGTCGATCGGCTGGCGGCGGTGACCGAGGAGTACCTGCGCTACGCGCGGCTCCCGCGCCCGCAGCCGCTCAAGGCCGACCTCGGCGAGGCGGTGCGCGACCTGCTCGACTTCGTCCGCCCCGAGCTGCAGGCCGGCGGGGTGCTGCTCGAGGCGAAGCTCGATCCCGCCGCGCCGCTGCTCTCGTTCGACCCCTCGCAGATCCGCCAGCTGCTGCTCAACCTGGTGCGCAACGCGCGAGAGGCGATGCCCGGGGGCGGCCGGCTCGAGGTGGTCACGCGCACCGAGGGAGGCCTGGCGCTGGTCGAGATCAAGGACAGCGGCCCGGGCATCCCGCCCGAGCGGCTGCAGCGCATCTTCGACCCGTTCTTCACCACCAAGGAGCGCGGCACGGGCCTCGGCCTCGCGCTGGCGCAGGAGATCGCGCAGGAGCACGGCGGGCAGCTCACCTGCGCCAGCACGCCAGGCGTGGGGACGAGCTTCACCCTCAAGCTGCCCCTGTAGCGGCTCGGGCTGCGGGCCGCGGCGTCGCAGCGCCAGCAACGGCTCGACACTGCGCCGCCCGGGCCGTATATGCTCGGCCCCTTGGACCGCCGCGCAGAGACAGAGACCGCTTCCAGCGCACCCCAGAGGGCCATGCAGCGGGCCGCCGAGGCCAGCCAGCACGCGCCTGCGCGCGGCGCCGCGGTGGGCAGCCCTGCTGGTGGCGCGCAGACGAGCGTGCTCGACAACGGGCTGCGCGTCGTCACCGTGCCGCTGCCCCACCTCCACTCGGGTCTCGTCTCGGTGTTCGTGCGGGCCGGCTCGCGCCACGAGACGGCGGAGACCAACGGCGTCTGCCACTTCCTCGAGCACCTGTTCTTCCGCGGCAGCGCCGGCTTCCCCGACGGGCGCGCGATGAACGCGCTGGTGGAGGACGTCGGCGGCGACCTGAACGGCGTCACCTGCCGCGACCACGGCTTCTACACCTCGCCCGTGCACCCGGCCAGGCTCGAGGTGCCTTTTGCAGTCCTCGGCGACATGCTGGCGCGGCCGCTCTTCAAGGACATCGAGCTCGAGCGCGAGGTGATCCTCGAGGAGATCCTCGACGAGGTCGACGAGGACGGCCGGGACATCGACGTCGACAACCTCGCCAAGCGCGAGCTGTTCGAGGGCCACCCGCTGGCGCTGAAGATCGCCGGCACGCGCGACACCGTGGCGGCCCTGAGCGAGGAGCAGCTCCGCGCCCACCACGCACGGGCCTACGGCGCGCGCAACCTGGTGCTGGCCTGCGCGGGCCCCGTGCAGCACGCGGAGGTGCTGCGCCTCGCGGAGCGCACCTTCGGCGGGCTGCCCGCGGGCCTGGCCCTCGAGGACACCGCGCCGCCCGAGCCCGCGAGCGACGGCCCGAGGCTGGTGCTGGTCGACCACAAGGAGTCGCAGACGCAGGTGCAGCTCTGCTTCCGCGCGCCGCCCGAGCTGCACCCGGACTTCCCGGCGCTGCGGGTGATCCGGCGCATCTTGTCGGACGGGCTCGCCTCCCGGATGCAGTCGGAGATGGTCGAGAAGCGGGCGC
>JAYWAO010000558.1:0-8432 GCA_043782365.1 Deltaproteobacteria bacterium
TGCCTCCGTTCCTGGCGGGGCTCCGCCGCGAATCAAGCCGCGCCGCGTAAGTCGCATTGAACGCGCTGGCCTTGCAAGCCTTGCGCGGAGGCAAGGACTCTGGTCACCTTCGCGCCCATGCGACGAGTCATCAGCCCGAACGAAGCCACCACGCTGCTCGCGTCCCTCACCAACCACCTGCTCTACACGCAGGCGAAGGACCAATACTCGGCGACGCTGCACGACCGCTACTCCGCGCTCGCCCACACGGTGCGCGACCGGATGATCGAGCGGTGGATCGCCACCCAGCAGCGCTACTACACGCAGGACTGCAAGCGCGTCTACTACCTCTCGGCCGAGTTCCTCATGGGCCGCGCGCTCTACAACAACCTGAACAACCTGGGGCTGGTCGAGTCGAGCCGCGAGGCGCTCAAGATGGCCGGCTTCAACCTCGAGGACCTGGTCGAGCAGGAGCCCGACGCGGGCCTCGGCAACGGCGGCCTCGGGCGGCTCGCGGCCTGCTTCCTCGACTCGCTCGCCACCCTCGACCTGCCGGGCTCGGGTTATGGCATCCGCTACGAGTTCGGGATGTTCGAGCAGGAGATCAAGAACGGCGCGCAGGTGGAGCGGCCCGACGAGTGGCTCCGGATGGGCAACCCGTGGGAGATCGCGCGGCCCGAGTACACGGTGCCCGTCCAGTTCGGCGGCCGGGTGGAGGAGCGCCTCGACGGCCTGGGCGGCTTCCACGCCCACTGGGTCGACGCCGAGACCGTGCTCGGCATGGCCTACGACACGCCGATCGCGGGCTATGGGACGCAGACGGTGAACACGCTGCGCCTCTGGCGGGCCCGCGCGTCGAGCGAGTTCGACCTCAACCAGTTCAACGACGGCGACTACGAGCGCGCCGTGCTCGACAAGAACCGGTCCGAGACCATTTCAAAGGTCCTCTACCCGAGCGACACCAAGATGTTCGGGCGCGAGCTGCGGCTCAAGCAGCAGTACTTCTTCGTCACCTGCTCGCTGCACGACATCATCCGGCGCTACCAGGTCAACCACCAGAAGGACTTCACCAAGTTCTCCGACAAGGTGGCGATCCAGCTCAACGACACCCACCCGGCGGTGGCGATCCCCGAGCTGATGCGGCAGCTGATCGACCTGCACCACCTGCCATGGGAGCAGGCCTGGACCATCACCCAGGCGACCTTCGGGTATACCAACCATACCCTGCTCCCCGAGGCGCTCGAGACCTGGCCCGTCGAGCTGTTCGGGCGGATCCTCCCGCGCCACCTCGCGATCATCTTCGAGATCAACCGGCGCTTCCTGCGGCAGGTGCGCAACCGGTTCCCGCTCGACGACGCGCGCATCCCGCGGATGAGCCTGATCGACGACGGCGACGGCGTGAACAAGAAGATCCGCATGGCCTCGCTGGCGGTGGTCGGGTCGCACTCGGTGAACGGCGTCGCGGCGCTGCACACGCAGCTGCTCAAGGAGAACCTGCTCCACGACTTCAACGAGATGTGGCCCGAGCGCTTCAACAACAAGACCAACGGCGTCACCCCGCGCCGCTGGCTGCTCGCCGCCAACCCCAAGCTGTCGGACGCGATCACCGGGCGCATCGGCGAGGCGTGGCACAAGAACCTCGACGAGCTCGCCAGGCTGGTGCCGCTCGCAGAGGACCCCTCCTTCGTCGAGGAGATCCGGCAGATCAAGCAGACCAACAAGAACAAGCTCGCGCAGTGGATCGCGCACGACTACAAGCTGCAGATCGACCCGAAGTCGCTCTTCGACGTGCAGATCAAGCGGCTCCACGAGTACAAGCGGCAGCTGCTCAACCTGCTGCACGTGGTCTCGCTCTACCTGCGCATCAAGAAGAACCCGCTCGCCGTCCAGATGGTGCCGCGCACGGTGATCTTCGGCGGGAAGGCGGCGCCCGCGTACTTCGTGGCGAAGAACATCATCAAGCTGATCAACGCGGTCGCCGGCGTGATCAACCACGATCCTCAAGTGGGCGGCCTCCTCAAGGTGATCTTCCTCCCCAACTACCGCGTCTCCCTGGCCGAGAAGCTGTTCCCGGCGAGCGACCTCTCGGAGCAGATCTCGACGGCGGGCAAGGAGGCCTCGGGCACGGGCAACATGAAGTTCTCCCTCAACGGCGCGCTCACCATCGGCACGCTCGATGGCGCCAACGTCGAGATCCGCGAGGAGGTCGGCGCGGAGAACTTCTTCCTCTTCGGCCTGACGGCAGCGGAGGTGCAGGAGACGCTGCGCCGGGGCTACCGACCGCGCGACTTCTACGAGAAGGACGAGGACCTGCGCGCGGTGATCGACCTGATCAACTCGGGCTTCTTCTCGCCAGACCAGCCCGACGAGTTCCGCCCGCTGGTGAGCAGCCTGCTCGAGCACGACCAATACCTGCTCCTCGCCGACTATCGGGCCTATGCCGACTGCCAGGCCAGGGTGGCGGAGGCATTCAAGGACCAGGCCGCGTGGCACCGGACGGCGGTGCTCAACATCGCCAAGATGGGCAAGTTCAGCTCGGACCGGACCATCAGCGAGTACGCGCGGGAGATCTGGAACGCCAAGCCCCTGCCTTGGTAGGTCGGCCAAATGGAATCGGAATCGGTCACTGCCCGCCCTGCCTCGCTCCGCCCCGATGGGCGCAGGCTCGACGTGCTCTGCCTCGGCGAGGTGCTGGTCGACCTCTTGCCCGACCGGCGCGGCCGGCTGCGCGACTGTGACGCGTTCGCCGTTCACTCGGGCGGCGCGCCGGCCAACGTGGCGGTGGGGCTCGCGCGCCTGGGGCGGCGCACCGGGTTCACCGGCGTGCTCGGCGACGACGAGTTCGGCCGCCTGCTCGAGCGCAGGCTCTCGGCCGAGGGCATCGCCTGCGACTTCCGCTTCACCAAGGAGGCGCCGACGGGCATGTGGTTCATCGCGCTCGACGCCGCCGGCAACCGCAGCTTCTTCACGCCCACGGGCGCGAGCAGCGCGGACAAGCGGCTGGGGCTCGCCGACGTGCGGCGCGCGCCGATCGCCGAGACGGCGTGGCTGCACACGGGCTCGTCGTGTCACATCCTGCCCGAGGCGCAGGAGGCGCTGATCGCGGCCCTCACCGCGGCGCGCGCGGTGGGCACGCGCACCTCGTGCGATCCCAACGTGCGCGCGCACCTCTGGAAGGATCTGGCGGATCTCAGGGCGCTCTGCGCGCGAGCGTTCGCCCTCTGCGACCTGGTGAAGCTCTCCGATGAGGAGGCCGCGCTGGTGCTCGGTGAGACCGAGCCGGAGCGGATGCTCGGCAGGCTGGTGGACGGCTTCGGGGTGAAGCTCGCCTGCATCACGCTCGGGCCCAAGGGCGCGGTCGCCCGCGCGGGCAGCGAGCGGCTCGAGGTGCTGGCGCCCAAGGTGGAGGTGCAGGACACCACCGGCGCGGGCGACGGCTTCGTCGCGGGCCTGCTCTCGCGGCTCTCCGCGCCAGACGCCCCGGCGCTCGAGGAGTGGAGCGGGCCCAGGCTGCACGCGGCCTTGCGGCTTGCCTGCGCGGTCGGGAGCCGGGTCTGCACGCAGCCAGGGGCCACCGCGGCGCTGCCCACGGCGGCCGAGGCCGAGGGGCTGGCACCGTGAGCGCGCCCACGCTGGAGCTCTGGTTCGACTTCGCCAGCACCTACTCGTACCTCGCCGCCGAGCGCGCGCCGGCCCTCTGCGCGGCGTCGTGTGTGACACTTGTCTGGAGGCCGTTCCTGCTCGGCCCGGTCTTCACCGCGGAGCTGGGCATCAAGGACTCGCCCTTCAACGTGCAGAAGGCCCGCGGCCGCCACATGTGGCGCGACCTGGAGCGCCTCTGCCAGAAGCACGGGCTCCCCTGGAAGCGGCCCGGCGCGTTTCCCCGGAGCTCGCTGCTGGCTCTCCGCGTCGCCTGCGCCGCCGAGGGGCAGCCGTGGCTCGGCGCGTTCGTGCGAGGCGTGTACCAGGCCAACTTCGGAGAGGACAAAGACATCGGCACGCCCGAGGTGGTCGCCGGGGTGCTGCGCGCGCTCGGCGTCGAGGCAGCGCCGCTCCTCGAGGCCGCCGCGTCAGCGGAGGTGAAGGCGAAGCTGCGCGCCAACACCGAGGCGGCGCAGGAGGCGGGCTTCTTCGGCGCGCCGAGCCTGCTGGTGGCCGGCGAGCTGTTCTTCGGGCAGGACCGGCTCGAGGACGCGATCGCGTGGGCGCGGCGCACCACCGACGCGCAGTAGCCACGGAGCGAGTCGGTCAGTCCCCCCCGGTCGAAGCGGCGGCCGCGCGCGTCCGCCCCACCACCAGCGCCAGGGCCGTCACCGCGGCCGCGCCGAGGCCCCACTCCCAGAGCAGCCCGTGGCTGATCAAGAGCCCGAAGAGCGCGGGCGCGGTGATCTGCCCGACCGACATCAGCGACTGCGTCAGCCCCAGCACCAAGCCCTGCTCGCCGCGGCCCACCCGCTGCGTGATCAGGCTGGTGAGCGAGGGGCGGAGCAGTCCGTTGCCGAAGGCGGAGACGGTGGCTGCGAGGAGCACCGTCGGCACCACGAAGGTGGCCGCGAGCAGCAGGTAGCCCGCCGTGGCCCCGGCGAACCCGGCGGCCACCAGCGCGCGCTCGCCGAACCGCTTCACCAGGCGGCCGATCAGCCCGCCCTGCAGGATGAGGCCGAGGAAGCCCGAGTAGGCGAAGACGAGGCCCACCTCTCGTGCGCCGAAGGGCACGCCGTGCCAGGTGAGCCTGCGCTCGGCGAAGAGCCCGAACCCCGAGGTAAAGGCCGCGAAGGCGAAGGTGAAGAGGAAGAACTGCAGGAGCAGCGTCGCCAGCGCGCGGTCGCGGAAGTAGACCGCATAGGCGCCCCAGTCGAGGAGCGCCAGCCGGCGACCGGCGGGCGGCGGCGGCGGCCTGTCCCCGGGTCCGCTCGCGGAGACCGGCGGCGGGCTCGCCTCCGGGTGCGGAGGCGCCTTGGGCAGGAGCAGCGCGGTGCAGAGGATGCTGGTCAGCGAGAGCGCCGCCGCGAGGTAGACGGGCCAGTGGTAGCCGTACTGCGAGAGGAACCCGGAGACGCCGGGCCCCACCAGGAAGCCCAGGCCGAAGGCGATGCCGATCAGCGCGAACGACTTGGCGCGGTCCTTCGGCTCGGTGACGTCGGCGATGTACGCCTGCGCGAGCGAGAGGTTGCCGGCGGTGGCGCCGTCGATCACGCGGGAGACGAAGACCACCCAGAGCGCCTCTGCCCGCGCCAGCACCAGGAAGCCGATCAGCGTGCCCACCTGCGAGACGAGCAAGAGCGGCTTGCGGCCCGTCTTGTCGGAGAGCCGGCCGAGCAGCGGGCCCGAGATCAGCTGGCAGGCCGCGTACACCGAGGTGAGCAGGCCCGCCTGGAACGGCGTGGCCCCGAGCCGCTCCGCGTAGAATGGCAGGAGAGGGAGGATGAGGGTGAGGCCGAAGACGTCGACCAGCACGATGATGAAGATGGGCAGGAGCTTGCGGTGCATGGAGGGCTGCTCGCGTACCGCACGCCCGGCGCCGGGGCAAGGCGCGTTGGTGGTGCGTGTCCGCGCCTGCGCCATTAGAACGGCCTGCGCTGCGCGTGTTAGGAGAGGCGCTCCATGTCCCGCAAGGAAGCGCCCGAGCTGACGATCGTGCTGCTGATCGCCGCCGTCCAGTTCGTCAACATCCTCGACTTCGTCATCGTCATGCCGCTCGGGCCCGACTTCGCGCGCGCGCTGGCGATCCCGGCGTCGAAGCTCGGCCAGATCGCGGGCGCCTACACGGCAGCGGCCGGCGTCGCGGGCCTCTTGGGCTCGCTCTTTCTCGACCGGTTCGACCGCCGCAAGGCGCTCTTCGTCGCCATCCTCGGCCTGGTCTCGGGCACCGCGCTCTGCGGCTTCTCCGACCACCTCGCGCTCGCGCCCCCGCTGCAGGCGCTCGCGGGCACGGCGGACCTGCCGCCCGCGCTGGTGGCGCTCCTCGCGGGCCGCGTGGTCGCGGGGCTGTTCGGCGGCCCGGCGACCTCTCTCGCGTTCTCGGTGATCGCCGACACCGTGCCGGTCGAGCGCCGCGGCCGGGCCACCGGGATGGTGATGGGCGCGTTCTCGATCGCCGCGGTGTTCGGAGTGCCGGCGGGCCTCGAGCTGGCGCGGGTCGGCGGCTGGCGGCTGCCCTTCTTCGCCATCGCGGGCCTGGGCCTGGTGGTGGGCCTCTCGGCGGTCTTCCTCCTGCCGCCGATGACCGGGCACCTCGCGCAGGCCGGGGCGCGATCGACCACGGTGGTGGCCGACCTGCTGCGCCGGCCGATGGTGTGGCTCTCCTACGGCACCACCGCCACCGTGATGATGGCGGGGTTCATCCTGATCCCGAACCTGTCGGCCTACCTGCAGGGCAACCTCGGCTATCCCCGCGCGCGCCTCGGGCTCCTCTATGCGGCGGGCGGGGTGATGTCGCTCGTCGTCACCCAGACGGGCGGCTGGCTGGTGGACCGCTTCGGCGCCGCGAGGATGGGCCTCTTGGGCACCCTGCTCTTCGCCGTGGTGTGCGCGGCCGGCCTCGCCACGGTGCCGCCGCTGCTCCCGGTGCTCGCCGTCTTCATGCTCTTCATGAGCGCGCTGGGGCTGCGCAACGTCTCGTACAACACGCTGGTCTCGCGCGTGCCGATGCCGTTCGAGCGGGCGCGGTTCATGTCGTTCCAGTCGGCGGTGCAGCACTTCGCGTCGGCGACGGCGGCCATCTTGTCGGCGCGGATGCTCTCGGAGAAGGACGGCGCGCTGATCGGCTTTGCCACGGTGGCGAAGACCTCGATCGCGCTGTCCCTGGTGGTGGCGGCGCTGCTGTTCCTCCTCGAGCGCGCCGTGCTGCTGCGAGACGGGCGCGAGGCCAGGGCGGTGGTCCAGGCGCCGGCGGCGGCCTCGTGAGCGGGCCCACGCAGCCAGGAGAAGAAGTGACCGTCCACGGCACCGCAGATGTCGATGTGGACGTCAACGAATAGCCTCCAATGCACTCGCCCTCAGCGCCTCCGCCCCCCGACGCCGCCGCCTACCAGGGCCCCCTCGGCGAGCTCGCTGGCCTCTTCAAGCTCGCCGCCCCCATCGCCCTCGCGCAGGCGGGCCTGGCGCTGATGGGCGTGGTGGACACCGCCGTGGTGGGCCGCCTGGGCGCCGCTCCCCTCGCTGGCGCGGGCCTCGGCAACGGCCTCTTCTTCGCGCTGGCCCTCTTCGGCCTGGGCGCGATGATGGGGTTCGACCCGCTCTTCTCGCAGGCGATCGGCGCTGGCCGCACCGGGCGCGTGCTGCAACTCTTGAAGCAGGCCCGCTGGCTGGCGCTCTTCGCCGCGCTCGTCGTGGCCGTCCCCGTGGCTGCGGTCACACTCTCCCTCCCGCTCCTCGGCGTCGAGCCCGAGGTGGCCCACTCGGCGCGCGGCCTGCTCTGGGCGCGGCTCCCGGGCCTCTTGCCGCTCTACCTCTTCACGGCGCTGCGCTCCTATCTGCAGGCGCGCGGCACGGTGCGCGCCGTCGTCCTGGCCACGGTGGTGGCGAACGTCGCCAACTTCCTGCTCGACCTCGTGCTGGTCTTCGGCCTGGGCCCCATCCCCAGCCTGGGCGCTGCCGGGAGCGGGCTCTCGACCACGCTCTGCACGGGCCTGCAGTGGCTCGTGCTGGAGGTGGCGCTGGGCAAGGCCGCGGCCGCTCCCGACGCGCCTCGGGGCCCGGTGAAGGGAGACCTGCTCGCGGCCCTGCGGGTGGGCTTGCCGTTCGGGCTGCAGATGGCGGCCGAGACCGGCGTCTTCGCGCTGGTGGCGCTCCTCGCGGCGCGGCTCGGCACCCTGCAGATGGCCGCGCACCAGGTGGCGATCTCGCTGGCGTCGTTCACCTTCTGCTTCGCGGTCGGCGTGGGGAACGCGGGCGGCGTGCGGGTCGGCTGGGCGGTGGGCGCGCTCGACCCCTCCGGAGCGCGGCGACGCGGGCTCTGGGCATTCGCGGGCGGCGCGGCGATCATGTCGGTCTCGGCGCTGGGCTTCTGGCTCTTCCCCGGGCCGCTGGCGCGGCTGATCAGCGACCAGCCCGACGTCGTCGCGCAGAGCGGCCCGCTCCTCGCCGTGGCGGCGGCGTTCCAGATCGTCGACGGCGTGCAGGCAGTGGGCGCGGGCGTGCTGCGCGGCGCGGGGGACACCAAGGCTTCGCTGCTGGCGAACCTCGTCGGCCACTGGGTGGTGGGGCTCCCGGTGGCGCTGGAGCTTGGCTACCGGCGGGGGATGGGCGTGGTAGGCCTCTGGTGGGGCCTCTCGGCGGGCCTCGCGGCGGTGGCGCTGGTGCTGTTTGCGAGATTTTGGATCCTCTCCTCCCGCGGGCTGCACCCCGTTGTAGACTCGGTGGCTTGAACCCGCTGCAGGCACCGCCCCAGGAGTCTTCCTTGCTGCACCAACGGCTCGTGCTGGCTGCGCTCGTGCTCGGCGCTTCGCTCT
>JAYWAO010000559.1:0-3047 GCA_043782365.1 Deltaproteobacteria bacterium
GGGTCGTATCCGCAGATTCGGCTCGCTCTCGGTGAGGCGGGCGCTCGCGGAGAGTCCGCTGCCGTTCAAGCCGGGGGAGAGCCCGTGGCGCGCGATGGCCGGCGCGGCCAAGGAAACCTCAGGCGGGCTGTCGCCTTGGTGGGTATCCGCTGCACGACCCCCATCTTCCGCAGTTGACGGCCGTGTCGCAAGTTGGCGCCCATGGGAACCATCAAGTTGTGGCGAGGCCGAGTCTCCGATTGGCGCGCGAGCGGGAAGACGTCCGCTGACTTCAGCGAGGGCAAGGAGTTCTCGGCAGGAGGGCTGCGGCACTGGGCCCACAAACTCCAGAAGCGGGCGCTGGCTGCACGGGGCGAGCCGGAGCTGCGGCTCGGACGGGTGCTACGTCGGCCGGCGCCCGAGCCGCTCGAGCGGGAAGTATCGACAGCCGCGAGCCCCGCTCCGGAACCGTTGATCGTCGAGTGCGGCGCGCTGCGCGTCGCGGTCAGGCCCGGGTTCGACCGGCAGACGCTCGCCGTGGTGCTCGACCTGGTCGCCGCGCGGGGAGGTGCGCGATGATTCCGCGCGGCGTGGAGATCTTCGTCGGACTCGACCCGATCGACCTGCGGTGGAGCTTTGATCGGTTGGCGGGATTGGTCAGCGCGCGCATCGGGCGGGAGGCGCGCAGCGGCGCGCTCTTCGTCTTCTTTGGCAAGAGGCGAGAGGCAATCAAGGTGCTGTTCTTCGACGGCAGCGGGATGTGCGTCTTCTACAAGCGCCTGGACCGGGGCGTCTTCCGGTTGCCGGAGCCGCTGGTGGAAGGCGAGACGACGGTGGTCATCGAAGAGCGGGTGCTCGACGACCTGCTCGACGGCATCGAGGTGCAAGTCCGCGAGAGAGGCGCCGCAGCGCACTGACGAGGACGTCGCTGTTGGTAACAAATCTGCAATTGGCTCTTTCATTATCGACGATAGTGAACTATCACTATCGTCGATGACCGGCCTTGCTCCAGCGGCTCTCCAAGAGCGACTCTCAGCCCTGGAGGCCACTCTTTCGGCCAATCGTGTCGAGCTATCGAACGAGCAGGCGGCGTTGGTAGCCGCGCGAGCCCAGGTCGCCGCGCTCATCGTCGAGCGGGACCTGTGGCGCAGCTCTCACGAGCAGCTGCGGTTGGAGTTGGAGCTCCTCCGCCGCCGCATCTTCGCCGCCAAGGCGGAGCGGGTCGATACCCGGCAGCTCGAGCTGGAGTTCGCGACCCTGCTCGCCGCGCTCGACCAACTCGGCGGTCCTCCGCCGGTGCCTCCCGAAGCGCCTCTGCCGGGCTCCGACGGCGACGACACCCCGGGCGGGCCCAAGACCAAGAAGAAGAAGCCGACCGGTCGCCGCGACCTGAAGAAGCTGCCGCTCAAAGAAGTGCGGGTCGAGCTGCCCGACGTGCTGCTCGACTTGCTGGTTCTCGAGGGCAAGGCCAGGCGCATCGGCTTCGAGGAGAGCTGCAAGATCCACTGGGAGCGCGGCAACTTGTGCCGAGTGGTCATCGCGCGGGTGAAGTACAGCACCGTCGACGAGGCAGGCGAGTCGGTCGTCAAGACCGCGCCGATGCCGCCGGAGACCTTCCCGCGCTCGCTGGCGGCGCCCTCGATGCTCGCCCACGTCGCGGTCGAGAAGCACAGCGACGGGATGCCGCTCCACCGCATTGAAGATCGCCTCGGGCGCGACGGCGTCCGCGTCGACCGCGGCACCATGTGCCGGTGGCTCGAGGACGCGGGCGCGACCGTCGGCGCGACCATCGTCGCCGCGGCCCGGAAGGAGGCGTTCCGGACCGCATTTTGCATTGCTACCGACGCGACCGGGGTCTCGGTGCAGCCGGCGCCGAAACCCGACGGTGGGCGACAAGCCTGCCGGCGTGGTCATTACTTCGTGCTGCTGGCGGACAAAGACCACGTGTTCTTTGAATACACCCCCAAAGAGAACAGCGCCGTCGTCGCGGAGATGTTCCGCGGCTTCTCGGGCTATGTGCAGGCCGACGCCAGTAGCGTCTACAATGTGCTCTTCCCCGATCCCGCCGCGCCGACAGAAGATCCGGACGCTCCCGACGCCAGCGAGGAGCGAAAGGAGGTCGGGTGCATGGCCCATTGCCGCAGGCGGTTTTGGGAGGCGGCCTGCGCCAAGATCGAGGTCGCCCGCGAGGGACTCGCCCGCATCAGTCGCATCTTTGCGCTCGAAGACGGCTGGAGGAAGAACCCGCCCGAGACCATCAAGCGCCTGCGCGACCAGCGACTGCGCCCGCACCTCGAGGCCTTCTTTGCGTGGGCGGAGGTCGAGTACGCGAAGGTCATCGACCAACGTGGCCTGCTCCGCAGTGCGCTCGGCTATGCCGTCCGGCAGAAGGCCGCGCTGCTGCGCGTGCTCGACGATGGCCGGCTCGTCCTCGATAACAACCGCTCCGAGCGCGCCCTGCGCCGCATCGCCACGGGTCGAAAGGCCTGGCTCTTCGCGGGCAGCGACGGCCACGCCGAGAGCGCCGGTCACCTCTTCTCGCTCATCGCTTCCGCGCGGCTCCACAAGCTCGACCCCGAGGGGTACCTCCGCGACATCTTCCGCGTGCTCGCGCACTGGCCCAGGGACCGCTACCTCGAGCTCGCTCCCAAGTATTGGACCCGAACGCGCGCCCGCCTCGACGCCCGCGAACTCGCGGCGGAGGTCGGTCCCCTCACGGTCCCGCCGCCGGAACAGCAGGCCAAGGCGGACTGAGCGGACGGGCTGCGGTGCGGGGGGCGGGCTGGATCCCATGGATGCAGTCTGCCGCCTGGAGCGGGATCAGGACAGATGGGGTTGGTGCAGCGGATACGCCCTGATCGGGCGACCCTGATCGGGTGGCGGAGCCGGACCCGACGATCGCCGGCACCCCACCACGCGCCACCACTTCCGGTCCACGCCGCTTCACTCTGTCCGTGCTACAACCCGCGCCCCCTTCCCCCCGGAGGCGCACGTTGAGCTTCGACGCCAAGATCAACTCCGAGCTGTCCCGCATCGAAAAAGGCGGGGCGCCCAAGTACCACCTCAAG
>JAYWAO010000560.1:0-8424 GCA_043782365.1 Deltaproteobacteria bacterium
TACAGTGCGCCCCTCCGAGGCTACGCCCTGTCCGCTCCAAAACCGCCGCAGCCCGCGCCGCTCCCCGCCGCCGCCCCCTCGCGCCCGCCCTCCCAGCCCGGCCTCGCCGCCGTGCTGGAGACCGCCTCCCCCGAGATCGAGTTCCTCGTCGAGCTCGGCCGCTCGCTGCAGGCCTACGGCATGCCGGCCCACCGGTTCGAGGAGACGCTCGGCGGCGTCGCGCTGTCGCTCGGGCTCGAGGCGCAGTTCTTCGCGCTGCCGACGGGCTTCATGGCCTGGCTGCGGATGGGCGCGCAGCAGCAGAGCCTCTTCCTGCGCTCCGACACGGGCGCCCCGAACCTCGCGAAGCTCAGCACGCTGCTGGAGATCACCGACCGCGTGGTGGCCCGCAAGCTCGACCTCCACGAGGCGAGCCTCCTGTTGCGCCGGGCCCTCGCCGCGCCGAACCGCTGGAGCGACGGCTGGACGCTGCTCGCCAGCGGGCTCGGCAGCGGCGCCTTCGCGACCTTCTTCCAGGCCTCGCTGCGGGACGCGCTCGCCGCGCTGGGCCTCGGGCTCGCGCTCGGCTTCATGGTGGCGAAGGCGCAGACCCGGCCGCGGTTCGCGAACCTCGTGCCCACGCTGGGCGCGCTCCTGGTGAGCGGGCTGGCGGTGACGCTGGCGCGCCTCGGGTTCGGCACCTCGACGCCGGTCATCACCTTGGCGGGCCTCATCCTCCTCATCCCCGGGCTCGCCGTCGTCGTCGCGATGAACGAGCTGGGCACGGGCAACCTCGTCTCCGGGACCTCGCGGCTGATGGGCGCCGGGATGGTCTTCCTCCAGCTCGCCTTCGGGACCGCGCTCGGCCAGCGGCTGGGCGCGACCTGGGCCGCGACGCCGATGGTCGAGTCTCCGCCGCTCCCGGGCTGGGCGATCTACGGCGCGCTCCTGGTCGTCCCCGCCACCTGCGTGGTGCTCTTCCAGGCGCGGGCGCGCGACTTCAAGTGGATCGCGCTCGCCTGCTGGCTGGCCTTCGCGGGCGCGCGCGGGGGCACGGCGCTGCTCGGGCCCGAGTTCGGCGCGGGCGCTGGCGCCTGGCTCCTCGGCTCGTTCGCGAACCTCTTCGCGCGCTTCTCGAACCGGCCCGCGCTGGTGCCGCTCTTGCCGGGCCTCCTCTTGCTGGTCCCCGGCTCGCTTGGCTACCGGAGCCTCGGGTACCTCGTGACCGGGGACACCGCCGCTGGGATCGCGGGAGCGGTGCAGATGGTGTTCATCGCCGTCTCGCTCCTGGTGGGCCTGCTCCTGTCGAGGGCGACGGTCGAGCCGAACCGCCCGCTGTAGCCGCCGTAGCCCCCCTTGCGCGGGTGCCGTCCGTGCCCGTCCGCGCTGCTGGCGGCCCGCCCGGCCCTGGAAAATCGCGATTCGCGGCTTGACGGACCCGGCCGACCGATCTAGAAGGCTCCCCTCCTTGCGGCGCCACGCTGTCCGGTCGCGGGGGGATGAAGTCGGAGGGAAGCGCAGCCGGGAGAGGTGGCCGAGAGGCTGAAGGCGCTGGTTTGCTAAACCAGTATACGGCCCAAAGCTGTATCGAGGGTTCGAATCCCTCCCTCTCCGCCAGTACAACGGCGGCGGTAGAAGAAGCAGAAGTCGCAACAGGTGAGGGCCCATAGCTCAGCTGGATAGAGCGTCGGACTACGAATCCGAAGGCCGCAGGTTCGAATCCTGCTGGGCCCGCCATTTCAAGAGAGAACATCAGCCGTGCCGACGCATCCGGCGCCCGGACGGGACCGCCTGGCAGAGTGGGCAAGGACGCGCAGGTAGCGTCCGTGCTCCAGAGCCGGGCCTGACGTCCGGTTGCCGCGAGGAGCGGATAGAAGATGGCCAGACGCCTGAGCATTCCCGAGGACATCCTCTCCGTCCCCAAGGGTCCGCCACTCACGCTGGAGCTGGCCTGTTCGTGCGGCGGCCTCTCGACGCACGAGTTCGAGTACGCCCTCGTCAACCCCGACCGGCAGCAGCACGAGGCCCAAGGCTGGGACGGCGTCTTTCTCCCCAGGATCGTCGAGTGCGACCGCTGCGGGGCGGTGGACGACTACAAGCTCACCTCCACCTCCTTCTTGCGGCTGCTGCTCGAGGTGGGGGCAGATGCGGTCACCGGCAAGTTCGTCAAGAAGGTTCGCGAGGGCAGCCGGGTGCTCATCGGCGTCTCGCAGCTGTGGGACGGAACGATTGCCCAACGGCCCTCGCAAGCCATCGCCCACCTCCGGAAGATTGCGGACGAACGCCCGACGAGCGGTGAGGCCTTGCGGCGCCTCGGCAACGCGGAAGAGAGATTCGGGAGACTCGAGGAGGCCGAGCAGTCCTGGCGCAGGGCGCTCGAGGTCGACCCGCTCGAGGTCGAATCGGCCTACAGCCTGGCGAAGTGCTGCTCGCAGACCGGGCGCTGGCAGGAGGCGTTCGGGTTCCTGCGGACGGGTCTCCAACTGCTGCCCAAGACGAAGGCGGTCGGCGCGGATGTACGGCGCGCGCTCAGTGAAGGGTTCACGAACTTGCTCTGGGAAGTGCTCGACGAGACGGACCAGCCGATTGCCCTGGAGGCTGGCTGGGAGGGAGAGAGCTCGAAGGAGCGCCTGGTCGTGAGCGTGAGCTCGGTGGACCTGCGCAAGCTCCAGGACTGGGACCAACTTCCCGAGTTCCTCGTCAGCCCGGAGCTGATCAGCGTCGACCTGACGGCGGACCTGCCCCAGCCCGAGGACGAGCCCACCTTACTGGAGCGCAGGCTGTCAGACGCATGGACGGAGTACCCCGACTTCGTCCTCCGCCTGCCGCAAGCCCCGTTCGTCAACGCTGCCCCGCGCGTCGGGCGGAACGCGCCCTGTCCCTGCGGGAGCGGCAAGAAGTTCAAGAAGTGCTGCGGGGGGTGAAGAGGTTGGAGGGCCGTCGACCGAGCAGGTCGTGCTCTCCGCGAAGTAGCTGCCAGCGATAGGAAGGCGAGCTCCTGCGAACCAACGTCCCTAGCGTGGCCTTGATCCCCTGCCCGGCGCGCCCACAGCGGGCGCGTGACCAGAGACGGAAGCCGCGGGGCGCGGCGCCCGCTCGCCGGATGCGACGGTCGGCCCGCGCGACTTGTAAAGGAACCAGCCACCACCACTTCCACAAACTGAAGAGAAGGTCTTCCATGCGCATGCCCGCCCTCGCCCTCGCCGCCCTCGTCCTCGCCCCTATCGCCGCCTCCGCGGGCACTCCCGCAGCCGACTGCGTCGCGGTGCCCCCGGCCATCGCCGCCAAGGCGGTCACCTTCCTGAAGAAGGGCTTCCGCGTGGCGCCCTACTGCAAGACCTGCGGCATTCCGATGCCGGGCGTGAAGGGTCTCTACACGGTGGTCAAAGCCGAGGTCGCGCAGCCCGAGGGCGTCAGCCCCACCGCGACGCCGAACAAGACCGTCTGGGTCACGCTGCAAGGGGTGCCGCAGGCGCAGGCGGCCGACCTGCGCTCGATGTACGTCGAGACCAAGGCGAAGTCCGGCCTCTTCCAGAACCTGGGCACGCTGGCGGGCTGCAAGAACCTGGAGCCCGCCTCGATCACCGTGCGCTGAGCGTCAGCGCCCCGTGCAGGCCTTCCCGCAGAACTTCTTCACCTCCGCCAGATACGTCACCGCGCCGTCGGGCATGGGCTGCTTCTTGAGCAGCCTGGCGTCGATGCCGCCGTTCTGGAGGATCTTGATGTTCTGCTCCAGCATCACCTTGAGCACGGTGGCGCGCTCCTTCTCCATCGACACCGAGCAGGCCGCGCCGGTGTAGCGGACGGGGACGAAGCGGAGGACGGAGTTCCGCAGCCCGTCGGAGGGCATCGTCCCCGCGGCGGCCGAGAGGACCTGGCCGATCGACTCCGACGCGGCGTTGATGATCGCCTTGTGGTGCTCCGGGCTGTCCATCAGCCGGTGGTCGCCATAGGCCTGCCAGGTGTGGCCGCTCAGGTCGGTGACCTTGGCGCCCCAGTGATTGTATCCATTGTGATAAAAGTTCGCATAGAAACCGAGCAGGTACTTCGCCCTCGCCTCGTCGTTGCCCGAGCGCATCAAGGCGGTGGCGGCGCCGATCAGCTTCTCGACCCCCTTGCGGACCTCGGCGTGGCCGTTGGCGTCCTCGCGCCTGGCGAGCTCCATCAGCTTCATGGTCGCCTTGCGGTCGATCATCATGTGGCCGGTCGCGAACAGGTCGGTGAAGCTGTGCAGCGCCGCCGCCTCGTACTGCAGCGCCTCGGCGAGGTGGGCCTTGCCGCCCTTGGCCGTCTCCAGCGCCTTCTGGTGCCAGGACACATAGTGGTCCACCGCCTTGTCGCCGAAGTGGGTCTCGTTCACATATGCGAGCTCCATCCCCTCCTTGTTGACCTCGTCGTCCGTCGAGGGCAGGTCGGTGAGGGCGATGTGCTTGAAGGCGGTGGCGCGGCCGACGCTGAGCTTGCTGTTGAGCTCGGCGGTTCCGGCGACCATGTCGCCGAAGATGGCCACCAGGTCGCCGAAGGTGAACCAGCCCACCTCGGCGGAGCCCGCGCTCGCGCGCACCGTCGCCTGCGGCTTGTCGTTGTGGAAGTCGGGCGCGTTGGTGAACAGCAGGGCCCTCTTCTCCGGAGACAGGCGGGCGGCGGCGGCGATGAAGGCCTCGTCCCCGATCTTCTTGTGCTCGGTGGAGAGGAAGGCGGGCGCCGCGGAGGAGGCGAGGCAGGCGGCGGCGAACAGGGCGAAGGTGGCGCGGAGGCGGTGCGGGGGGATCATGGGCGAGCTCTCTCTTGATGGAGTGATGGACCTGCGGCGCGGCACGACGGGTGGAAGCCGCCCGCGACGAGGTCGAGAGGGAGTACAAGCGCTGCTCGCCGACTGTCGCATTCGCCGTGCGCGCCGGCGGGGCGATGCGACGGAGCGCTTTTGAGGCTCGTACGGCTTGCATGGCGATCATGGCTCTCGACCGCGCGCTGTCGGGCTGCATGCTGCCAGTACAAGCGGTGGGAGCGCGCTGTTGCCCAGCTCATCGAAGAAGTTGTGGCGCGGCGCCTTGGGCGAGACGCCGGACTCGAGCTCCTTCAGCAGCACGAGCGGGGTCTTCGGGTCGTAGTCGATGTCCTTCACGTTCCACGCCTTGTACGGCGCGATGAAGTTGGCCGCCTGCGAGCCGAGGCCGTGGATCAAGATCACGGTGGTGGCGGACTTGTCGGTCACGCCGCCCGACTTCCACCCGTGGGCGGCCTCCCAACCAGCGGGGCCCTTGGGGGGGAGCGCCTGGCGCCCGGCGAACGAGGCGCCGGAGAGGAGGAGGGCGAGGAGCGAAAGACCGCGGCGGAGGGTCGATGGGGTGGTCATCTGCGGCCAGTACAAGCGCTGCGCGCCGGTCGTCGCATCTGAGTCTGAGGAGCAGGGAAATCGGAGCCCCGGATGCGACGGTTCGCCGCCTGCGCTTGTACACCCCACGACGGATCGCTCGACCCACCTCCCGAGGGGACGCCATGAAGACGCAGTGGACCAAGCTCAGCCTCCTCGCCGCCGTCGCGGCCGCCGCCTGCGGTGGCAACGGCAGCGGCCAGCCCGGCCCCACCATCGGGCAGCTCAAGAGCGGCAGCGTGCAGGTCCGCGCGGTCTGCTCGACCCCCTCGCCGGTGCTCCCGAAGATCTGCGGCGACTTCACGCTCACCCCCTACTCGCTCGATGCCGACGGCACGCCGACGCGCGCGGGCGAGCCCCTGCACGTCAGCAGCACCACGGTGGGCGGCACGCTCACCATCACCGGCTGCCTCGACACGCCGGGCACCGCCAACGACTGGGAGTACCTCGTCAACGCGACCAACTTCGCAGCCTGCCCGGGCGAGCCGGCGCTGCCGGCGGGCAGCAACATCACGCCAGCCTCGGTGAGCACGGTGGTCGCCATCAACTGCCAGGCGGGCCTCGACGTCGCGGCCGCAATCACCGTGGAGGTCTCGGTCCCAGTGGCCAACAACGCCGGCTACGTCGACATCAACGCCACCGTCAACGCCACTCCCGTGATGGTGGGCTGCAAGACCCCCGACGACGGCAACCACGACGGCATCTTCAACTTCGGCGAATCGTGGGTGGGCGCTGCCGCCGACGCCCCGCACGGGGTGTGGGGCCACACGCAGTCGCCCGCCAACGTCTTCCAGCAGTGGTCGGGGCAGGCCGGCACTGCGGACAACACCGACCAGTATTATACGGGCACCGTCAATACCAACACCGGCGTGCCCTATCTGCTCCAGACCCTGGTGCCCCGCTGCGCCAGCGGGCAGGGATATTCGGGCACCTCGATCCCGGGCTGCGTGACGCCGATCAGCGCCTCGACGTTCACGGTCAACGCCACGCTGCTCGAGGCCTTCGAGCAGGTCGGCTCGGCCTGGGCGGCGGCGGGGGTCGTCGGCAACCAGGTCCGGTTGACCACCTCGGCCGCGGGCTACAACTACATCCCGGCGGGCCCGACGCCGACGGCTTATGCGACGCCGCACAACAACGTCGTCACGCTCTCCACGCTCCCGGCCCCGAGCGGCACCACCTTCCAGAGCGTCTATCCGTACCGCGGCGGCCCGGGCCTGGGCTTCGTGGTGACCTTCCTCGACGCGAGCAGCGTGGCTTCGTGGAATACCGTCGAATATGTGGCCGGCGTTTGGAAGACGACCCACAGCGGCACGATCGGCGGCACCAGCGCGACGCTGCTCAATTGCCTGGGGATCTACTCGACCGCCGACGCCTGCTACGCACCCGGGCAGTCCTGCTTCCACTGAGCAAGCGCGGGCTGGCAGGTCACGACGGGCAGGCCGGTGCTCTTGGCTGCCCCAATCGGTCCCGGTACTGTTCGCGGGTCGTTCCCCCGCTGGCGCGCCTGGAGCCGCTCGATGCGCACGGAGTCATCAGGGCCCAGTGAAGTGCAGTTCGGTGAGTTCGAGCGCGTCCGGCGCTCGCAGCTCCCGCTGGCGGCGATGGCGCTCCTGCTCGCGCTGGGCGCGGTCGAGGCCACCGTCGCGCGCCACCGGGTCTGGTTTGCCGACGCCGCCTCCTGGACCTGGGAGACGAAGACCCGGATGATCCGCGAGGGTGCCATCGATGGAGATGTCGCCATCGTCGGAACCAGCATCCTGATGAGCGGGATCGATCCCGCCGTGGCACGCCAGGGCGCCGCCGGGCGGTACTCACCGGTGAACCTCGCCCATCTCGGGATGACCGTACAAGCCTATGCGCAGACCTGGGAGGAGTTCCTCTCCCAGCCAAAGCGGCCCAGGCTGGTGTTCGTCGAGCTCCGCGAGTTCGAGGTCACGCGCGCAAGCTGGATCGCAGGTCCCTATTTCAGCCATGAGGCGAGCTGGAGCTGGTTCCTCGCGAGCGGCGTGCTGTACTTCGAGCCCTCACTCCTCCTGACGTTCGCGGCCAGCCGTGCCTTGCCCTCCTTCTCGTATCGGCAGGGTCTCGTGAGCTGGCTCTCCCGCAGTTGGCTGGCGAGGAGGCCCATGACCGACACCCGCGACCGGAACTTGCACGACACCGAGGTCCTGCGTGCGCGCTTCGGCTTCAGCCCCGATGACAGGAGACGGATGCCAGGCGTCCTATCGCAATCCAGGCCGCGGCCGTGGCGGGCCAACCTCGCGGGCAGGTACTGGTTCAACAGGTTCCTGGACGCCAGCGAACGCAGCAGCGTCGAGGTGGTCCTGCTCGAAGCGCCGGTGCCGCCGAAGGTAGCGGAGGACCGCGGCCGCTCCCGCTACGACGCGGGTCGCGACGCCTTCATCCAGTCTCTTCGCGCGGAGCACCCGCGCCTGAAGCTGGAGTTCTTTGCCCCGACCGGGTTCGGGCTCGATGACTTCTATGACGACCTGCACCTCACGTCCGCCGGCGCGGTCAAGCTCTCGGCGCAGTTCTCCCAATGGCTGCAAGCCAGGAGCGGGGCCCCCGGTGCTCGGTGATCCTGGTGTCAATTGAACTTCAATGACATCCGCTTCGGCTTCTTCCTCGTCGTCGTCCTCGGCCTCTACGCGGTCCTGAAGTCGACCCTCCGCTCGGTCGTGCCGCAGAAGCTCCTCTTCGTCACCGCGAGCCTCTACTTCTACGGGTCCTGGGACCACCGCTTCCTCTCGCTGCTCGTCTTCTCCTGCGCTCTCGACTACCAGTGCGGCCTCTGCATCGCGCAGCGGCCCCCGCCGGGGCGCGAGTCCCTCCTCCTCCTCGCCGGCGTGACGGTCGCCGAGCTGCTCACGCTGGCGCCCATCGACTGGGAGGCGATCGGGACGGTGCTCCGCCCCTCGTCTGCCTATCTTGGCGGCTTCCAGGCCCCCGCCGAGGTGATCCGTCTGTTCGTTCCGTCGGGGAGCTGGAGGGAGGCGACCGCGGCCCTGGTCGCCCTGGGCATCGTGACGGTCCTCATCCTGGCCGGCGGGGCGCTCCGCCGCGACTTCAGG
>JAYWAO010000561.1:0-8422 GCA_043782365.1 Deltaproteobacteria bacterium
GTCAGGTAGCCGAAGAAGGCCACCGTGATCAGCAGGCACACCGAGAGCGCCGAGCCGACGCCCGCGGTGAGCGCGCGGTTGATCATCCCCGCCCGATCGGAGAGCACGCCGAGCTCCCGCAGGCTGCGCTCCTGGTCCTCCTTGCCCACCGTGTGGAAGACGGCTTCCAGCTTGCGGGCCCGGTCGACCACGCGCGCCAGCCGGCCCGCCAGCACCGAGAGCGTGGTGCCGATGGCGGTGAGCAGGAACACCGGCGCCACCGCGAGCTGGATGGTGTGGGTGATGTCCTCGAGCTGGTTCTGGGGCAGCGGCATGGCGCTGGTTGTAACGGCTCAGGCGAGCGAAGGCCACGCCCGCCGCAGGATCGCGCCGGTGTCCACGCCCGCGGGCAGCGACCCGAAGGTCTGCCCGCGGTCTCCGGCGACGCGCGTCCGGCAGTAGGTGTCTGACACTTCCTTGGGGGCGTGGCGCACCAGCAGGCTGGCCTGCAGCGCCACCGCCAACCGCTCCACCAGCCGGCGCGCGCCCGCCTCGTCGACCGTTCCCGGCCCGAGGTCGGCCTCCAGCGCTTCCAGGTGCGCGTCGAGCCGCGCGTCGCCGCCGCGGGCCAGCCGCAGCTCTTGGACGAGGGCCTCGGTCGAGCGCGGCTCCTTGTGCAGGGCGCGGAGCACGTCGAGGCAGATGACGTTGCCCGAGCCCTCCCACACCGAGTTCACCGGCGCCTCGCGGTAGAGCCGCGGTAACACACTTTCTTCGACGTAGCCGACGCCGCCCAGGCACTCGAGCGCCTCGGCGATGGCCGGGCCCGCCCGCTTGCAGATCCAGAACTTGCTGACAGCGGTCGCCAGCCGGCGGAAGGCGGTCTCGGCGGGATCTCCCTCGTGGTCGTAGGCGCGCGCGAGCCGGAGCACCAGCGCGGTGGCCGCCTCTGATTCGAGCGCGAGGTCGGCCAGCACCGCGCGCATCAGCGGCTGCTCGCTGAGCCGCTTGCCGAAGGCGCTGCGGTGCTGCGCGTGGTGGCACGCCTGCACCAGCGCGGCGCGCATCCCGCCCGCGGAGCCGATGCAGCAGTCGAGGCGGGTGTGGTTGACCATCTCGAGGATCGTCGCGACGCCGCGGCCCTCCTCGCCCACCATCCGCGCCCAGGCGCCCTCGTACTCGACCTCGCTCGAGGCGTTGGAGCGGTTGCCCAGCTTGTCCTTGAGCCGCATGACGCGGATCTCGTTCTTGGCGCCGTCGGGCAGGAAGCGCGGCACCAGGAAGCAGGAGAGCCCGCCCTCGGCCTGGGCCAGCACCAGGAAGGCGTCGCTCATCGGGGCCGAGCAGAACCACTTGTGGCCCGTCAGCCGGTACTCCTGCCCGGGCCCGCGTGCGCCGAGCGCCTGCGCCTTGGTGGTGTTGGCGCGGACATCGCTGCCGCCCTGCTTCTCGGTCATCGCCATCCCGAAGAGCACGCCGCTCTTCTGCGGCGCCGGGACGAAGCGCGCGTCGTACGAGGTCGAGCAGAGCCGCGGGCCCCACTCGGCGAGCAGCTCGGGCTGGCGGCGCAGCGCGGGGTAAGCGGAGTAGGTCATCGAGATCGGGCAGCCGTGCCCGGCCTCGTACTCGGAGGAGAGCCGGAACAGCGCCGCCCGCGCGACGTGCGCTCCGGCGCGCGGCGTGCGCCAGGGGCTCGAGTGGAGGCCGTGGGCCATCGAGACGCGCAGCAGCTCGTGCCACGCGGGGTGGAACTCCACTTCGTCAATCCGGTGACCGAAGCGGTCGTGGGTGCGCAGGCGAGGGGGCTGCTCGTTGGCGGTCTGGCCGAGCTGCTGCATGTGGGCGCTGCCGGCGAGCCGGCCGAACGCGCCGGCCTGGGAGGCTGCCCAGCCGGCGCCCTCGCGGGCGAGGCCTTCTTGGAGGGCGAGGTCGGTGGCGAAGAGGTCGGCGCCGGCGAGGATGGGGGGCTGGTTGAAGACTTCGTGGGTGGCCATGCCTTGTCCTACTTCTTCTTCCCGCCTTTCTTCTTCGCGGCGGCCTCTTCCGCCGCCGCCTTCGCGGTCGCCTCTGCATCGGCCTTGGCCTTCTCCTCCGCTGCCGCCGCGGCCTGCTGCGCCTTGATCCGGGCCTCCGCCTCGGCGCGCGCGCGGGCGTCGAAGTCGGCCTTCGCCTGCACCGAGAGCGCCGAGAGGCCGCGCTCGAAGTCGCCGCCCACCATCTTGTCCATGTCCATGAACATCGAGGCGGCCTTCCCCAAGAAGTCGTTCTGGCCAGTCATGCTCCACGTCACCTTGGTGCCCACGGGCACGGGTGCGAACGTAAAGGTGGTCTGGCTGGTGGAGGCGAAAGGGCGGATGAACTCGAGCTTGATGCCGATGGTGCCCGGCCGCTCGCTCTTCTCCAGGGTCATGCGGCCTTCGCCGACCTGGTCGTTGCCGTTCCAGTAGTAGATGGAGCCTGCGCCGGTAGCGGCGCCGGTGAAGGTCTTCTTCATGCCCGGGTCGAGCTTCTCCCAGGGCGACCAGCCCGCCCAGGCGTGGAAGTCGTTCACCTGGGTGAAGGCGGTGTCGGGCGGCGTGGGGATGGTGGCGCTGCGCTCGACGGCAAACGAGGCCGGCCGGGTGGCGACCACCCCTGCGAAGACCGCGAGCACCACCACCACGCCGATGAGGATCTTCTTGAGCACGGGAGACCTCCTGGCTCGAAACGGGCGAAGGCCCGCGAGCGGCGCGCACAGTGCCAAAGCCGTGCCGGGGCCGCAACTGCTGCCCGCGATCGCCGCCGTCCCCCCCTCGCACGCCGGGCCGGGGTGTCACCGGATCCGCAGCCCGCGCACCCTACTTCTTCGCGTCCGCCTGCGCCGCCACCGCCTTCGCCTTCGCCTCGGCCGCGGCCGCGTCGCCCAGGTAGCGGGGCGGCTTGGAGAGCTTCATGTCCTTGTCGAACTCGTACACGCGCGGGATGCCCGTCGGCACGTTGAGCTCGGCGATCTCGTCGTCGCTGATCCCCTCGAGGTGCTTGATCAGCGCGCGCAGCGAGTTGCCGTGCGCGACGACCAGCACGCGGCGGCCCGCGCGCAGGGAGGGCACGATCGCGTCCTCCCAGTAGGGGAGCGTGCGCTTCACCACGTCCTTCAAGCACTCGCTCGCCGGCAGCACGTCGGGCGGGAGCAGGGCATAGCGCGGGTCCCTCGAGGGGTGGCCCTCGGCGTCGGGCGAGAGCGGCGGCGGCGGCACGTCGTACGAGCGGCGCCACAGCTTCACCTGCGCGGCGCCGAACTCGGCGGTGGTCTGCGCCTTGTCCTTGCCCGCCAGCGCGCCGTAGTGGCGCTCGTTGAGCCGCCAGCTGCGCTGCACGGGCAGCCAGGAGAGCCCGGCCTCGAGCAGCGCGAGGTTGCAGGTGTGGATGGCGCGGGTGAGCAGCGAGGTGTGGACCTCGTCGGGCGCGGGCAGCTCCTTCAAGAGCAGGCCGGCGGCGCGCGCCTCGGCCTCGCCGGTGGCCGAGAGCGGGACGTCGACCCAGCCGGTGAAGAGGTTCTTCGCGTTCCAGACCGACTCGCCGTGGCGGACGATGATGAGCATGGCGCGCAGCATAGCGCGCGGACGGCGGCGCGGGCAGCGCAGGGCGTGCGACCAGGAGCCGCAAAGACCCGTGGGGCCGGGGCGACCGCCTCTCTCGCCCCAGCTCCTCTGCGCAACAGCCCCCCTCGATCATAAGACCAAGGCCTGCGCCTGATTGAAAGGCGGCTGCGCGCTCGCCGAGTCTGCGCCCCACCTACGCGGGCGCGCCGATAGCGCCCATTTCATCACTAGCGGAACAAGGCGAGCGACTTGTTCACCGTCTGCAGCACGCCCCAGGCGAGCGGCGTCGCGACGAACAGCCACGTCAGCGCAACCTGCAGGGGATTGGTCTGCCCGTTGCCTTCGTTCTGGCTCATCGTGGTGCTCCTCGCCGCGCGCGGCGGCGTCGTGTAAATCGGGGGTGAGCGCGGCTTCAAGCGCGCGCGTGGTGCTTCGGGTCGACCGGGCGGACCAGCGCATTGCAAACGAAGCCCGCGAGCAGGAATCCGCAGAGCAGGTACATGGTCAGGTTGTACGACTGCGCGGTCGGCACGCCGCGGGCGATCTGCGCCTCGCGGACAAAGTTGATCAGCAGCGGCCCGACCACGCCGGCGAGGGACCAGGCGGTGAGCAGGCGGCCGTGGATCGCGCCCACCTGCTGCGTGCCGAACAGGTCGCGCAGGTAGGCGGGGATGGTGGCGAAGCCGCCGCCATACATCGTCATTATGATGCAGAAGCAGGCGACGAAGAGCCCGACGTTGTGCAGCCTGCCAGCGCTGGGCACGAGCGCGTACAGACCGCAGCCGAGGAGGAAGTAGACCGCGTAGGTCGGCTTGCGGCCGAGCCGGTCGGAGAGCGATGACCAGAAGAAGCGGCCGCTCATGTTGAAGAGCGAGAGCAGCCCGACGAAGCCGGCGGCGGGCGCGGGGCCGATCACTCCGGGGAAGGTCTCCTGGATCATCGGCGAGGCCATCTGCAGCACGCCGATGCCAGCGCTGACGTTGAGCAGCAGCACCGCCCACAAGAGCCAGAACTGCGGCGTCTTGATCGCCTCGTCGGCGGTGACGTTCTCGGAGGTGACGAGCTTGCGCGGCGCGGGGCTCGGGACCCAGCCCTCGGGCTTCCAGCCGGGCGCGGGCAGGCGCACGGTGGCGGCGCCGAAGAGCATGAAGCAGAAGTAGACGACGCCCATCACCAGGAACGCCTCGAAGACGCCGGTGCCGGCAGGAGTGGCGAACTTTGCCATCAGCGCGACCGCGAGCGGAGAGCCGACCATCGCGCCGCCGCCGAAGCCCATGATCGCCATGCCCGTGGCCATCCCGGGGCGGTCGGGGAACCACTTGATGAGCGTGCTCACCGGCGAGATGTAGCCGAGGCCCAGCCCGATGCCGCCGAGCACGCCGTAGCCGAGCACGATCAAGGGCAACAGGTGCAGCTTCACCCCGAGCGCCGCGACGATGAAGCCGCTGCCGAAGCAGAGCGCCGCCGCGAACATGGCCTTGCGCGGACCGACGCGCTCGAGCCACTTGCCAAACACCGCCGCCGAGAGCCCGAGGAAGACGATGGCGACGCTGAAGATGACGGCGACCTGCGAGAGCTTCCAGTCGCCCGGCGCGGACTGCGTCACGCCGAGCAGGCGGGTAAGGGGCAGGTTGAAGACCGAGAAGCCGTACGCCTGCCCGATGCAGAGGTGGATGGCGAGGGCTGCCGGCGGCACCAGCCAGCGGCTGTGGCCCGGCCGCGCGATGGTCCGCTCCCGGTCGAGAAGGGGCAGCCCGAGGCCGGCCGGAATGTCGTTGGTCAGTTCGCCCATGGCACGCTCCGTGAGGTTCGGGCTAGAGGATGAGGTGAGCGATTTGGTCGATTCAACAATTGGGTAGAAATCGACCGCCTTCCTGCGTCAATGGCCCGCTGCGAGGGACGGGTCCGCCGCAGGAGCGCCGGGCGCGGGCCGGATGGAGATCACCACCGACTTCGAGGTGGGCGTACCGCTCTTGTCGGCGGTGCTGTCGATCGGGACCAGCACGTTGGTCTCCGGGTAGTACGTGCAGGCGCCGCCGCGCGGCAGGTCATACGGGACGGTGACGAAGCGGCGCGCCACCCTCACCTCGCCGCGGAAGTGGCTGAAGAGGTCGACCACCTGCCCCGGCGCGAGGCCGCGCTCGCGCAGGTCCTCGGGGTTGAGCAGCACCACGCGGCGGTCACCGGAGAGCCCGCGGTAGCGGTCCTCGAGCCCGTAGATCGTCGTGTTGTACTGGTCGTGCGAGCGCACGGTCATCATCAAGAGCTGCCCGGGCTCGAGACGCTGCGCCTCGAAGCGCGAGGCGGTGAAGCGGGCCTTGCCGGAGCCGGTCTCGAAGACGCCAGCCCGCGGGCCGTTGGGGAGGTAGAACCCGCCCGGCGCGCGCACCCGCTCCTCGTAGCGCTCGAACCCGGGGACCACCTGTTCGATCAGCGCGCGGATCCGCGGGTAGTCGTCGGCCAGCCACTGCCAGCGGGTGGGGCTCTGGTCGCCCAGAGTGGCCTGCGCCAGCCGCGCGACGATCTGCGGCTCGGAGAGCAGGTCCGGACCCGCGGGCTCAAACGTTCCGCGCGACCTCTGCACCACGCCCATCGAGTTCTCGGTGGTGACGAACTGCTCGCGGCCCGCCTGCACGTCGCGCTCGGTGCGCCCCAGGCAGGGCAGGATCAGCGCAGCCTCGCCGCAGACGAGGTGGGAGCGGTTGAGCTTGGTCGAGACGTGGGCGGTGAGCCGGGCCCGGCGCAGCGCGGCCGCGGTGTACTCGGTGTCGGGGGTGGCCGAGAGGAAGTTGCCACCCATCGCGAGGAAGACCTTCTGCGTCCCGTCGTGGAGCCCGCGGATCGACTCGACCACGTCCTTGCCGTAGGCGCGCGGCGCCTTGATGCCGCAGGCCCGGTCGAGCGCGTCGAGGAAGGCGGGCTGCGGCTTCTCGTAGATCCCCATGGTGCGATCGCCCTGCACGTTGCTGTGGCCGCGCACGGGGCAGACGCCGGCGCCGGGCTTGCCGATGGCGCCGCGCGCGAGTAATACATTCACCACCTCCTCGATGGTGGCGACCGAGTTCTTGTGCTGCGTGAGCCCCATCGCCCAGCAAGCGATGATCCGGGTGCTGCCCGCGAGCAGCCCTGCGAGCTCGTCGAGCTGCGCCCTGCCGATGCCGCTCTGGGCCTCGCACTCCTCGAGCGTGACGGCGTCGAGCCCGCGCTTCCACTCCGCGAACCCCTCGGTCCGCGCGGCCACGAAGGCGGCGTCGATGGCGCTGCCGGGCGCCTTCGCCTCGCGCTCCAGGAGCAGCTTGCCCACGCCCTGGAGGAGCGCACCGTCGCCGTTGATCTTCACCTGGTAGAAGTGGGTGGCCAGCTCGGTGCCCCCGAGGAACGTCCACGGCTCCTGCGGGTGCTGGAACTTGAGCAGCCCCGCTTCGCGCAGCGGGTTGATGGCGACGATGCGCGCGCCCCGGCGCCGTGCCGACTGCAGCGCGGTGAGCATGCGCGGGTGGTTGGTGCCCGGGTTCTGGCCGAGGACGAGGATCACCTCGGCGCGGTCGAAGTCCTCGAGCGTGACCGTGCCCTTGCCGATGCCGAGCGTGCGGCCGAGCGCGGCCCCGCTCGACTCGTGGCACATGTTCGAGCAGTCGGGCAGGTTGTTGGTGCCGAGCTCGCGCGCAAACAGTTGGTAGAGGAAGGCGGCCTCGTTGCTGGTGCGGCCCGAGGTGTAGAAGACCGCCTCGTCCGGCGAGGAGAGCGCGCGCAGCTCCCGGCCGAGCAGCGCGAAGGCGTCCTCCCAGGTGATCGGCTGGTAGTGCGTGGCGCCGGGGCGCAGCACCATCGGCCCGGTGAGGCGGCCCTGCTGGCCCAGCCAATAGTCGCTGCGCAGCGAGAGCTCGGCCACCGAGTGGCGCGCGAAGAAGTCCGGCCCGATGCGCTTGGTGGTGCCCTCCTCCGCGACGGCCTTCGCGCCGTTCTCGCAGAACTCGGCGACCGAGCGGTGGCCGTCGGGATCGGGCCACGCGCAGCCCGGGCAGTCGAAGCCGTTCGTCTGGTTCAACTGCAGCAGCAGCCGCGTGCCCTTGACGAAGCCCGCGCTGCCGAGCGCGAACCTGGTCGCCGAGAGGATGGCCGGGAGGCCGCCCGCCACCTGCTTGGGCGCGCTTCGGGTGAGGGGCACCGGGTCTTCGGGTGGCTGCGCGCGGGCGCCGCGGGGGTCAACGGGCGATGGGTGGGAGCCGGTCGTCGCGGCAGCGGGTTCTCCGGCGGGCAGGGGCACGAACTGTTCAGCCAAGGGGAGCTCCTCGCGCGCGGGCTCGTTGGGACGGGCGCCGCACGTTGCTGGCGCTGGTGGGTTGACCAGCGCCGGTGGAGCCGATGCCATGGGCGCCGGGGCGGTGCGCCGCGCCGTGGGCTCTTCCAGCTGCCGGCAGGCCCCTCTCCGATCAAGGGCCCACCCGGCCCCACCCGACGATGGGCCGCGCTGGTTTTCCCACAGTGTTTCGGCCATGAATCAACCCACCGCCTGCCACGTCTGGTGCACCATGACGAGCCTCCTCCCGACCGCCTCCCTGCTGCGCCGCGCGCTCCCTCTCGCCGGGATCACGGGCCTTTCGCTGGCCGCCGCCCTCTGCGCAGCCGGCGCGGCGAGCGCTGCCGCTCCGCTCGCCGAGGCCCCGGAGAGCGTCGCTGCCCCGCAGCCCGCCCCCAGAGCTGCCCCTTCCGTCGAGGCAGCCCCGCAGCCCGAGAGCGCCGCCCAGGCCGCGCCCCGCGTCGAGGCAGCGCCGCAGCCGAAGACCGCCGCCCAGGCCGCCGCTGCCGCCAACGCCGCCGCCGAAGCCCCCGCTGCCGCGCCCGCCGCCCGCGACCCCAAC
>JAYWAO010000562.1:0-3039 GCA_043782365.1 Deltaproteobacteria bacterium
TCGCCGAAGAGCAGGAAGCTGTCCTGGTCCTGCTCGACGTCGTCGCCGAAGAGCGTGTAGCGCGCGCCCGCCGGGTGGCCCAGCCGCAGGAGGAGGAGCGCCTTGAGCTTGTAGCCGACCTGCTCGCTGATCCCCCGCGGCCGGCCCGCGAGCAGGAGGCCCAGCTGGTCCTTGAAGGTGAGGCCGTCGAACTGCACGCCGTCGAGCGTCATCTTCCGCTCGATGGTGCGGCGCATCTGCAGCGGGCTTCCGGAGATGAAGTAGATGGGCGCGAGCGCGCTCTCCACGCCGGGCCCGTGGCGCAGGCCGCGCAGGAGAGCCGCGGCGCCGGGCACCGCCTGCTTGTCGATCGCCAGCTCGAAGGGGATGCCCAGGAGCCCGAGCACCGAGGAGAAGTGGGTGTCGAGGTAGGTCTTGTCGATGTCCCAGACGTAGACGTCGCCCGCGAAGTCCGCCGGCAGCGTGCGGTCGTCGCTGCGGTCGAGGAAGCTGGCCTCGGGGCGCCGTCCGGCCATCGGCTAGGCCGACCCGTCGAGCTCGAGGTCCATCCCCAGCAGGCGGTCGAGGAGCGGGCCGGCCTTGCCGCCACCGAAGAGCACGTCGTCCACCGCCTCCACCAGCGGCAGCGAGAGGCCGAGCCGCCCGCCGAGCAGCCGCGCCTCGCGCACGGTGCGCAGCGCCTCCAGGTCGGGCGAGGCGGCAGCGAGCTTCGCGGCGTCGCCCCCCGCGCCCAGCTCCGCGCCCAGCTTGCGGTGCCGGTGCATCGACGAGACGGGCCGCGGGATCAGATCGCCCACGCCCGCGAGCCCCTGGAAGGTCGCGCGGTCCGCCCCCAGCGCGATGCCCAGGCGGGTGGCCTCGGTGAGGCCGCGGATGAGCAAGAGGCCCTGGTCGGTGTCGCCGAGGCCGAGCCCGAGCGCCATCCCGGCCGCCACCTGCGCGACGTTGGAGACGGCGCCCGCCACCTCGACGCCGGTCAGGTCGCGGCTGGAGTGGATGCGCACGCGGGTGCCGGCGGTGAGCTGCCGTGTCACCCGCTGCACCTCGTCGAAGCGGGAGGCGAGCACGCAGACGAGCGGCCGGCCGCGCTCCGCGTCGTCGACGTAGAGCGGGCCGCCGAAGACGCCGATCTTCTGCCAGCAGCTCTCGGCGCGGATGACCTCGCTCGCAAGCGTGAACCCGGCTTCGACTCCGCGGCAGGCGTGGAGGACGATCTGGTGGCCCTGCGCCACCTCTCCGGCCGCGCGCACCACCTCGCGCAGCGCCTGCGCGGGCACGGTGAAGTAGAGCACGTCGGCGGCCTTGCAGGCGTCGCCGAGCTTCTCGACGGCGTGCAGGCGCTCTGGCGCGCGCCCGGCCAGCGCCCGCGCGCGCTCGGGATCGCGCGCCCAGAGGGTGACGTCGTGGCCGGTCCGCGCGAGCAACAGCGAGATGGCCGCGCCGAGCTTCCCGGCGCCGAGGACGGTGGCGTTCATGCGCCCCTCCCCAGCTGCCGGTGGTCGGGGGAGAGGGGGGCCTTGAGCCCATTACCCCTATCGAGCCCATATCCTTCGAGGCGATTCGAATAATAGAAGAGCAGCGCCCGCTCCTCGGAGGTGACCCGGTCCCCCTTGCGCTTCACCGCCGGAGCGGCGTGATAGATGGCGAAGTAGCGCAGCCCCTCGGCGACCACCTCCTCGGCGCTGCCGTCCACCACCACCGGGCCGAGCCGCACGCCGCCGCGGTGGTGCAGCCCGCGCAGCTCCTCGAGCAGCCGCCGCACCTCGCCGTAGAGGTCGCGCAGGGGCAGGTCGTCCACCTTGCCGCCGCCGCGCAGGAGGCGGACCAGATCGACCGGCGCGTTCGCCTTGCGCAGCAGCGTCAGCGTCGCGTGGGCGGTGAGGTGGGTCGCCTGCGCCACCGCGTCGCGCGAGTAGGCCTCCACCAGCCGCTCGCCCACCTCGCGGGTGTACTCGGCGTCGCGCTGGTCGTCGAAGGCGGGCTCGCCGTTGACGCAGACGAAGTCGCGCGGATCGACGTGGCGGCCGCGCGGGTCGAGGGACTCGCCCTCGTCGTCCACCGTGTTGCCGAAGGGGTCGAGCGCGCGGCCGAGCGTGAAGTAGATCTTCGCGTCGAGCGAGAAGAGCTGGCTCATGAACTCGTAGACCCGGCGCGGCCGCGAGAACTCGTCGTCGGTGATGATGTAGCGCGACTTGCCGACCTCCTTGAGGAAGTCGTCGATCAGCGTCTCGGCCTCCAGCACCAGCTGGAAGCTGAGCGTGGCCGGCACGATGTACATCCGCTCCTTGGCCTTCTTCGCGCGCAGGTTGTGCACGTAGGCGGGCAGGCCCGTCCCGAGCAGGCCCAGCTTGAGCTTGCGCTCCAGCGCGCCGGAGCGCGAGCGGGTGCCGCCCGGGAAGAAGATGTTGTCGTAGCCATTCTCCAGGGTGAGCGTCGCGTACTCCTTGAGCACGCGCTTGTAGAGCGGGTCCTGCTTGCGCCGGTCGACGGTGTAGGCGCCGAGGTTGCGCATGAAGAAGCCGAGCATCGGGTTGGAGAAGAGGTTGAGCCCCGCGCCGTAGAGGAACGGCGGCAGCCCGAGCTTCCAGAGCGCGTAGCCCACCGTGATCGAGTCCATGTGGCTGACGTGGGTGGGCACCAGGAGGATGGTCCCGCGCTCGCGCAGCTTCTTGAGTTGGTCGATCTCGCCCTGGAGGATGATGTTGTCGCTGAAGCCAGGCAGGGTGGGCAGGTGCGGGCTACCGCCTCCGAAGAGCGGGCTGAGCAGCGGCGTGAGGATCTTCTTGGGGCTGACCGCGTTGAGCAGGAGGCCCAGCGCGGGCTCGCCGGCGCGGGTGACGGCGTCGTAGACGCGCTCGTCGAACTGCCCGCAGATCTCCTCGGCGTAGCGGTCGGTCACCTTCTTGAGCAGGTCGAGCTGGCCGCGCTCGCCCGACTGGGTGATCTGGGCCTTGAGGTCGCGCCAGAAGTGGCTCTCCTCGCCTTTGTCGCGCGCTTCCTTGAGACGGCGCAGCTCGAAGTAGGCGGAGTCGGAGAGGA
>JAYWAO010000563.1:0-3034 GCA_043782365.1 Deltaproteobacteria bacterium
TTCGTCTGGGACATCGACAAGACCTACCTCGACACCCACTTCTCCTCGGTGCGCGGGCTCCTGGGCATCCCCTTCGAGCTGGCGATCGACAAGCAGGCAGTGCCGGGTGCGTGTTCCGGCCATGTCGATCACTGATTCCGGACGATGCCGATCACCTGTTCCGGACCATGCCGATCACCCTGGAGCGTGACATCGCCGGGTAAGTTTACTTCGCCGTCTTCGTGGTCTTGGTCAAGTCGCCTTTTGCCTTCCTGATGGACTCACCGGAGAGTTTCACCCGGTGCGCGTTGTGGACGAGCCGGTCGCAGATCGCGTCGGCGATGGTCTCGTCCCCGATCACCGAGTGCCACTCCTTCGGCTCGAGCTGGCTGGTGATGACGGTGGAGCTGGTCCCGTAGCGGTCCTCGAGCACCTCGAGCAGGTCCTTGCGCTGGGCCGCTGTGAGCACCTCCAGCCCGAAGTCGTCGATGACGAGGACCTCCGCCTTCGCGAGGCGCCGCAGCAGGTGGAAGTGGGTGCCGTCAGCGCGGGCCTGCGCCACCTCGTCGAGCAGCCGCGAGGCGCGCCGATACACGACCGCGTAGCCCTCGCGGCACGCCTTCTGTCCGAGCGCGCACGCGAGGTAGCTCTTCCCGACGCCCGTCTCGCCGGTGAAGATCACGTTCTGGTGCGCGGTCACCCACCGGCAGGCGGCGAGGTCGAGCATGACCGCTTTCGCGAGCCCGCGCGGGTGCTGGTAGTCGATGTCTTCGACGCAGGCATCCTGCCGGAAGCGCGCAGTGCGGAGCCGAGCGGTGAGCTTCTTCTCCTCGCGTAGCCCCCACTCCGCATCGGCGAGCAGGCCCACCAGGTCGGCAGGCGCGAGTTCCTTCTCCTTGGGCGAGTCCAGCCAGCGGCGCAGCGCCTCCGCCATCCCGCCGAGCTTCATCGACACGAGCTTCTCCATCGTCTGTTCCACGAGCATCGGTTTCTCCTCTGGCCTCTGTTTGGTGGGCGCGGGCTGGAGCGCCCGACGCCGCTGCGCCGCGAGGCCGACTGGGCGCGGTCTCGAAGGTCAGTGGTAGTAGTCGCCGCCGCGGATGTTCTGGCGGAGCGGAAGGTCGAGCTGGGCCTGGGTCTCCGGCTCCGGCACGACCTCGCGGTCGAGGTTGTTCTGCAGGATCGCCTTCACCTGTTTGTAGGTCAGCATCCCGAAGCGCAGCGCCCGCCCGCATGCCCGCTCGATGCGTTCGTCCGCGTACTGCTTGCGCAGCCGCAAGATCCCCAGGCACCGCTTGAAGCCATGCTCGGGGTGCTTCTTCGCGGCCATGATCGCCTCGACCAGCCCGCCCGTGTTCGGCCCGACCTTCTTCGCCCAGGCGATGATCCGCTGCGGCGTCCACTCGGCGTGCTCGCGGTGCCCGCGCGGCATGTGCTCCACCCGCGTCGAGTAGCCGCCCTTGAAGTAGCTGCGGACGTGGCTCGCCACGACCAGGTTGTGGTGGAGGATCTCGATCGTGGTCTCGGTCGCGCGCAGCTCGAGCCGCTCGCCGAGCAGCAGGTACGAGACGCTGTAGAAGTGGTCGTCGAAGGCGACGTGGTAGTCGGGTGCCACCGTCGGCTTGGCCCAGATCGCCAGCTCGTAGGGCCGCGCCGGGAGCGGCTTGAGCGCCGCGCGCTCGATCTCCTCGAAGAGCTGCCGGCGCGACTTCTTGAGCCTGCGCATCTGCTTGTCGTTGAGGCGCGTCAAGAGCCCGGCCACCGCGGTCCGCAGCTCTTCCATCGAGTAGAAGGTCCGGTGCCGGAGCACGGCGAGGATCCACCGCTCTGCGATGAGCACCGCTCCCTCGACCTTGGCCTTGTCGCGCGGCTTGTAAGGCCGCGCCGGGATCACCGCCGCCTCGTAGTGGCGCGCCAGCTCGGCGTAGGTCGGATTGAGCTCGGGCTCGTACTTGTCGGCGCGGGTGACGGCGGCGCGGAGGTTGTCGGGTACCCAGACCGGCGTAGTGCCGCCGAAGAAATCGAAGGCCCGGACGTGGCAGCCGACCCAGGTCGGCAGGTCTTGGTGCAGCACCGGCTCGACGTAGGTCAGGTTCGACGCGCCGAGCACGGCGACGAAGAGCACCGCCTTGCGGCACTCACCGGTCAGCGCGTCCGCTACGTCGAGCCCGGCGCCGCTGAAGTCGAGGAAGACCTTCTCGCCCGCGCGGTGCGCCTGCCGCATCGTCGCCGACAGCGGCCGCGCCCACTTGAGATACCGCTCGCAGAACTGGCTGTACTGATAGCCGGCCGGCTGCGCCTCCCGGTACTCCTGCCAGAGCAGCAGCTTTGTCACGTGCCGCCGCTGCAGCTCCTGGTGGACCCAGATCCAGTCGGGCTCTGGCCGGTCCGAGACCGGGTGGCCCTCGTCGGGGAAGAGCAGGTGCTCCAGCGCCGCGTCGTCGAGCGCGGCTGGCAGCGGCCAGGTGAGCCCCGCCACCGCCACGCGCCCGAGGTACTCGCTCACCGTGCTCGGGGACAGCCCGCAGCTCTTCGCGATGGCGCGGCCCGACTGCTTGCCCTGCAGCTTCAGCCTGATGACTTCTCGCAGCTTCCGCATGGGTAGCCTCAGTGCCGCCATCACCACCTCCGTTTCGGGGAGGCGGCAGAGGCGGCGGACTACCCGGCGACGTCAACGCTCCGGGGGGACCTGCTTCGGTCCCTTACCCGAACGGGCGTTCAGCGATCGCCATGCTCCGGAATCGGTGATCGGCTTGGAACGGAATCGGTGATCGGCTTGCGCCGGAATCAGTGATCGGCTTGGTCCGGTACACGCAGCCGGAGCGAGAAACTTTGCGCAGAGGAGGCAGGCACCTCCTCTGCGCGGCCCCGGAAGCACCCTGCAAGAGGACTACCGAGGTAGCAGTGGAGTCGTTCGTTTTCGCGAGGACGTCAAGTTCTGGCCACCGGGCGTAGAGGAGGCGCGCCCGTCGAAGTGCGCGCTCTGCGGCGTGGCGGCGTACGACGGGCTGCGGGTGGTGCTGCACGGCCACGGGCTCGTGGAGCGCCAGCAGCG
>JAYWAO010000564.1:0-3034 GCA_043782365.1 Deltaproteobacteria bacterium
CGCGTCTCGCCCCAGCTTCGCAGCCCAGAAGTGCTGCGCGATCACCGCCACCCCCGACGGGACCTGCACCACGTTCTCGACGCCCTTGATGGCGCGCGCGGCCGCGTCGTCGAACGACTTCACCTTCCCGCCGAACACCGGCGAGCGCGCCACCAGCGCGGTCCGCAGCCCCGGGAACTGGACGTCGAGGCCGAACTGCGCCCGGCCGGTGGTCTTCTCCGGCGAGTCGAGCCGCTTGATCCGCTTGCCGATCAGCTTCCAGTCTTTGGGGTCCTTGAGCTTCACATCCTTGGGGGGCGTGAGCTTCTCGGCGTCGAGCGCGAGCGCGCCGTAGGAGAGCTTCTCCTCCTTCTTCCCGGGCTTGATGACGAAGCCGTTGTCGGTGTGCAGCTTCCTGGCGTCGGTCTTCCAGCGGGCCGCGGCCGCGCGCACCAGCATGTCGCGGGCCATCGCGCCCACCTGCCGGTAGCGCATGAACTCGGACCAGGTGCTGCTCGAGCCGCCGGTGATCTGGATGCCAAACGCGGTGTGGACGTACGCCGCGCCCGGCGGGCTGTGCTGGACCTTCACCTTGCTCCAGTCGGCGTCGAGTTCGTCGGCCACCAGCATGGCGAGCGCGGTCCAGGCGCCCTGGCCCATCTCCACCTTGGAGAGCGTGACGTAGACGAGGTCGTCGGGCCCGACGCGCAGGTAGGCGTTGGGCGTGGGGAGGGCGGGCTTGGCTGCGGGCGGCGGCGCGGCGCGGGCCTTGGGCGGCAGGTAGAAGGCGACGACGAGGCCCGCCGAGGCGGTGGCCGTGCCGCGGAGGAAGTCGCGGCGGCTGTGAGCGCTCTTTGCACTCTTGGGGGCACTCTTGGGGTTCGTCACTTGCCACCCCCATTGCTGGCGGTCTGGTGGAGCGAGGCGGCGAGGTGCACCGCTTCGCGGACCCGCTGGTAGGTGCCGCAGCGGCAGAGGTTGCCGGACATCGCGAGGTCGATGTCGGCGTCTGACGGGTCGGGCCTCTGCGCCAGCAGCGCGGCGCAGGCCATGATCTGGCCCGACTGGCAGTAGCCGCACTGGACCACGTCGACCTCGGTCCACGCCTTCTGGACCGGGTGCGCGCCATCCAACGACAGGCCCTCGATGGTGGTGATCTTGCGCTCGCCCACCGCCGAGACGGGGGTGACGCAGGAGCGGATGGCGCGACCGTCGAGGTGCACGGTGCAGGCCCCGCACTGGGCCATCCCGCAGCCGAACTTCACGCCGGTGAGGCCGAGGAGATCGCGCAGGACCCAGAGCAGCGGCATCTCGCCGTCTGCGTCCACCTCGCGAACGGAGCCGTTCACTTCGAGCTTCATGGGGATCCCCTCAAGGTGGTTGCGAGGAGGAGAGGCTGACGGAGGCGGGGCGGGGCGTCAAGTCGCTGCCGAAGAACCTGGCGCTACTCGTCCCGCAGCGCCACCGCCGGGTCGAGCTTGCTCGCCCGCACCGCCGGGTAGATGCCGAAGACCAGGCCGATCGCCGAGGAGACCCCGAGCCCGAGCGCCACCGACCAGAGCGGGACCGCGGTGGGGATCTTGAACCCGAACCGCACCACGAACGAGACCGCGTAGCCGAGTAACACACCAAGCACGCCGCCGAAGGTCGCCAGCAGCGTCGCCTCGATGACGAACTGGGTGAGGATGCGCGCCCGCCGCGCCCCGAGCGCCTTGCGCAGGCCGATCTCGCGGGTGCGCTCGGCGGCCGCCACCAGCATGATGTTCATCACGCCGATGCCGCCCACCAGGAGCGAGAGCGCGCAGACCGCGGCCATCAGGATCTTCACCTTGTCGGCCAGCTCGTCGAACGTCGCGCGGATCGATTCGTTGCTGAACACCTCGAAGTCGTTGTCCTGGTCGTTGCGCAGCCCGCGGATGATGCGGAGCGCGGCCACCGCCTGGTCCTGCAGCTGCTGCATCGAGCCGCTCTCCTCGGCCATCACCGAGAGGGTGAGCGAGCGGCCCGTGCCGTAGAGCTCGAGGAAGAGGCCGATCGGCAGCGCCGCGAGGTTGTCGGGGTTGCCGCCGAACGGGCTGCCGCCCTGCCGCTCGAGGATGCCGACCACCTCGAGCCGCAGGCGCCCGAGCCGGACGGTGGCGCCGATCGGCTCCCTGCCCTCGAAGAGCGCGTCCACCACGCCGGCGCCGAGGACCACCACCCGGGAGGCGCTCATCGCCTCGCCCTCGCTGAAGAGCCGGCCCCGCTGCAGGGAGAGCGCGTTGCTGGCGAAGAACTCGGCGGTGCCGCCGGCCACGTTGCAGCCCTGCATCGAGTTGTCGGCGGTGTTGATCTCCTTGCCGCCCGCCCAGGTCTCGCCGCCCACCAGCCGCGCCTGCGGGAGCGCCTCGCGCAGGCGGCCGATCAGCGGGAGCGTGATGTTGCGCCGCTTCCAGATCTCCGGGCTGAGCGGGCCGAAGTTCACCGCCGGCCACTTCTGTAATTGAAATACATTTGCGCCGAGGCTGCCCGCGCCCTCGTCGATCGACTTCTGCAGGCCGGTGACCAGCGCCATCATGATCACCACCGTCCAGACGCCGATGACGATGCCGAGCAGCGTCAGCGCCGCCCGCAGGGGGTGGCCGAGCATGGCGGTGGTGGCGAGCCCCAGGTCGTCGAGGAAGCGCCGCGAGTAGGTGAGGAACCCCGGCGGGGCAGCCCGCGGGCGAGTGCTCGACTCGCGCTTTGCCGCCACCGGTGCGATCGGCGCGGAATTCTCCAGCGCCTCACTCATACCGGAGCGCCTCGATCGGGTGCAGCGCGGCCGCGCTCCAGGCGGGCCAGATGCCGAAGAGCAGGCCGGTGAAGGCGGAGAAGCCAACCCCGAGCAGCACGGTCGAGGCGCTGGCGTGGGCCGGCATCGGCGTGAGGATGGCGAAGATCTGCGCCGCCCCGATGCCGATGGCGGTGCCGATGACGCCGCCGACCAGGCTGACCGCGATCGCCTCGCAGAGGAACTGGAAGAGGATGGTGGTCTTGCGGGCGCCGAGCGCGCGGCGGACGCCGATCTCCTTGG
>JAYWAO010000565.1:0-8391 GCA_043782365.1 Deltaproteobacteria bacterium
GCGCGGTGCGCGCGTCGCCCGAGCAGCCCTTCGCCCGCTCCATCGATTGGCTGCCCAGGAGCCGACAATTCTGGGATGGTACGCAATCGTCCCCAGGAGCCGACCGCCCCATGCAGCCGGAGAGGCCAGACCCAGCGGAGACCGGCGCGGAGGACGCCGTCGCCACGGTGGCGCGCGCGCCGGCTCCTGGCGCGGCCGGGGACGATGGCGACGCCACCCTCGCCTCTCCCGCGAGCCGCCCCGCCCTGCCTGCTGGCAGCGCCAGCGACGACGGCGAGGCCACGCTCGCCTCCCCCGGGAGCGCGGCAGCGGCTTCGTTCGCGGACTCCTTCGACAACGAGATCACCGACGGCTCGCCGCTCAGCCGCTCCAGCCACGAAGGCGACCACGACGGCGGCGCGACGCTCGCCGGTGACGGCCAGGCGCTGACACCCTCGGCCTCGCCAGCGAGCGTGAGCGACAGCGGCCGGGGCTCCAGTCGCGGCAGCCCGGCCATCGACGGCGAGCTCTCGGGCGCGCCCGTCTACACCGAGCAGCCCGGCCGCTACCAGGTGCGGCGGCAGTTCGGCGCGGGCGGCCAGGGCATCATCTGGCTCGCCTTCGACTCCACCGTCGGCCGCGAGGTGGCCCTCAAGTCCCTCGACGTCCCGCGCCTGCTCACCGCCGGCGTCAACCTGCCCGTCACCGAGCAGCGCTTCCTGCGCGAGGCCCGCATCACGGGCCAGCTCGAGCACCCGGGCATCGCCCCCGTGCACGACCTCGGCCGCCGCGCCGACGGCTCGGTGTACTACGTGCAGAAGCTGGTCCGCGGCCGCACGCTGCGCGACGCGCTCAAGGAGTGCAAGACCGCCGCAGAGCGGCTGCGATTACTCCCCCATTACATCGATATCTGCCAGGCCATCGCCTATGCGCACGGCCGCGGCGTCATCCACCGCGATCTCAAGCCCGAGAACGTGATGGTGGGTGAGTTCGGCGAGACGGTGGTGCTCGACTGGGGCCTCGCCAAGGTGCGCGGGAAGGCCGACGGGCGCGGCGCTGGCGATCCGGGCCAGCATGGCCGGCCGGCCGCGCCGCCGTCGTCGTCGTCGTCGTCGCAGCCGTCGCAGTCGTCGCAGTCGGGGCAGCCGGGGCAATCGAGCCAGTCGGGCAAGCTGGGAAAGACGCCGCAGCTCTTTGCCTTCGGTGACTCGCGCGAGCGCTCCGGCGACGGCGCCTCCTCCGAGACGCGCGACGGCGAGGTGCTCGGCACCCCGCTCTACATGAGCCCCGAGCAGGCGGCGGGCCGCTTGTCCGAAGTGGACGAGCGCAGCGACGTCTGGGCCCTCGGCGCCATGCTCTACGAGGTGCTCTGCGGCCGCGCGCCGTTCGCCGGCGGCAAGGTGGGCGAGGTGATCGCCCGCGCCCGCAAGGGCCTCGCGCCCAGGGTGAAGGAGCTGGCGCCTGACGCCCCCGCGGAGCTGGCCGCGGTGGCCGAGCGGGCCATCGCCAAGGAGCGCGAGGCCCGCTATCCGAGCGCGCAGGCGCTGGCGGCCGAGATCGAGGCGTTCACGCTGGGCGGCCGCGTCTCCGCCTACTCGTACACGCCGTGGGAGCTGCTCTCGAAGCTGGTGCGGCGCAGCCCGCTCGCGTCGGGCCTTGCGCTCTTCGCGCTGGTCACCCTGGTCGTCTCCACCGTGATGGTGCGGCGCGACCACCAGCAGGCGGTGTCGGCGCTCTCCGAGACGCTGGCGATCCACGCCGCCTCGGCGGAGGTGGAGCAGCGCTGGGCGCAGGCGGCCGCCTGGTACGCGGCGGCCCGCGCGCAGGAGGAGCGGCCCGAGGCCCGCTTCGGCGAGGCGATGGCCGAGCAGCTCGCCCCGAGGCCCGTGCTGCGCCTCGGCCCGCACCTGAAGCCCGCGCAGGGTGTGGTCTTCGCGCGCGACGGCAGCAAGGTCATCACCACCGACTCCGAGGGCACGCTGACGGTCTGGGACGCCGCCTCGGGCAAGCTGCTCAGCCGCGTCGACGCGCACAAGACGCTCACGCCCGCGCTCGCCCTCTCGCCGGTCGCGCCCCTGATCGCCACCGGCGGCTCCGACGGCCGGCTGCGGCTGTGGGATCTCTCGCTCGCGCCGGTGGTCGATCTCGCGGGCTCCGCCGACCCCGCGCTGCAGCCCAGGCCCGACAAGGACCACGCCGACCGCTCGGGCTATGATGAGGGCTCCGAGGGCCTGCCGGTGCTGGGCGTCTCCTCGGCGACCTTCTCTCCCGACGGCGCGCTGCTCGCCAGCGCTTCCCTCGAGGACGGCGTCTCGATCTGGGACCTCAAGACCCGCGCGCGGATCGCCAACATGGGGAAGGGGAGCGACCGGATCCTCGGGCTCGCCTTCACCGCCGACGGCAAGCGCGTCTTCAGCGGCGGCCTCGACGGCGCGGTGGTGCTGCGCGACCTCGCCGGCGAGGAGCGGTGGCGCAACCGGAGCCACAGCGCGCGGGTGCGGGTGATCGCCACTTCGGCCGACGGGCGGTGGATGGCGAGCGGCGGGCAGGACAACGTCGTGCTGCTCTACCGGATGGACCTGATCGACAAGGCGAGCGCCGCGGTCCACCAGCGCGGCGACCCGGGTGCCGAGGAGCTCGACGAATCGGTCGACCCGAGCGAGGTCGCGGCGAGCGGAGGGAAGAAGGGCGCCGACGCGGTCAACGGCCCGAAGCGGCTCGAGGCCCACCAGCGCGCCATCTCGGGCTTGGGGTTCTCGCCCGACGGCACCCTGCTCGCCTCGACCAGCCGCGATGGCCTTTTGGTGCTGTGGGACGTCGCCTCGGGCCGGGCGGTCGCGCGGCTCGACGCCGACGAGCTGGCCTCCAATGGGCTCGCCTGGTCGGCCGACGGCGCGCGCCTCGCGGCGGCCTTCCAGGACCAGGTCGTGCGCGTGTGGCAGATGCCCGCGCGGCGGCGGATGCGCGCGCTCGGCGGACACACCGACGGCGTGCGCTCGGTCGCCTTCGCGCCGGGCGGCGGCCTGCTCGCCTCGACCGGCCTCGACGGCACCATCCGCACCTGGGATCGCGACACCGGCAAGGCGCTGCGCGTCTGGAAGACCGCTGCCAAGAAGCAGAAGTCCCGCGTGGTGGCGATCTCTCCCGACGGGCGGCAGCTCGCCTCGGGGGGCGAGGGCGACTCGTTCGAGCTCTGGGACCTCGCCACCGGCGAGCGCCAGCGGCTGCTGGCCGGGATGAGCGAGGGGACCTCCGCGCTCGCCTATGACCCGCGGGGCGGCCGGCTCTACAGCGGCCACCGCAAGGGGATGCTGCGGGTGGTGGACCCCGCGACCGGGAAGGTGCTCGGGCAGACGCCGAGCGGACACCCGGTGGTGGAGGCCGTCGCGGTCTCCGCCGATTCGAAGCTCATCGCCACCTCGGGCAGCGATGGCCTCGTGATGGTCTTCGACGCCAGGACGCTCGCGCGCGTCGCGAGGCTGGAGGCCCACAGCGAGGCGGGGCGCGGCGTCGCCTTCTCGCCCGACGGCAAGCTGCTCGCGAGCGGCGGCGCCGACCGGCGCCTGGTCATCTACCGCACCGCCGACTGGTCGGTGACGCAGGACATCGGCGGCCACCACGGCCGCATCCAGGGGGTGGTCTTCTCGCCGGACGGCAAGCTGCTCGGGACCTCGTGCATCGATCAGTCCGTGCGGATCTTCGACCCCCTCACGGGCCAGCTGATCTACTCGGTGACGCGTCACGAGGCGGCGGTGCTCGACCTCGCCTGGTCGCCCGACGGCCGCACGCTCGCGTCGGCGAGCACCGACAAGACCATCGAGCTGCTCTGGGTCGACGGCACCGACAACGTGCCGCCGCCGAAGCAGGCGCTCAGCCACGTGCTCGACGAACACGGCCTGCGGCTCGAGGGCCAGCGGGTGGTGCCGCAGGCGCAGCGCGACCGCAGCTTCTCAGGAGACGAACCATGAGCCACGCAGTCGTCATGCACCAAGCCGGCGGACCCGAAGTGCTCAGGTGGGAGGAGCGCACCCCGGGCGCGCCCGGCCCCGGCGAGGTGCGGCTGCGGCACTCCGCGGTCGGGGTGAACTTCATCGACGTCTACAACCGCACCGGCCTCTACCCGGTGCCGCTGCCCGCGGTGCTCGGCCAGGAGGCGGCGGGCGTGGTGCTGGAGGCGGGCCCGGGCGTGGCGCTGGGCGTGGGCGCGCGGGTGGCCTACGCGGGCGTGCTCGGCGCCTACGCCGAGGAGCGGCTGATCGCCGCCGAGCGGCTGGTCGAGTTACCGGATTCGGTAACCGACATCGACGCCGCCGCCGCGCTGCTCAAGGGCCTCACCGCCGACATGCTGCTCAAGCGCGTCCACCAGGTGGAGGCGGGGCAGACGGTGCTCTTCACCGCGGCCGCCGGGGGGGTTGGACAGCTCGCCGTGCGCTGGGCCAAGGCGCTGGGCGCGACGGTGATCGGCACGGTGGGCTCTGAGGCCAAGGTCGCCGCGGCCAGGGCGGCGGGCTGCGACCACGTGCTGCTCAGCGATGAGGCGGGCACCAAGGTGCTTGCCGCGCGCGTCAAGGACCTCACGGGCGGCAAGGGCGTCCGCGTCGTCTACGAGTCGGTGGGCGGCCCGCTGCTCGACGCGGCCATCGCCTGCCTCGCGCCGCGAGGGCTGATCGTCACCTTCGGGCAATCCTCGGGGAAGGTGCCGGTGATCGACACCAAGGTGCTCGCCAACGGCGGGTCGCTCTTCGCGACGCGGCCGTCGATCCGCCACTACTACGCGACCTCCCGCGAGCTCCAGGAAGGCGCCGCCTCGCTCTTCGCCGCGATGGCGCAGGGCCAGGTGCAGGCCGCGGTGGGCGCGCGCTTCGCGCTGCGCGACGCGGGCCGGGCGCACGAGGCGCTGCAGGGTCGGGGCACCACGGGCGCGACGGTGCTGCTGCCGTAGGTGGCGCCTGCCGCTGCCTCCGCCGAAGCGTTGGCGCAGACGGCGTCGAGCATCCAGCCGCCGGCCTTCTTGCGGCCGTGCAGCCACGCGCTGCTCGTAGGGGCGCCACGCGCCCTCCGCAGGGAGCGCGGACGCGGGCAGCATGACCTTGTTCGGGGGCTGCGAGTCATGCGCCGGCCGAGATTTCCCGCCCGCTTCGTGCAAGCATCATTTTCCATGGCAATCGCCCGCTCCGTCCTCTTCGCTGCGTCTGAGTGCGCTGGCCTCGTCAAGACCGGGGGGCTCGGCGACGTGGTGGCCGCGCTTCCGGCAGCGCTGAAGGCCCGCGGGATGGACGCGCGCGTGGTGCTGCCGCGCTTCGACGTCATCTCTACCAAGGGCCTCACGAAGCTCCCGGGCGCGCTCGGCGTGCCCCTCGGCGGCCAGGAGGAGTGGTGCTCGGTCTACCAGGGCAAGCTCGCTGGCACCGAGGTGCCCGTCTACTTCCTCGACCACCACGGCTTCTACGGCCGCGGGTATCTGTATGACCCGCCGGCTGGCCACGCGGCCGACAACCTGCGCCGCTTCGCCTTCCTCTCCCGCGGCGCCCTGCAGCTGTGCAAGATGCTCGGCTGGGCCCCGGACATCCTGCACGTGCACGACTGGCCCACCGCGCTCGCGCCGCTCTATCTGAACGACTTCGAGCGCAAGGGGCCGCTCGCGCGCACCGCCTCGGTGCTCACCATCCACAACCTCGCCCACCAGACGAAGTTCGCCGGCGCGCAGCTCGGCAGCACGGGCCTGCCCGCCTCGGAGCTGCGGTCCGACTCGCTCGAGGAGTACGGCTCGATCAATCCCCTCAAGGGCGGCCTCTATCACGCGAACCTGATCACCGCAGTCTCGCCCACCTATGCGCGCGAGATCCGCACCCCGCAGGGCGGCGCGGGGCTCGACCACGTGACGCGCTTCCGCGGCGCCGATCTGGTGGGTATCCTCAACGGCATCGACGACGTCGTCTGGGACCCGGCGAGCGACCCGCACCTGCCCGCCCGCTTCACCGCCCAGGACCTCTCGGGCAAGGCCGTCTGCAAGCGCGAGCTGCAGCGGGAGCTGGGCCTCGACGAGCGCCCCGACGTCCCGCTGCTCGGCGTCATCTCGCGCCTCACCGAGCAGAAGGGCACCGACGTCATCCTCGCCGCGCTCGACCGCCTGCTCGCGCTCGGCACGCAGGTGGTGGTGCTCGGCTCGGGTGGCCCGGGCGCCGAGGGCTATCTCGCCACGCGCAGCAGCTCTGGCAACGGGAACTTCCGCGCCTGGATCGGCTTCTCCGAGCGGATGGCCCACCGGATCGAGGCGGGGGCCGACCTGTTCCTGATGCCCTCGCGCTTCGAGCCCTGCGGCCTCAACCAGCTCTACAGCCAGCGCTACGGCACGCTGCCCGTGGTGCGCGCGACGGGCGGGCTCGACGACACCGTCGACAACTACGACGCCTCCAAGGGCACCGGCACGGGCTTCAAGATGCAGCTCTTGTCGGAGGACGCGCTGGTGGGCACGGTGGCGTGGGCGGTCGACACCTATCGGAACCACCCAGCGGAGTTCCGCAACATGCAGCTGCGCGCGATGGGCAAGGAGTTCGGCTGGGGTCCGGCCGCGGAGGCGTACCAGCGGGCCTATGGCTGGGCGATGGAGCGGCTGGTCGAGGAGTAGCCGGAGCCGCCGTGGCGTTGCAGGCATTGGCGCTGGTCACGTCGAGCGCCGCTGGCGAGAACGAGCACGCTAGAAACTAGGCGCCGAGGTTGGTCTTCATGATCCGCGCGTGGCGCCCGCCCTGCACGCGCTCGAGCGCATACACTTCTCCGCGCGGCCCGCTGCCCTCCGCGAGCAGGCCCGCGAACGCCGCGCGGTCCTCCGCGTCGAACCGCACCCGCAGCGCCGCGAGAGTCTCTTCCAGATGCCCGCGGTGCCGCGCGCCCACGATCGCCCCGGCCACCTGCGGCTGGTCGAGCGTCAAGCGGAGCGAGACCGCGCCGAGCGGCACGCCGTGCTTGCGGCCGAGCCCGCCCAGGACCGCTAGCGCCCGCTGGTGGAACGCCCAGCCCGCGCCCGGCGTCCTCTCGGGCTCGTCGGCCACGGGCGCGCTGCGGCCCGGCCCGGGCGGGAGGCCGTGCTCCTCGATGATCAGCTTGTACTTGGTGAGCGAGCGGTTCTCCAGTGGTTCGAACGGCTCGGCGGCCCCCAGCCAGCGCGGCGAGAGGAACCCGCCGGCCAGCGCTCCGTAGCAGAGCAGCTTCACGCCCCGCGCCGCGCAGAGGGCCGCGAGCGCGCCCGCGGGCCGCTGGTCGAGCACCGAGTATTGCACTTGATTGGAGACCACCGGCACGCCCGCGTCGAGCATCGCCTGGAGGTGCTGCGCGTCGCAGTTGGTCACCGCGACGTGGCGGATCTTCCCCTCGGCCTGCAGCTGCGTGAGCCACCGCGCCGCCTCGAGCCAGCCCGGCCGCGCGAAGTCCCACCAGTGGAACTGCACCAGGTCGAGCCGCTCGACGCCCAGCCGCGCGAGCGACCGGTCGATCACCCGCGCGGTGTCCAGACGGGTGAGGCTACCCAGCTGGCCCAGGTCGGGCACGTACTTGGTGTGCACGTGCACCTCGCCGTCGCGCGTCGGGTGGACAGAGCGCCACTCGAGGAGGAAGGCGCCGATCAGCTCCTCGACGCCCGTGTAGATGTCGGCGCAGTCGAAGGTGTCGAGGCCGGCCTCGGCGAAGGCGAACATGTCGGCTACCGCCTGCGCGCGGTCGATGGGCCCGTGCCCGCCCGCGAGCTGCCAGCCGCCCTTGAGCAGCCGGCTGATCGAGTATCCAGGCGCGAGCTCGAACCGCTCCATCGGTGCTCCATTTGGTGACGCGCTCAAGGCTTGTCCCCTGGCGCGCCCGGCGCTTCGCCTTGCGGCACCGTCACGTCCCCGTGGCGGAACTCGCGCGTGCGCAGGCGGGTGACGCGAAAGCGCCCGCCGCAGTTCGGGTCGGGGCAGGCGAGCACCGCGTCGGTGGTCATCCAGTCGGCTGGGGCGGTGAGGCGCTGCTTGGCGGGCAGGAGCGGGAGCAGCGCGGCCAGAGGGTAGAGCGGGAAGGTCTGGCCGAAGTGGAGGTTCTCGCCGGAGAGCTCGAACCAGTCGCCGACCTGGTGGTTGCAGACCATCGGGCGCTCGGACGCCTCGACCTCGACCCGCAGGTCGTAGAGCGTGAAGCGATCGTCGGCTTTGGCCATGCGATCCTCCCTCCGCCCCCGCGGCCGGCTACCATTTGCACGGAAGCGGCGCGTTGCAAATGGAGAAACTCGGACCCGGGTGCAGATCCCGCGAGTCGGGCTGAAGCCTGTTGGGGTATCGCGGGCAGGAGCCCCGGCAAATGCGGCTCTTCGCGATCTTCCGTGCCAGGCCGAGGGGCCTTCGTGTGCAGAGGATCCCAGAAGGTCCCAGGGGGTCGGCAGCG
>JAYWAO010000566.1:0-8370 GCA_043782365.1 Deltaproteobacteria bacterium
GCGAGCCGCTCCACCAGGTTGTCCACCGCGAGGTTCGAGGGCGCCGTCCCCAGCACCAGCTCGCCGCGGGCCACCGCGCGCTTCACCATCTCGACCAGCACGGTGGTCTTGCCCGTGCCCGGCGGGCCGTGGAGCAGGAGCAGGTCCTTGGCGCGCAGCGAGCGGCGAACGGCCTCGCGCTGCTCGGGGTTGAGGTGCGCGACCGCCGCGTCCTGCGCCGCCTGCTCCTCGGCCTCCGCGGTCCCCTCGCGCGGCGGCGCCTCGAAGCGCGGCGGGCCGCCGGAGAGCACGGAGTGCCACCGACTCCCTTCCGGCGTGTCCCTGAGCCGGCGGAGCGCGCCCAGCATGCGCTCGTGCGTCTGCGCGTTGGGGAGCAGCTCCAGCGCGACGCGCCCTTCGGTGGCCCAGTCGGGCGGCTCGCGGTCGAACGCCACCGACAGCCTGGTGCGCGTGCGCCGCGCCACCACGCCGCGCGGCAGCTCTTCGCCCGCGGGCAGCTCGCGCCTGGGCAGCAGCCGCACGGGGCTCCCAGCGCCCATCCGCGCCCCGCCCAACTCTCCACCGCCGGGCCGCGCATAGGTGATGAGCGCGCGGCCCGAGAGCGCCGACTCGTCGATCGCCTCCAGCTGCGCCAGCGCGGTGCCGCGGGCGTCACGCTCGGCGAGCGAGAGGGTGGCGCGGGCCTCTTCGAACCGCTCCTCCTCGGCGAGGCGTTCGAGAGCGAGCAGGCGGGCGAGCTTGTCCAGATGGGCGGGCAGGTCGAGCACGGGAGGAGCAGAGTAGCAGGGTCGGCCGCGGGGTCCGGCCCCTCGGACCCGGTCACGCGCGATTTGCGCACCCGCGGTGGTTCCGCTGTAACGTGCAGAGGTGCCCGAGGGGGAGACGTTCCAGATCTCCTCGGCGATGCAGACCGGCCGCGGGCTGGGGATGCAGACCATCTCGGACGCGATGATCGAGCTGGTGAAGAACGGGACGGTCGAGGCCTCGGAGGCGTACGACCGCTCGCCGGTGAAGAAGGAGTTCGGGGCGCTCTTGACGCGCTCGGGGTTCCGCGGGCCCTGGAGCTCGGGCGAGCCCGGCGGCGGGGAGAAGTAGGCCCGGCCCGGCAGCGATTTGATGCTGATTCGATGACCAAAGTTCAACGGCAGCTTCGGCGAGGACTTCATGGCAAACGACGACGGCAAGCTGAACCGCTCGATCGTGGCGAGCCGCCTGCGCAACACCAACGAGCTCTACCGTGAGGCGGTCGCCTTCGGCATCGAGGCGACGGGCTCGCACGCGCTCAACTTGAAGGCGTTCGCCGAGGAGCACCGCCGCGTCACCATCCACACCACTGGCGGCGTCGCGCTCACGGGGCGGATTCTGCAGATGGACCACCACCCGGCGGGCTACACGGTGGTGCTCAAGCTGGAGAACGACCGGCTCACCGTGGTGCCGTACCACGCCATCATCCGCATCGATCTCGTCTAGCGATGGGCACCCCACTCGACCTGCAGCTCGGCCGCTGGCCCGTGACCATCGAGATGCCCGTGCAGTGGGGCGACATGGACGCGCTCGGGCACGTCAACAACCTCATCTACCTGCGCTGGTGCGAGTCGGCCCGGATCGCCTACTTCGAGGCGGGCGGCCTCTGGGCGCGCCGCGACGAGGGGATCGGGCCGATCCTCGCCAGCACGCGGCTCGACTACAAGCTGGCGCTGACCTATCCCGACGCGATCCGCGCGGCCACCACCGTGCTCAAGCTGGGCCGCACGTCGATCACCATGGGCATGCGCATCCGCAGCAAGAAGCACGAGCGCGCCATCGTCGCCGAGGGCGAGGCGATCCTGGTGATGGTCAGCTACGCCACCGGCGAGAAGCACGACCTCGGCGACGATCTGCGCCGGCGCATCGTCGACCTCGAGGCCGGAGCGCCGCAACCTGGGGAGTTCATCGCCGACGCGTAGTCATGCCCGAACGCACGCAAACGACGACTGCGAATGAGGAACCCAGGTTCCTCATTCGCAGTCGTAGTTGTCGCGCGCGATGTGCTCGCCCTCCCCACGACGCCGCCAGCCCTCCCCGGTCATGGGCTTCCCCATGGTCGCGCGCTTCCGCTACGGCACCACCGTGAAGTGCGCCCGCTCCCGCTCCCTCGCCACCGCCTCGCGGTCGAGCTGCGGCGCCTCGATCCAGCGCACCATCTCGTCGGCCTCCCACTGGTACTTCGCGCCGTTGAGTAATACTCTTCCCTCAGCCACCGCCTTGGTGGCGTCGAGCAGGGAGAGGTGCGCGAGGTCCCGCACCAGCGCCTCGAAGCGGCCCTGCCTCTCGGGCTCGACGAACCAGAGCTGCCCGCGGCCTGCATAGGCGGTGTGGTAGCTCGACGGGCGGTACGCCACGCCCTTGAGGTCGAGCCGGTGGGCCATCCGCTGGAGCAGCTCGGTGGCCTCGCGGGCCATGCCCAGCCCGGGCACTTCCTGGCCGGGGAGCCTGGGCCGCAGGTCGCTGAAGTGGGCCGCCGGGTGGCGCAGCGTGAGCCAGTGCACATAGAGCACCGGGACGCCGCCCACCTCGCGCTTCTCCACCATCGTCTCGATCAGCGTGTGCTCGGCGCCGCTCGCGTCGCGGCCGTAGAGCCGCATCCGGTCGCCGGGCGAGAGCGAGCCGATCTCCACCCGGAACTGCCCGTACCCGAGCCGCTCGAGCTCGCGGAGGATGCCGTAGCGGCTGAAGGCGTGCTCGAGCCCCTGGGCCGAGTAGAAGCCGAGCACCAGCTTGTTCTTCTCGGGGCGCAGGCCGAGGTCGAGCGCGACGTCGTCCATCGAGAGGTCGTTGCTCTGCCCGAGCTGCTCGCGCTCCAGCGTCAGCGCCACCTCGGCGTAGCGCGCGCCGAGCGGGTCGTAGGTCTTGGGGATCCGCGTGCGCGAGCCGAGCGAGAGCACCAGCCCCGTGCCCGCGAGCGCCTGCCACGCGGTGGGCCCGTAGCCGCCCGCGGGGAGCCACACCGAGGGGATCTCCAGGAGCGCATCGCTCACCAGCAGATCCCTGCGGCGCACGCCGTCGAGCGTCAGCGCGAGCCGTCCGAGGGCGTCGCCCTTGAGCACGTCGCCGCCGGCGAGCACGTAGCAGAGCCTGGCGCCGTCGGGCATGCGCGCGAGGAGGCCGCGCAGCACCTCCAGATAGCGCGTGTCCTCGGCCCATTCGAGCACCGTCTCGTCCACCGCGCGCGGGAACGGGCCCCAGTCGGCGCCGCTGATCGAGCCGATCCAGACCTTCTCGTCGTGCTCCAGGCACTCGGCGGTGCCGTCGGGAGGGTGGGCGTCGAGGTCGAGGATGCAGATCTGCCCGGCGAAGCCGTCCGCGCGCAGCGAGGCGATCGCCACCGCCACGTCGTTGACCGCGCAGAAGCCGCCGGCGCGCGCCCGGCCCGCGTGGTGGAAGCCGCCCAGCAGGTTGAGCGCGCGCCGCCCGAGCCGCGCGCCGCCCTCCCGCAGCACCGCGCGGCTCGCCTCGATGGTGCCGCCCACCGAGAGCCGGATCGCGTGCAGCAGCTCATCGACCGGGAGCAGCCCCGGGTCCACCGAGAAGACCCGCGCCAGCTCCTGCGGCCGCGCGATCGAGTCGAGGAACTCGGGAGTGTGGACCCGCGCCAGCTCTGCGTAGGTGGCGCGGCGGGGCTTGCGGAAGGCCTTCTCGGGGACCGCGTGGCTCTGCAGGAGGTACCAGGCGACGAAGTCCGCGCGCCGCGGCTCGAAGCCGGTGGCGAACTCGAGGCCGGGCAGCGGCAGGCGGTAGGCGGGGTCGTGCCAGACTTCCAGCGCCATCCCGTGGAGCCAGCGCCTCGCCCGGTTCGCCAGCGCATGCAGACCCATGAATTGGTCTTACACTGGTTGCGCATGCGGCGCGCGATCCTCCACGTGGACATGGACGCCTTCTACGCGTCGGTCGAGCAGCGGGACGATCCCAGCCTGCGCGGCCGGCCGCTGGTGGTCGGCGGAGCCTCGCGCCGCGGCGTGGTCTGCGCGGCGTCCTATCAGGCGCGCACCTTCGGCATCCGCTCGGCCATGCCGATGGCCCGCGCCCACGCGCTCTGCAAGGCGCTGGTGGTGGTCCCGCCGGACTTCCAGCGCTACGCGGCAGTGAGCGAGCAGGTGTTCGGCATCTTCGGAGCGTTCACGCCCGAGGTGGAGGGGCTGTCCTTGGATGAGGCGTTCCTCGACGTCTCGCGCTCGCAGACGCTCTTCGGTCCGGCGCGTGGCCAGGGCGAGGCGATCCAGCGCCGCGTGCGCGAGGAGCTGAAGCTGGGCTGCTCGGTGGGCCTCGCCGAGGTGAAGTTCGCCGCGAAGATCGCCAGCGATCTGCGCAAGCCCAACGGGTTCGTCGAGGTGCCCGAGGGGCAGGTGGCCGGGTTCCTCGCGCCGCTGCCCGTGACGCGCCTGTGGGGCGTGGGCCCGCGCACCGCGGAGGTGCTGGAGAGGCTGCGGCTGCGCACCATCGGCGACGTCGCCCGGGCCGACCGCCAGGGCCTCGAGCGCGCGCTCGGCTCCAGCGGGCCGTGGATGCAGGACCTCGCCCGCGGGCTCGACGACCGCGGCGTCGAGCCCGACCGGCAGGCGAAGAGCATCGGCGCCGAGGAGACCTTCGAGGACGACCTGGCCCTGCACGAGGACCTGCTCCCGCTCATCCACGAGCAGGCGCTGCGGGTGGCGGCCCGCTTGCGCAGGTCCGGGCTCACCGCGGGGACGGTGTCGCTGAAAGTGAAATACTCCGACTTCCAGAGCGTGACCCGGCAGACCCCGCTCGACCCGCGCAGCGACGACGGGACCGCGCTCTACCACGCGGCGGCTGCGCTGCTGCCCAAGCTGGCGGCGGGCCGGCCGATCCGGCTCACGGGCGTCTCGGCGAGCGACCTCGGGCCCGCGGGCTCGCAGCTGCGGCTCTTCGACGCGCAGGAGCAGAAGCGCAGCCGCCTCAACAAGTCGCTCGACGCCATCGCGGAGAAGTTCGGTCCCGATGCAGTGGTGCCGGCCGACGTGCAGAGCAAGGCCCGCGGCCGCGGGGTGGGCCAGGGAGGGCTCGGCGAGGCCCGCGAGCCCAGGGGCGCCCCCGATGACGAGCCTGCGAAGAAGCGGTGAAGAGTGCGGTTTCCAGCGTGTAAGCGTGCGCACTTCGACTTGCGTCTTTCAGAAATCCGGCCACAATCAAATGCATGACCGCCGCTCCGACGATGTCGAGTCCCGATCTCGCAAGCCCACGCTCGTGCTCCGCGCCGCGCCGCGCCCACACCGCGCGCGGCTTCACGCTGATCGAGCTGATGATCGTGGTGACCGTGATCGGCATCCTGGCGACGTTCGCCATCCCCTACTTCCAGCGGGCCACCGCGCGGGCGCGCCGGGCGGAGCTGCAGGTGGTGCTCGAGAAGCTGCACGTCTTCTTCATCAACCAGTACGAGAACAACAACACCTTCGTGGTGCCCAGCTCGGGCTGCGCGTCGCTGCCCTGCAACAGCGCCTGGAACCCCGACCCCGCCGCGGCGGTCACGGGCCAGCCGGCCTCGTGGGTGACCAGCCGGACGGGCTGGAACCAGATCCCCTTTGCCTTCGACGGCGGCCTCAAGCTCCGCTACCTGTACACGGTCATCTCCGACCCCAGCGGCGCGCTGCCGGGGACGATGAGCATCACCGTGGTGGGCGACATGCCCGGGCTCGGCTCGCCGTTCGTCACCAACGGCGGCGCCTCGGGCAACGTCACCGGGAACTACCAGTACACCGAGGTGCTCACGGGCTCGTACATCGCGCCGCCGACCGAGATCCCCAACGGCTTCTGAGGCGGTGCGCCAGAGGCCGCGCGAGCACCGGCGCGCGCGCTACTTCGGCGGCGCGTTCGGGTCTACCGGCTTGGGCGGCGGACCCAGCCCGATCGCATTGCAGCCCGGCACTTCGATGTAGCCGATGGTGCCGCCAGTCTCGAGTGTCAGCACCGCGCGCTGGGTCTTGCGCTGCTCGAGGGCCTCGCAGAGCTTCTTCACGTTCTCGCGGCGGCGCGGGCTGTTGAACCAGGTCTTGGTCACCTTCACCAGCGCGTTGGTCTCGCTCACCTGGATCTGCAGCACGCCCGTCCCGGCGATCTCGACCAAGCTGTTGGGAGCCTCGCTGAGGCCTCCCGCCGAGAAGAAGGCCACGTTGGCCGCGAGCACCACCAGCACGCCGGCGAGCACCAGCAGCGTCTTCTTGCGGCTCTTCTGGGTGGGGTCGTTGCGGAAGTTCTCGAAGTCCTTCAGCTCGGCCCGCTTCGCCTGCTCGGCCTGCTGGACGGTGCGGCTCTGCGCGCGAGGGGCCTGCCCCGGCGCCAGCATCTCGGGGTCGAGCGCGCCTGCGCCCAGGCGGGGAGCGGCGCCGAGCCCGCGCAGGCGGTCGACCACTTCCTTGAAGGCGAGCTGCTCGCGTGAGAGCGGGCCGCTCGCAGCCGTGACCATCTGTAAGATTTCGACCTCGCCCTTGCCGATGGCCCGGTCGGCCTCTGCCTGCAGGCGCTTGCCCGCGTTGTCGGCGAACTGGGTGAGCGCGCCGACCTGCTCCTGCTCGACCATCGGCGGCGGCTGCGCGCTGGCGAGCCTGGCGCCTGCTGCGCCGGCGAAGGCGAGCGCGGCGCGTACCACCAACGCTTCGTGGAACGGCGAGTCGGGGCCTGCCTTGTCGAGGCCCTCGCGCTCGACCGAGGAGAGGCCGCCGCACACCTTGAGGAAGGCGGTCGTCAGCTCTGGGCCTGCCTCGGCCGGGAGGTTGCGCTCGCGGAGCATCACCGAGAGCCACCCCTGGTAGATCGCCGGGTCGAAGGCTGTGGGCCACGAGATGCCGACCGGTCCGGGAGCCTCGGCCGGGGCTGGCGCACCCGGCACCGCAGGACCGCTACCAGCGCCCGCGTCGTCGAAGAGACCTGCGAGCCCACCGGCGGCTGCGGGCGCGGCGGCAGGTGCCGGCGTGGCGCCGTTCGACGCGCAGGGAGCAGCGGTCGTCGCTGCCGCTGGGCCCGGCGCCGCCGGGGTGAGGACCGGAGCCGGCACCGAAGGTATCGACGGGAGCTTCACCGGGAGGGGCGTCGCGCTCGATGGAAGGGTGAGCGCATGGAGGCTCGGGTCGGAGGGGAGCTTGGGCGCGAGAACGCCCGGCTGCGTGCCCGGGCGGCTGCCCTGGCGCGGACTCTGCGGGCGGACGGGCGGCCGCGCGGCGAAGCCCGGCGGCGGCCCGGCGGTGGGGAGGCGGCCCGGATTGCTGTTGCCCGAGGCGGCGGGGAGCGACGGCAAAGTGGGTAGCGTGGTCGGGGTCACCAGCGCCGAGGGGTGGGTGACCGCCTGGTCGGCGCCGGGCCCGGTAGCGATGGCTTCGGTGGCCTCCGGCGAGGCTTCAGGTGAGGGCACCACCGGCGTCTCCACGATGGTGGCAGCCGCCAGGGGCGCGGGCGGCGGCACCACCTTTGTCTCCGCGATGGTGGGCGGGTAGATCTTCGACTCAGAGATGGTCGCCGCGGTAGCCCACGAGGGCGCCGGCGCCACCGCCTGCACCTTCACGCCCAGGAGCCACTCCTTGAAGCGCGTCTCCTCGGAAGGTGTCAGGCCAGCCACCCGCACCCGGGCCCCCTGCGCATCGGAGCGCACCACCAGGCCCCAGGAGGTGAACATCGCGCCCGCGCCCGTCCAGGAGAGGCGCACCGTCTCGCCGGCCTTCAGCTCCGGCCCCACCGGCGCGAGCAGCCCGGCGTCCACCGCCGCGGCGGCGTCGAGCGGGTGCACCACCGTGCGCGTCGAGACGGTGGCCTGCAGCGCGGCCTGCCCGCCCTCCCCGCTCCACGCCAGCCCGACGAGGTCGGCGAGGCGGGTGACGAACTGGTCCTTCGGGAGCGGCATGAACAGCACGTCGCTGGCGCCCGCGCGGAAGCAGTCGTCCCGCAGGGCAGCCTGCTCCTTCTGCAGCACGGCGACTACCCTCGCGCCCCGCTCGCGCACGGCGGGGGCCAGCTGCTGCAGGGCCGCCACCAGCGGGCGTTCGACGGTGCCGTAGAAGAGCGCGACGGCGTCGGCCTGGGCGGCGTGGGTCTGGGCGGCGCCGAGGTCGGCGATCGGCTGGGGCACGACCTCAAAGCGGCCGCCATCGCGCAGTCCGCTGGAGAGCGCGGGCAGCATCTTCGGGTCGGCGATGACGAGGAGGCGAGGAGCCACGGAGCCTCAAACCCTAGCGCAGGTCCGCGCCGCGGCAAAGAAGACGATCTGGAATTCAACACCCAAGGAGGGCCACGGGTGCAGATCCCTGCAGTAGGGGCTGGAGGGGGCAGCGCGCGAGGCGGGGCACCTTCAACTTGGCGGACTTTGACCTCATGATTGGTCACATCTTT
>JAYWAO010000567.1:0-22296 GCA_043782365.1 Deltaproteobacteria bacterium
CTGCCGAAAGCGCGCGGGTTGGTGCGTCCGCGCGGGCGCAGGCCAGGGCGCCAGTCCTTCCCTCCAGAGTCGCCGAAGCGACCGAAGAGAAGAGTGTTAGCGATGCGGACCTTGCTCCTGCCCGCGAAGACGGAAAGGTCGAGGGTCGCCTGCGGGGCCCAGCCGTTGCACCTTGGGGGCCCGGACCCAGGCCGCGTCCGGGGTCCAAGCCCGCTGGCCCCGGCGCCGCGACCTCACGTCGCACCAGCCGCGCCGCGACCCGGTTATCGATCTCCACACAGCGAGCAGGAGACACCATGGGCCAGGCGACGCCAGCACCGGAGTGGAGGCAGGAACTCCAGAAGACGCTCGAGCTGGTGCGCACGCTGCGCGACGACATCCGGGTCAGGCTGCACCTCGCCAACCTGGACGCGAAGGAGGAGTGGAAGAAGCTCGAGCCGCACCTCGCCGAACTCGAGCAGGCCGCTGCCGGGCTGCGCGAGGACACGCGCGCCGCGCTCTCCTCTGCCGTGGAGCGGCTGTCCCGGCTGCGCTCGTCGCTGGGTGAGCCCGCGGCGCAGGGGCGGGCGCGCTCCCAAGAGCCGAAGGTCGAGCCGCCCGCGAAGCACTGAAGAAGGCCCCGGCGCGCAGCGGTCGAAGTATGCTCCGCGGCTCCCGAAGGAGCCCGACATGAGCCCGCCCGCCGCCGCCCTCGCCGCGCCCAGCGCCACCGCAGTCAGCAAGAGCACCAGCACCCACGAAGCGCTCGACCGCGCCGTCGCCGACGTGCGCGCCCACGCGGCGGAGTTCGCCCTCCTGCCCGTCGCCGAGAAGGCGAAGCTGGTCCGCGCGCTCATCCCGGGGATCGTCGCCGTCTCCAAGGAGTGGGTCCGGGCAGGCTGCAGGGCCAAGGGCCTCGACGCCGACTCGGTCGAGGCGGCCGAGGAGTGGCTGGGCGGCGTCGGCCCCACGCTGCGCAACGCGCGCCTGCTCGCCGAGTCGCTCGAGGCGATCGCCGCGCACGGCAAGCCGCCGCTGGGCAAGTCGGTGACGGTGCGTCCCGACGGCCGGACCTCCGTGCGGGTCTTCCCCTCGAGCGCGATCGACGCGCAGTCGTTCGCGGGCTTCACGGTCGATGCGCTGCTCCAGCCCGGCATCGACGCCGCCCGGGCGCGCGAGCTGCAGGCCTCATATTACTCCAAGAAGGATCCGCAGCCGTCGGTCTGCGTGGTGCTCGGCGCGGGCAACGTCTCGTCGATCCCGCCGATGGACGTCTTCTACAAGATGTTCACCGAGGGCCGCGTCTGCGTCCTGAAGATGAACCCGGTCAACGAGTGGGTCGGGCCGTTCCTCGAGAAGGCGCTCTCCCCGCTGATCGACCGCAGCTTCCTGCGCATCGTCTACGGCGGCGGCGAGGCCGGCAAGCACCTCGTCGAGCACCCGGACGTGGACGACATCCACATCACGGGCTCGGACAAGACGCACGACCTGATCGTCTGGGGACCGCCCGGCCCGGAGCGCGAGCGGCGCAAGCTCGCCAAGGACCCGGTGCTGAAGAAGAGCATCTCGTCCGAGCTGGGCAACGTCAGCCCGCTCGTCATCGTGCCCGGTTCGTTTACCGAATCCGAGCTCGACTTCCAGGCGGCCTCGGTCGCCACGGCCATTACCAACAACGCCTCGTTCAACTGCAACGCGGCCAAGATGCTGGTGCTCTCGAAGGGGTGGCCGCAGCGGGAGCGGTTCCTCGAGCTGCTCGGCGCGCACCTCGCCCGGGCGAAGCCGCGCCGGGCGTACTACCCGGGCGCGCAGGAGCGCTATGACATGCTCACCGCGGGCCGCGCGCGCGTGCTGAAGTTCGGCGACGCGCCCGCGGGCACGCTCCCCTGGACCCTGGTGCGCGACCTCGACGCGCTCGACCCCAATGAGCGCGCCTTCACCACCGAGCCGTTCTGCGCGCTGGTGAGCGAGGTCGCCCTCGACGCTTCCGAGCCCGCGGCGTTCCTCGCGGCGGCGACGAAGTTCTGCAACGACACGCTCTGGGGCACGCTCAACGCGACCCTCATCATCCACCCGTCGGTGGAGAGAGAGCCCGCAGCGGCGGCCGCGCTCGACCGCGCCATCCTCGACCTGCGCTATGGCGCGGTGGCGATCAACCACTGGCCGGGCGTGGTCTACGGCCTCGTCACCCCGGGCTGGGGTGGCCACCCGTCGGCCACGCTGGAGGACATCCAGAGCGGGCTCGGCTGGGTCCACAACACCTTCATGCTCGGGGGAATCGAGAAGATGGTGCTGCGCGGGCCGCTCAAGGCGTTCCCGCGGCCGGCGTGGTTCTACGACAACAAGCGGGCCGACCAGATCGGCGAGCGGCTGATTCAGATGGAGTCGGGCCCGAGCTGGCTCAAGTTCCCGGGGATGGTGCTGCAGGCGCTGCGGGGGTAGGCCGGGCGGCGGGGGGGCAGCGGTGTATCTCCGGCACAGGCGCCAGCGAGGAAGCGGCGCTGGCGGATACCGTCAAGGGCATGCTCCTCTCGTTTGACGGGAAGGTGATCGGCGCCACACCGTCTCCGGACCTGGGTCGCGCCCTGCTAGAATCGGCCCACCATGACCGTCCGCTTCCTCGTCACCGGTGGCACCTTCGACAAGGAGTACAACGAGCTCACCGGCGAGCTCTTCTTCAAGGACACGCACCTGCCCGAGATGCTCGCGCTCGGCCGCGCCCGCGTCCCGGTCGAGGTCTCCACGCTGATGATGATCGACAGCCTGCAGATGACCGAGGCGCACCGCGAGCAGATCGCGCAGGCGTGCCTCGCCGCCACGGAGAGCCGGATCGTCGTCACCCACGGCACCGACACCATGGTCGAGACCGCCAAGGTGCTGGCCGCCCGCGTGCCCGGCAAGACCGTCGTGCTGACCGGCGCGATGGTGCCGTGGAAGTTCGGCTCGTCGGACGGCCTCTTCAACCTGGGCAGCGCGCTGGCGTTCGCGCAGGTGCTGCCCGCGGGTGTCTACGTCTCGATGAACGGCCGCTCATTCCCCTGGAACGACGTGCGGAAGAACAAGGCCAAGGGCGAGTTCGAGAACCTCTAGGCGGGCGGGTTGACCACACCAGTCTGCCTCGGCGCGCCGGAAGTCGCTCCCCCGCGGCCGGCGCATCGAGATCAACGTCTATCAAGCCAAGACGCACTTCTCGGAGGTCCTTCGACGGGTCGAGTCCGGCGACGAGGTCACCATCGCCCGCGACGGCTCCCCCGTGGTGCGGCTGCAGAGGGTCACGCAGCCCGCGCAGGCGCGGCGCTGGGGCCAGGACGCGGGCGCGTTCGTCGAGGGGCTGACGCTGGTCAGCGCTGACCGGGCCTTCGCCGGCTACGATCTAGCGCTGCGCTGGTAGCTCACTTCGCCTGCCCAGGCTTCGCCGCCGCCGCCCACGCGTCCTTCAGCGTGATGGTCCGGTTGACCACCAGCGCCCCAGGCTTCGAATCCGGGTCCACGCAGAAGTAGCCCACCCGCTCGAACTGGAACCGCTCGCCCGCGCCCGCGGTGGCCAGCGACGGCTCGGCCACGCCGCGGACGACCTCGAGCGACCTCGGGTTGAGGTACGTCGTGTAGTCGATCTCCTTGTCGGCGAGCGGGTTCTCCACGGTGAAGAGCCGGTCGTAGAGCCGCACCTCCACGGGCAGGCCCTGCGTCGCCGAGACCCAGTGGAGCGTACCCTTCACCTTGCGGCCGTCGGGCGCGGCGCCGCCCTTCGAGGCGGGGTCCCAGGTGCAGCGCAGCTCGGTGACCGTGCCCGCTGCGTCCTTGACGACCTCTCTGCACGTGATGAGGCAGGCGTGCCGCAGCCGCACCTCCAGGCCCGGCGAGAGCCGCTGCCACTTCTTCGGCGGCACCTCGGCGAAGTCCTCCTGCTCGATGTACAGCTCGCGCGTCAGCGTCACTTTACGCCGCTTGCCCTCGGGCTGCTCGGGGTCGTACGGCGCGTCGAGCTCGACGACCTCGCCCTCGGCGAGATTTTCGATAACAATCCTTAACGGCCGCACCACCGCCATCACCCGGGGCGAGGTCTTGTTGAGATCCTCGCGCAGCGCGTGCTCGAGCAGCGAGACGTCCACCACGCTGTCGCGCGTCGAGACGCCCACCCTGTCGCAGAGGTTGCGCAGCGCTGCCGGGGTGAACCCGCGCCGCCGCAGTCCGGCCAGCGTGGGCATGCGCGGGTCGTCCCAACCGCTGACGTGCTTGCCCTGCACCAGCTCCTTCATCCGCCGCTTGCTGAGCACCGTGAAGGTGAACTGCAGCTTGGCGAACTCGATCTGCACGGGCCGCGCGTCGGCGGGCGCGCCGACCAGATCGAGGAAGGCGTTGTAGAGCGGCCGGTGGTTGATGAACTCGAGCGTGCAGATCGAGTGGGTGATCCCCTCGACGAAGTCCGACTGCCCGTGGGCCCAGTCGTACATCGGGTAGATGCACCACTGGTCGCCGGTGCGGTGGTGGTGCGCGTGGCGGATCCGGTACATCAGCGGGTCGCGCAGCTTGACGTCGGCGCCGGCCATGTCGCCCTTGGCGCGCAGCACGTGGGCGCCGTCGGGGAACTCGCCTGCGCGCATGCGGCGGAAGAGGTCGAGGTTCTCGGCCACGCTGCGGCTGCGGTAGGGGCTCTCGGCGCCGGGCTGGTGGAAGTCGCCGCGGCCCGCGCGGATCTGCTCGAGCGTCTGGCTGTCGACGTAGGCGGCGCCCGCCTCGACCATCCTCTCGGCGAAGTCATACAATTTACCGAAGTAGTCGCTCGCGTAGAGCGGCGCGCCCTGCCACTGGAAGCCGAGCCAGCGGATGTCGTGCTGGATCGCCTCGACGTACTCGACCTCCTCGGTCTCCGGGTTGGTGTCGTCGAAGCGCAGGTTCACCTGGCCACCGAACTTCTGGGCGAGGCCGAAGTTGAGGCAGATCGACTTCGCGTGGCCGAGGTGGAGGTACCCGTTCGGCTCCGGCGGGAAGCGGGTGAGGACGCGGCCGCCGTTCTTGCCAGCCTGAACGTCGGCGGCGACCAGGTCCTCGACGAAGTTGCCGGGCTGCTCGCCGGCGCGGGCGCCGTCCTTGCTGCTGTCTTTGGCGACGTTCGGATTCATGGGGCGCGCATCCTAGTACAGGCGCGCCCGCGAGGGGTGCGGCGATCCGCGCGGAGACCCTCACGCAGCGCCGGCTGGCGCGATCCGGGAGCCCGAGGCCCGTCTCGCTGGGGCCGCAGAGCCGCGGCGCTGCGGCGCTGCTTCAGCGCGACAGCTTCCACGCCACCAGCGCCGCCAGGAACGCGACGACGGCGCCCAGCAAGGCCCGCGGCAGCTCGCGCTGGTGCCCGCTGCGCCCGCTCACGGCCGCCTCAGCGCCAGCTCGCGCCGGTTCAAGAGCAGCACTCCGACCAGCCACGCCGCCGCGCCCCAGAGCAGGTCGTAGAAGAGCGGCGACCAGTCGGCCGCGCCGCCCATCTGCAGCGCGGACATGAGATCCGAGGGATTGCGCGGCCCCAAGTACGGCTCGATCGTGCGCAGCAGGGTGACCGCCTGGTCGAGGAACTTGCTCTCCCGCTGCGCCGCCCGGCTGAGCGCGTTGCCCGCGGCGAGGAAGTAATACAGAAAGCCCCAGCCCAGCACTGCCAGCACCAGCCAGCCCGTGTTCGACCAGCCGCGCGCCACCACCGAGAGCGCCGCCAGGGTGGCGAGCCAGGCGAAGGCCCAGACGAAGGCGATGGGCAGCGCGCAGAGGAGCGCCAGCGAGACCCCCGCCCCGCCCTTGAGCGCCACGCCCAGCGCGAAGACCCAGGCGAGACCCATCACCCCGAGGAGCAGCAGCCCCGCGCCCGCCAGCCTGCCGCCGAACCACTCCGCGCGCGTGATCGGCCGCAGCAGCACCAGCTGCGCGTGGCCGTTCTCCAGCTCCTCGGAGATCATCCCCGCGCCGAGGAAGAGGGTGAAGAGGAGGAGCGAGACCGGCCCCATCGCGCCGCCGAAGAGGGTCGCGGCCGCCTGGTCGGCGCTCACCGCGACGCCCTGGAGCACCACCAGCGCGCCGAGGATCCAGAGCGGGCCCTGCCGCAGCCGCTCGCGCGCGCAGGCCTTGGCGATCGGCCAGGAGACGAGTCCGGAGCCGTAGCCGTTCACGCGCGCCCCTCGACGATCTCGAGATACAGCTGCTCGAGGTGCGCGCCCGCCATCCGCGCGTCGAGCACCTCGCCGCCGGCGTCCACCACCATCTTCACCAGCCCGGGCATCACGTCGTCCGAGGCGAGCGGGACGCGCAGCATCGCGCCGTCGAGCTTGCCGTCGGGGAGGACCTGCTTGAGCCGCGCGGCGACGAGCAGCGGGTTCGCCAGCTTGAGCTCCGCGAGCCGCGCCTCCCCCTGCACCGCCTGCTGCCGCAGCAGGCGGCCGCCGCGCATGAAGAGCACCGTGTCGCAGACGCGCTCGACCTCAGACAAGAGGTGCGAGTTGAGCAGCACCGCCACCTTGCGCTCCTTGAGCTTGAGGAGGAGCGCCCGCAGCGCCGCCACGCCCGAGGGATCGAGGCCCGCCGACGGCTCGTCGAGCAGCAAGAGCTCGGGCTCGCCGAGCAGCGCCTGCGCCAGCCCCAGCCGCTGGCCCTGCCCCTTCGAGTAGACGCCGCACGGGCGCCCCGCCGACTCAGTGAAGCCGAGCTGGTCGATCACCTCGCGCACCCGCAGCGCTGCCTTCGCGGACGGGATCCCGAGCAGCGCCGCGTGCAGCTCCAGCACCTGGTACCCGGTGAGCTGGCGAGGAAACACCGGCGCGTCGGGCGCGAACCCGATGCGCGCGCGCACCTCGAGCCGCTCGGGAGGGAGGCCGAAGAGCAGCGCCTCGCCGGCGTCGGGCTCGAGCAGGCCGAGCGCGATCTGCATCGCCGTGGTCTTGCCCGCGCCGTTGGGCCCGAGCAGCGCGACCACCTCGCCGGGGCGCACGGTGAACGAGACGCCGTCCACCGCGACCACCTCGCGCCCCTCCGCGCCGCGGTAGCGTTTAGCTACCGCGCGCAGCTCCAGCGGGGGCGGAGCCGCCATCGCAGCAGCGGCGACACCGCTCGCGGCCCCCTTCTGGCTCACTACTTCAGCACCGCTGCGAGCGTCTTGCCGAGCTCGTGCGGACCGACGGCGATGTGGACGCCCGCCTTGCCGAGCGCGGCGAACTTGTCCTTCGCGGTGCCCTTGCCGCCCGAGACGATCGCGCCCGCGTGGCCCATCCGGCGGCCCGGGGGAGCGGTGGCGCCGGCGATGAAGCCGACCACGGGCTTCCGGTAGTTCGCCGCGATCCACTCGGCCGCGTCCTCTTCCTCGGACCCGCCGATCTCGCCGATGAAGATCACCGCGTCGGTGTCGGGGTCGGCCGCGAACAGCTTGAGGGCGTCGACGAAGTTCATCCCGTGCACGGGGTCGCCGCCGATGCCGATGGCGGTGCTCTGGCCGAGGCCGAGCATGGTCACCTGGTGGACCGCCTCGTAGGTGAGCGTGCCCGACCGGCTGACGACGCCGATGCGGCCCTTGCGGTGGATGTGCCCCGGCATGATGCCGATCTTGCACTCACCCGGGGTGATGATGCCCGGGCAGTTGGGCCCGATCAGGAGGCTCTTGCTGCCCACCAGGGCGCGCTTGACCGTGACCATGTCGTTCACCGGGATGCCCTCGGTGATGCAGACGATCAGCGGGATCTCCGAGGCCGCGGCCTCGAGGATGGCGTCGGCGGCGAACGGCGGCGGCACGAAGATCACCGAGGCGTTGGCGCCCGTGGCCTTCACCGACTCGGCGACGGTGTCGAACACCGGCACCTTCGCCTCGAAGAGGCTGCCGCCCTTGCCGGGGGTGACGCCCGCGACCAGCTTGGTGCCGTAGGCGAGCATCTGCTGCGAGTGGAAGGAGCCGGCGCTGCCCGTGATGCCCTGGCAGACGACCTTGGTGTCGCTGTTGACGAGGATGGACATTTCGATTGGCTCCCTTAAGCCTTCAGGCTCGCGACGGCCTTGCGGGCGGCGTCGCCGAGGTCGTCGGCCGGGATGATGGCGAGGCCCGACTCGCGCAAGAGCTTCTTGCCCTGCTCCACGTTGGTGCCCTCGAGGCGCACGATCAGCGGCACGCTCAAGTTCACCTGCCTCGCGGCGGCGATCACCCCGGCGGCGATGATGTCGCACTTCATGATGCCGCCGAAGATGTTCACCAGCACCGCCTTCACGCTCGGGTCGCCGAGGATGATCTTGAACGCCGCGGTGACCTTCTTCTCGTCGGCGCCGCCGCCCACGTCGAGGAAGTTGGCCGGCATGCCGCCCGCGTTCTTGATCATGTCCATCGTCGCCATCGCGAGGCCGGCGCCGTTCACCATGCAGCCGATGTTGCCGTCGAGCGCGATGTAGCTGAGGTCGAACTCCTTGGCGGCGTTCTCGCGCGGATCCTCTTCGTCGGGATCGCGGAGCGCGGCGAGATCCGGGTGCCGGAAGAGCGCGTTGTCGTCGAAGTTTACCTTGGCGTCGAGCGCGATCACCTCGCCCTGCTTGGTGATCACCAGCGGGTTGATCTCGACGATGCTGGCGTCGGTCGCGAGGAACGCCTTGTACATGGCCTTGGCGAACTTGACGAAGGAGCCGACCTCCTTGCCCTTGAGGCCGAGCCCGAACGCGAGGTCGCGCGCCTGGTAGTCGGCGAGGCCCACCGCAGGGTCGACCGCGGCGCGGAGGATCTTCTCCGGATGGGCCGAGGCCACCTCTTCGATCTCCACGCCGCCCTCGGACGACGCCATGAAGGTGTTCCTGGCGAGGCCGCGGTCGAGCGTGATGCCGAGGTAGAGCTCACGCGCGATGTCGCAGCCCTCTTCAACGTACAGCCGGCGGACCTTCTGGCCGGCGGGCCCGGTCTGGTGCGTGACGAGCTGCATGCCGAGGATCTGTCCGGCGATCTCCTTGGCCTGCGCGGGCGACTTCGCGAGCTTGACGCCGCCGCCCTTGCCGCGTCCGCCTGCGTGGATCTGCGCCTTGACGACGCAGACGGGCTTGCCACCCGCCATCAGCTCGGTCGCGGCCGCCTCGGCTTCGTCGGCGTTGGCGACCAGCTTGCCCTTGGGCACGGCGACGCCGAAGCCCCGGAGGATCTCCTTGGCTTGGTACTCGTGGATCTTCATGTCTGGGTGACCTCACGCGCAGAGAGGACGGCGGGCGCGGTTTACCCCGCCGGGGGGACAGGTGCAAGCGGAAGCGCGACAGGTGATCGGGATGTAATCGTCCGGTGCGGTCCGCCGCAGCCTGATGCCCGGCTCCGGGTTCGCGTGGCAGGCAGGCTACGGCGCGTCGAGCGTGAGCCTGCGGCAGGTCACCGCGGTCGAGCGATACGTCACGCAGCAGAAGAACCATCACCGTCGACGTGAGACCGACGAAGCCTGGGAGCCACAGGCCGGGGACTGACACCTGGCCCGAACAAGAGCGAACGGGGCAGACACCTCGGGAGCCGTGTATCGCCCGTGGCACAGCCCGGAGGGCGGCCGCTCTTCTAGCCCCGGCATTTGCCGGGGCTCCTGATGGCGGTACATCGCCCCCAACCCAACGTGTTGGGGTCTGGCCATGCGAGTGGTGATGGGAGTGCTCATCGGAGTGCTCATGGGAGTGCTCCGGGGCGTGCTCGTGAGGATGCTCGTGGCCCTGGTCATGGCAGGAACGGGAGCAGGGTGGGGTTCATCAGGGAGACTCCGATCCCCACCCGACCGTTCGTCGAGGCGGTGAAGAGGATTCCGTAGTTCGAGCTGGCGATCGGGATGCGGACCACGAAGACGCCGGTGATGAGCGGATCGATCACGCGCCGGCCGGTGTCGCCGGTGACGCTGGCGACCAGGGCGGTGGGGAGGCTGAGCACGACCTTGGCCCCGACGAGGATGTTCTGCGCCTTGGGCATCACCCGGTAGTAGGCCCCGCCGAACCCGATCACCGGGTCAAAGAGGCTCAGCGTCACCCCCGAGAGGTTCGCGTTGGTGTCGCCCCACTGCTCGGTCCAGTCGAGCGAGAGGTGCTGGCCCGGGTACATCGCCAGGTCGAAGAAGGTCTGCGTCAGGCTGTCGCCGCGCGAGCGTCGCTCGAGCTCCCGCGCGAGCGAAGTGGTGGTGCGCGTGCGAGCGGCCTCCTTGAGGCCGGGGTCGAAGTTCTCCGCGAGGAGGATGTGGCTGCTGGCGAGATCGACGACGCGCAGCGAGACGCCTTCGCCGGTCTCGTCCAGCCAGATGGCCGTGCGCGCGGGAGCAGCGCTGCCACGGCCCGCGGCGTCGAGCCGGGCGAGCTCGACCACGCCCGGGTCCGCCGTCACCTGCTCGAGGCGCCCGCCGTCGAGGTAGACCCGCGGCGCCATGCAGGCCTCGCAGGAGCGCAGCGAGGCGGAGCCGAAGACGCGCCCCAAGGTCGCCAGCGCGGCGGTCGGGTACCAGGCCTTCGACTCCTCGTAGGCGGGCCGCACCGAGACGACGATGGCCGGCGAGAGCGCCTTGGCAGAGAAGCCGCCCTCCTCGAAGCGCGCCGCCAGGCTCTCCTCGAGGCGGGCGAGCGCCTCCCTGCTGGTGCCGCTGCCGGCGTGGGCAGCAGGCGCGGCGAGGCCCAGGCAGAGCGCGGCCAGCGCCAGCCGGGACGAGGCCCGCAAAGTGTATGCGCGGGTTAGAAGCAAAACGACACCTCCGCGCCCACCGACTTGAAGGTCACCAAGCCGAGGTCGAGGTACGAGCCGATGGCGCGCGCGCCGCTGAGCGTGGGCAGCGACTCGCCGAAGACGCCGACGGCGATCCGGTTCTTCACCCGCGCCTCTAGACCGAACTGGAAGGCCGGGAAGATGGCGTGCGGCTCGTTGCCCTGGGCGACCGCCAGCAAGGCTTCGAGGTTGGGGACCCCGTCCGCGAAGGCCGCCGCGCCGTTCCCGTAGATGGAGATCACCGAGCCGCCGAAGAAGAGGTAGAGGCTCGGCCGCGTCAGCGAGGCGACGTCGCCGAAGAGCAGCCGCCCGATGCGGGCCTGGGCGAGCCAGCCCGTGTGCGTCGAGGGGGCCCAGGTGACGCCGAGCGAGAAGCTGGCGACCCAGGCGCGCGCCTGCGTCAGCGAGGTCTCCACTCCGGCCTGCAGCCACGGGTACGGCGCCTGGACCACGGAGGCACTCCCCCGGGCGTAGGTGCGCACGCCGACGCGCACGGGCACCGTGTAGAGGCCGCGGCCTTCGAGGGCGTCGAGGTACTCCTTGCGGGCCTCGGCGGCGGACTTCAAGTGGTCCTCCGAGCGCAGCAGCGCGGGCGAGGAGACCGAGGTGGAGAGCGTCTTGGCGTAGACGATGGGGAGCGCCGGCACAAGCGAGGTGATGCGGGCGCGCAGCACCAGGCTGACCCCCTCCACCTCGAAGTCGAGGAAGAGCGCGTGGCGGCTGCCGGAGAGCGCACCGGCGACGGCGAGGGCCTCGGGCTCGTCGGCGCCGCGCGAGACCACCGTGCCCTTGGCGACCGAGTGGACCACCACCGCGGTGCACTGCGGGCAGTGCGAGAGGACCACGCGGGTGCGCGGGTTCTTGGTGACGAGGCTGGCGAAGTGGTTCTCGACCAGCGCCTGCAGTCCGCTGCCGAAGCCCACGGGCACGCTGACGTCGGCGAGCACCACCGGCGTGTCGAGCGCGAACGGGGGCTGCTGGGTCCACCCGTAGACGAGCTCGTCGAGCAGGTCGTAGGCCTGGAGCTGGAGCTGCGCCGCGATCTCGCCGCGGAGGGTCTCGAGCTGGGCGCGCTGCGCTTCGGTGATCGACGCGTCGTCGGCGCGCGCCGGCAGGGCCGCAACCGCAAAGGCCACCAGGACCGGGAGGAGCGCGCGCCTCATTGCAGCCACTTCCACTCTCCCCGGAGGCAGACCCCGGCGTGCAGCTGCATCTCCCGCGCATCGACGATCATCAGGCCGAGGAAGACCTCGTCGTCCTTGAGCGCCTTCTCCGCGGCGTAGCGCGCGCAGGCAGTGGGGAAGGCGGCGCGCGGCGGCAGGCTCCAGAGCACGGCGACGTCTCCTGCCGCGAGGAGCGGCGCGCGATCGGAGACCTTCCGGCCGCGCTCGACCAGCGCCATCTTGGCGGCCACCGAGATCTTCGCGGCGACCGCGGGCTCTGGGTAGAAGGCGTCGACCCGGAACGTGACGTCCCCGGGCACCAGCGCGTTCGCCGCCTGCACCAGCTCGCCGACGCTCTTGCCCAAGGACGAAAGGATCCCCTCGTCGCGGGCCGACCGCTCGCCGTAGTCGAGGTAGCGTTGTCCGCAGGCGAGCACCTGCGCCGGCACGTTGCTGCCGCGGGGCGGGAGCTCCGGGACCTCGCTCGGGTACAGCTCGTGCGCCCGGGCCTGGGAGAGCGCGGCGCACTCCAGCTTGCGCGACTGCGCCTTGCTCTGGGTGAACCCGGGCGACGGGTCGTTGATCCGCCCGAGGAGGCCCGAGAAGAGCAGCAGGAAGACCGTCAGCCCGTCCATCGCGCCGCCCTCACTTGGTGCCGGTGGCGGGAGTGGGAGCCGGCGGCGCGAGCGGGAGGCCGCGCAGCACCTGCGCGCGCAGGTGCGCGTGGAAGGCCACCTGGGCGAGCTGGTCGTAGAGGTCGCGGGAGAAGTCGTGCTTGGAGGCGTCCTCGCTGATCTCGTCCGCCTTCGAGCGGACGAAGAGATTCAGCCCGGCGTTGACCCCCCAAACGTAGAGGCCGAGATAGGTGACGAAGCGCGCCTGGTAGCTCTCGGCGGCCAGCAGGAAGCCGAGCGGATCGCGGACGGTGACGTCCTGGGCGATGGTCTGCGAGGTGATCACCGGCACCAATGAGCCGGTGAGGAGGAACAGCGGCCAGAGCAGTCCGGCGCTCTCGGTCTGCAGCACCCGCGAGGACAGCTCGAGGATGAGGTCGGGCTGGCCCTGTGCGAGGTCGCGCTCGCCTGCACCGCCCGCCGAGGTGGAGACGTCGACCTGCGCGCCCTGCTGGGAGAAGAGGCTCTCGACGTTGCGGCAGAGCACCAACGCGTCGGCGGGCTCGAGGTTGTCGCCCGGCAGGCAGCGGACGGAGATGCGCAGGCCCTTGAAGTTGGGTAGCCGGCGGTCGATCGCGACAGGGCGCTGCAGGGAGACGAGCGGCTGGTAGGTGGTCACGCAGCCGGAGAGCAGCAGACTGGAGAGCAGCCCCAGCACGCCGGGCGCCAGCCCCGTGCGGCCCGCCAGCAGCGGCCGGGACGGTGGAGTGCGCTTTGGCTGGAGGGCGTGCAGCGGCCGATCGAGCATGAGCCGGACATCATCGCACGAGCCTACGCGGGGCGGGCGGCGGCTTGCGCTTGACACCACCGTCCGCCTTTTGTATCAAGCCCGCCTCTTCGGGAAGGCCAGCCGCTCGGCGGCCCGGGGAGGCGGTAGAAGATTGGGCTCGTAGCTCAGCTGGGAGAGCGCTGCCTTCGCAAGGCAGAGGTCTCCGGTTCGATCCCGGACGGGTCCACCAAATAAGGCCGAGAGGCCGCGAAGTTGTGGGGTCGGAGCCGACAACGCTCCGGCCCCTCTTTTCTTGAACGTGCCACCAACAGTGCCATCCTCCGGTACGGACGTACGCGAGCGTTCTGCGAGCGGAGCAGACCCCCGGTCGGAGTCCCGCCACAGAGGAGCCGGCGCCCCCGGCTCTCCGGCACCGTTCATGCGTTTGGACGGCGCATGAAACGAGACTTCAACGAACGGATGCGCGGCTTGCTCCTCGAACGGCGCGCGCGGCTCGTTCGCGCCGATGCCGCGCTGGCCGAGGAGGGCAAGGAGCTGCTCGACGGAGGAGACGTGGACCTGGTCGACCACGCCCAGACCGCGACTGCGCTCGAGAGCGTGCGCCAGCTCGACGACACCGAGCGGGTGGAGCTCTCCGAACTCGACGCCGCGCTCTCGCGCCTGGCGCTGGACAGCTACGGAGTCTGTGAGAAGTGCGGGGAGCCGATCCCACGGCAGCGGCTCGAGGCCTTGCCCACTGCCAGGACCTGCCTCGACTGCGCTAACGTGCTGGCCAAGGCAGCTCGCTGAACGCTCTTGCGCTGAAGGGGCTCGGCGCCCTCGGCCGGGCAGAGGTGCCCCGCGCCCTCAGCGGCTTGACCCCCCACCGCTGCTCTGTTACCCGACAGCCCCTCTCGTACGCCCGAGGAGGCCCGATGCGCCCGCTCCCGCTGCCCGTCTCGCTCTGCGCCGCCCTGGCTGCCGCGGCGCTGCTCGCGCCTTCGCCCGCCGTCCGCGCCGAGTCGATCGAGGGCACCATCGACTTCACCGGCACGCCCCCCACGCCGCGCCCGCTCTCGCGCGAGGCCGACCCCGTCTGCGCCAAGAAGAAGATGACCGACGAGACCGTCCTGGTGGCCGGCGGCAAGCTCGCCAACGTCTGGGTGCACGTCACCGAAGGGGCGCCCGACAGCCCGCCCGCCACCAGCGCGGAGCCCGTGGTGGTCGATCAGACCGACTGCATGTACCGGCCGCGCGTGCAGGCCGCGCTGCTCGGCCAGAAGGTCGTCGTCAAGAACAGCGACCCCACCATGCACAACGTCCACACCTGGTTCGGCACCGCCACGCTCTCGAACAAGGTGATGATGAACGAGAAGGTGAAGCCGCTCGAGAGCGTCGCCGACCAGGCGGGCGTCTACCGCTGGAAGTGCGACATGCACCCGTGGATGCGCGGCTTCCTCGGCGTCAGCAAGAACCCGTTCCAGGCCGTCACCGGCGCGGACGGGAAGTTCAAGCTCGACGGCCTCAAGCCCGGCAAGTACACGCTCGAGGCGTGGCACGAGAAGTTCGGCGTCAAGAAGGCCGAGGTCACGGTGGCCGCGGGCAAGAGCGCCGCGGCCACCTTCAAGTTCGACGGCACCGAGCAGGCGAACTAGCAGCGGCACCCGAAGGAACCTCGATGAGCGACCAGCAAGCAGCGCAGATCCCGCCCGCGGCCACACGCTGGGCCGCACGCTGCGCGCTGGCGGGCGCGGCGCTCACCGTCGTGCTGATCACCTTCGGCGGCCTCGTCACCAACACCGACTCCGGGCTCGCCTGCCCCGACTGGCCCACCTGCTTCGGCACCCCGTTCCCCAAGCTCGTCGGCGGGATCGCGATGGAGCATGGGCACCGATACCTCGCCACGCTGGTGGGGTTCGTCACCGTGCTCTGCGTGGCGCTCACCTCTCGGGGCCTGGAGCGCGCGCTCCCGCTCTTGCTCGCGATGCCGCTGGTGCTGGCCGCAGGGTCGTGGGCCGGCATCGCGCGGCACCGCGCTGGGAGCGTTCCGCCGCTCGCCGGCCTGCTCGTGCTGGCGGGCTTTGCGCTCTTCGCCTGGGGCATCGCGCGGTCGCGCGGGACGAGCCGGCTCGCGCAGGTGGCGCTGGTGCTGGTGATCGCGCAGGGACTGCTGGGCGGGCTCACCGTGATGTACCAACTGCCCGTCACCGTGCTGGTGCTGCACACCGCCACCTCGATGCTCTTCCTCTCGGCGCTGGTGGTGCTGGCAGTGCGGCTCTATGCCGGGCAGGCGCCGGGGGCGGAGTTCGGGCGCTCGGTCGCAGGCGGCGCCGGCTTCCTCTTCGTGACGGCGGCCGCCGTCTACCTGCAGACCCTCCTCGGCGCGATGGTCCGCCACACGGGCGCCGGGCTCGTCTGCGTCGATCTACCGCTCTGCCGGGGCGCGCTCTGGCCGATCGCTGCTGGAACCCACCCGGCCGTGCACCTCCACATGGTGCACCGCACCTTCGCCTTCGTGGTCTTCGCGCTGGTGCTGGCGGCGGGCGTCCGCGCGGCCCGCGCCGCCAAGGCCGCAGGCGACCTCTGGACCCGCCGCGCCGCGCTGCTCCTTCCGGCGCTGCTGGCGCTGCAGCTCACGCTCGGCGTCCTCACCATCTGGTCGCTCAAGGAGCTGTGGACGGTGACCGGGCACCTCTTCGTCGCCGCGCTGCTGCTCGCCGGGCTGGTCGCGCTCTGGACGCGCGCGCGGCCCAGCGCGGCTGAGACCGCTCCCGCCCGCGCGGTGGAGCCCGTCCCCCACGCCCTCGCCGCCTCCGGGCACACGGCATGAGCGCCGCCCCGCAGGTCGAGGCGGCCCCGACCGGCGCCAAGCCTGCGCCCGAGGTCACGCCCGCGCCCGCCCGGCTGCGGCTGCCCACCAAGGGCAAGGACCTCCTCGCGCTCTCCAAGCCGCGCATCACCGCGCTGGTGGTCTTCACCACCGCCAGCGGCCTCTGGATGGCGCCCGGGCACGTCTCGCGCACGCTCGCATGGCTGACCATGCTCGGCACCGTGCTGGTGGTCGCCGCCGCCAACGCGCTCAACATGTACCTGGAGCGGGACAGCGACCGCTTCATGCCGCGCACCCTCACCCGCCCGCTCCCGGCAGGCCGGATGGAGCCCGCGGCGGCGCTCTGGTTCGGCGTCGTCCTCTCGGCGATCTCGCTGCCGATCCTCACCTTCGGCGTCAACCCCGTCTGCGGCCTGCTGGCGGCCCTGGCCCTGGTGAGCTACGTGCTGCTCTACACGCCGATGAAGCGGTGGACGGCGACCGCGCTGCTGGTGGGCTCGGTCCCGGGCGCGATCCCGCCGCTGATCGGCTGGAGCGCGGCCACCGGCGGCGTCGAGCTGCCAGGTGTATTACTTTTCGGCGTCATGTTCCTCTGGCAGGTCCCGCACTTCCTCGCCATCACGCTCTTCCGCAAGGACGACTACGCGCGGGCCGGCATCGTGGTGCAGCCCAACGAGCCTGGCGGCGAGAAGAACGCGCGCGCCAACATCATCCGCTACACGGTGGCGCTGGTGGGCGTGAGCCTGCTCTTCGTGCCGCTCGGCGTGGCAGGGAGGCTCTACCTCGTCACCGCGCTGGTGCTGGGCTTCCTCTTCTTCACCGCGGCGCTGGCGGGCCTGCGGCAGCAGGCGGGCGTGAAGTGGGCGCGCGGCGTCTTCCTGCTGTCGCTGGTGTACGTGACGGTGCTGTTCGGGGCGCTGATGGTGGACCGCGCGTCGTAGCGGATCCGCAGAGTCAGTGTGTTACTCGCTCCGCCTGCAGCTGGATCGGGTTCTTGATCCCAGCGGCCCCGCCGAGCCCCTGCAGCTCCGCGAGCGCCTCGCCCGGCAACGGGAACCAGCGCAGCCGGCGGAACCCCTCGCTCATCTCCGGGCTGGGCGCGAGCTGCGAGCCCCTGGCCCGCTCGCTGGCGCCGGCAAACACCTTCTCCGCCTCCTCGAGATAGCCGGGCAGCGCCGACTCGGGCTCGCTGGCGCGGCGGGTGCGGAACTCGAGGCGCCCAGAAGTGTAACACACATCGCCGAGCCGCTTGACGGCCTCGGGCCGCCCCAGCCGGTGGCGCCACTGGCCGCTCTGCGGCTCGAACTCGTAGTCGGGGAGCAGCTTCCAGCCGTGGGTGGCGACCAGCTCCACCGCGCGGAGCACGAAGTCGAACTGCGCCTCGCTGATGAAGTAGTTGAAGTTGACGCGCACCCAGCCGGGCTTGATGCCGTCGCAGCCCTTCATCACCTCGCCCTCGAAGTCGCGGCTGGTCGTCAGGTCGATGCCGAGCAGGCGGTGACCATAAGGCCCCGCGCAGCTGCAGCCGCCGCGCGCCTGGATGCCGAAGAGGTCGTTGAGCAGCGCCACCACGAAGTTGTGGTGCAGCCAGCCCTGGCCGTGCTTGACGACAAACGACACGATCGAGAGCCGCCAGGCGTCCTGCTTGCCGAGGATGCCGAGGCCCGGGTGCTGGCTCCAGCGCTGGATCGCCCGCTGGATGAAGGCGTGCTCCAGCTGGCGGATCAGGCCCACCCCCACCGACTCCTTGAGCTGGAAGACGAGGCCCGCGCGGATCGACTCGACGATGGCCGGCGTGCCGCCCTCCTCGCGGTGCACCGGGTCTGCGATGTAGCGGTGGTCCTGCGCGTTCACGTAGGCGACCGTGCCGCCGCCGGGCTGGGTGGGGACCCTGTTGGTAAACAACTTCTTCTTGGCGATGAGGATGCCGGGCGTGCCCGGGCCGCCGATGAACTTGTGGGGCGAGAGGAAGATCGCGTCCTTGTAGGCGAGGTGCCCGTCGGGTCCGGGGCCCTGGTGGTTCATGTCGATCTTCACGTACGGGCCTGCTGCGGCGAAGTCGAAGAACGCCAGCGCGCCGTGCTTGTGCAAGAGCGCCGAGATGTCCCAGGTCTGCGAGCCGATGCCCGTCACGTTGCTCGCCGCCGAGAAGCTGCCGATCTTCAGCGGGCGGTCCTTGAACCGCAGCAGCTCCTGCTCGAGGTGGGCGAGGTCCGGGTGGCCGTCGGAGTCCTCGTCGATGGTCACCACCTGCGCGATCGACTCGCGCCAGGGCAGCTCGTTCGAGTGGTGCTCGTAGGGCCCGATGAAGACCACCGGCCGCTTCTCCTCGGGGATCTGCGCGGAGAACTGGTAGGCGTCGTCGAGGCCGCGCGGGATGCGGAGCTGCAGCACGTCCACCAGCTTGTTGATCGCCGCGGTGGCGCCCGAGCCGCAGAAGATCACCGCGTCGCCGTCGTCGCCGCCCACCGCGTCGCGGATGATCCGGCGCGCGTCCTCGCGGAACCGGTTCGTCTGCAGGCCCGTGCCCGACGACTCGGTGTGCGTGTTGGCGTAGAACGGCAGCACCTCGCGCTGGATGAACTCCTCGAGGAAGCGCAGCGACCGGCCCGAGGCGGTGTAGTCGGCGTAGGTGACTCGGCGGGGGCCGTAGGGTCCGGAGAGGACCTCGTCGTCGCCGATGATGCCGGCGCGAATGGTCTCGAGGAGGCGCTCGCGGGGGTCGCTCATGGAGGCATCCTAACAGGGTAGGGTGCGCTCCCGACCTGACGCGAGCAGACGCGCCGACCGCAAGCGAGCAGGCTCCGAGGCCCGGCTCCGCCACGCGACACGCAGCCCGGCTCCGGCTTGACCCGCGCAGCCCCCGGTGTTACCGCGCACGACACCGCATGGTCGCCACCGTCCTCGCGCAGCAGCAGCAGCTGTTCACCATCGCCGGTCTCTGCGGCGTGGTCTTCCTTTTCGCCGAGGTGGCGCTGCTCTGGTTCCGCCGGCGCGAGCCCCCGGTCGATCTGGTCACCGCGCTCGGCCGCCTCTTCTGGGCCGCCACGCCGCTCGCCGTGCTGCTCGGCCTTTTGCTCTGGTGCGCCAACGTGCTCACCCCGCCGCCCGGCGCGCCGCCGAGCGCCTATGACCAGACCGGCGCGCTCCGCGGCAGCCGGTAGCCCTCGGGGCCCGATGGACGAGACCAGGTACGGCTATTGGCTCCCGCCCGACGCCTCCGCGCACGGCTGGCAGATCGACCGCCTGATCGGCGTCCTGCACGTCTTCATGGCGGCGCTCTTCGTCTTATGGGGCGGATATCTCGTCTACTGCCTCATCAAATACCGCGCGCGCCCGGGCCACCTCGCCACGCACGCGCTGCCGAGGGCCCGCTTCACCACCTGGGCCGAGGGCGGCGTGCTCGCCTTCGAGCTGCTGCTCCTGGCGGCGCTCTCGATGCCCGCGTGGCTCGCCTGGAAGAACGCCCGGCCCGACGAGGCGCAGGCGCTCCACGTGCGCGTGATCGCCGAGCAGTTCGTGTGGAACTTCCACTATCCGGGCCTGGACGGGAAGTTCGGTAAAGCGGCCTTTGCAAACATGAGCGGCGACAACCCGCTGGGCCTCTTCGGCACGGATGGCGACGGCCGCGACGACCTGACCACCATCAACCAGCTCCACGTCCCGCTCGGCCGCCCGGTGATCCTCGACATCATGTCCAAGGACGTGATCCACGGCTTCAACGTGCCGGCGCTGCGGCTCAAGCAGGACGCCATCCCGGGGCAGAGCGTGTCGATCTGGTTCACCGCGACCAAGCCCGGTCTCTATGAGATCGCCTGCGCGCAGCTCTGCGGCCTCGCGCACTACAAGATGCGCGGCGTGGTCACCGTCGAGTCCCCGGAGCAGTTCCTCGCCTGGGTCCGCGACAACTCGCCCGCCGCGCCCGCGCCGGAGCCCAAGTGAATCAGCCAGACGGGAGCCCCGGCGTCACCGACCAAGGCGCGCCGCGCGCGCTCGGCGAGGCCGCCGCCCGGCCCGGCTTCCTGCGCCGGTTCGTCTTCAGCCTCGACCACAAGGTGATCGGGCTCCAATACACGGTCACCGCCTTCGTCTTCCTGCTGCTCGGCTTCCTGATGATGCTGCTCATGCGCTGGCAGCTGGCCTACCCGGGCCAGCCGTTGCCGTTCGGCGCGAAGCTGTTCGGCGAGGACCTGATGCCGGGCGGCGTGATGCAGCCCGACTTCTACAACCAGCTCGGCGCGATGCACGGCACCACGATGGTGTTCCTCGGCGTCGTCCCGCTCGCCGTGGGCGGGTTCGGCAACTATTTGTTACCTCTGCAGCTCGGCGCGCTCGACATGGCGTTCCCCAAGCTGAACCTCGCCTCGTATTGGTTCTATCTGGCCGGCGGCCTCTTGATGATGGGCTCGTTCTTCCTCCCGGGCGGCGCCGCGCAGAGCGGCTGGACCAGCTATCCGCCGCTCGCCTCGCTCGCGCCGCCGGGCCAGACCGCCTGGCTCTGCGCGATGGTGCTGATCATCACCTCGTCGCTGCTCGGCTCGATCAACTTCATCGTCACGGTGGTGCAGCTTCGCGCCAAGGGCCTCACCTGGATGCGCCTGCCGTTCTTCGTGCACGCGCAGTTCATCACCGCCTTCCTCCTGCTGTTGGCATTCCCGCCGCTGGAGGCGGCCGCTGTATTACAGTTGATGGACCGGCTGGCCGGGACCAGCTTCTTCCTCCCCACCGGCCTCGTCGTCTCGGGCGAGCGGCTCCAGGTCTCGGGCGGCGGCTCGCCGCTGCTCTGGCAGCACCTCTTCTGGTTCCTCGCCCACCCGGAGGTGTACGTGCTGATCCTGCCGGCGATGGGCATCGTCGCCGAGGTGCTGGCGAACAACCTGCGCAAGCCGCTCTGGGGCTACCGGATGATGGTGGGCTCGGCGACCTTTCTCGGCTTCACCTCGTTCATCGTCTGGGCGCACCACATGTTCATCACCGGGATGGGCACGGCGATGAGCGCCTTCTTCCAGACCACCACGATGATCATCTCGGTGCCGTCCGTCATACTCTTGACCTGCTTCCTGCTCTCGCTCTGGGGCGCGGCGATCCGCTTCACCACGCCGATGCTCTTCGCGCTGGCGTTCCTCCCGATGTTCGCCATCGGCGGCCTCACCGGCCTGCCGCTCGGGCTCACGACGAGCGATCTCTATCTGCACGACACCTACTACGTGATCGGGCACTTTCATTACATCGTCGCCCCTGGGACGCTCTTTGCGCTCTTCGCGGGCGTGTATCACTGGTATCCAAAGGCGACGGGCCGGCAGATGAACGGGCCGCTGGGAAAGCTCCACTTCTTCGGCTCGTTCGTCGCCATCAACGGCGTCTTCATGCCGATGTTCTTCCAGGGCATGGCCGGGCTCTCGCGCCGGCTCTACGACCCCACCGTCTATGCGCACGGGCGGGGAGTGCAGCCGCTCAACAAGATCATCTCCCACTCGGCCCTGCTGCTGGCGCTGTTCCAATTGCCCTTCATCCTCAACTTCTTCGGCAGCCTCTGGTTCGGGGAGAAGACCGAGGAGAACCCCTGGAGCGCCACCACGCTCGAGTGGGCCGCGTCCTCGCCGCCGCCGCACGGAAACTTCGAGGCCCCGCCTACGGCGTATCGCGAGCCGTATGAGTATTCGGTTCCGGGCGCGCCCGCGGACTTCTCTCCGCAGTGGCGGAAGGAGCCCTAGTGTCCGCTCCCGGCGAAGCGCTGCCCTATGACGTAGAGCCTCACCCCGTCACCGGGATGCCCAACGGCCGCCTGGGCGTCTGGCTCTTCCTCGCCTCCGAGGTGATGCTCTTCGGCGCGCTCTTCTCGAGCTATTTGCTGCTGCGCGCGGGCGCCCCGCAGTGGCCACCCGAAGGCGGGCGCCCGAGCGACCTGCTCTCGGTGCCGCTCGGCGCGCTGAACACCGCGGTGCTGGTCACCTCGTCGATCACCATCGCGCGCGCGTGGCGGGCGGCGGTGGAGCGGCAGCTTGCTCGGGCCCGCCTCAACCTGGGCGCGACGCTCCTCTGCGCGCTGGTCTTCCTCTGCGTGAAGGCGGCGGAGTATTCGGCCAAGCTCCACCACGGCAAGCGGCCCTCGACCGACACCTTCTATGCGATCTACTTCACGCTCACCGGCCTGCACGGCCTGCACATCGTGGGCGGCGCGCTGGTGATCGGTTACCTTTTGTTAACGTCAGGACGCCTCGAGGGCCCCGGCGCGC
>JAYWAO010000568.1:0-8349 GCA_043782365.1 Deltaproteobacteria bacterium
GAACTCGGGCGGCTGCTGCGGGTCCATCTTGAAGGAGATCTGGTCGTCGCCGGAGCTGCCGTGGACCACCACTTCGTCGCCCAGCGTCTCGACCATGTCTGCCACCAGCTCCACCGGCGAGGTGGCGCCGCGGGTCTGCCGGCCCACCGCGACCACGTGCTCGGGCCGGACGCCGACGACGATGGTCTGGCCCGCGCGCCCCTTGAGCGCGTCGAGCGCGGAGTCCGGCGCCGGCAGCTTGAACGACCTCGCCGCCAGGGTGACCTGCGCGCCCGCCACCTCGACCACGCACCTGAGAAAGCTCATCGGCGGCGTGCCGATGAAGTTGGCGACGAAGAGGTTCTGCGGGCGCTGGTAGACGTCGAGCGGGGTGCCGACTTGTTGCAGGATGCCGGCGTTGAGGATGGCGATCCGGTTGCCCATCGTCATCGCCTCGACCTGGTCGTGGGTGACGTAGATCGCGGTCACTTGCAGCCGGTGCTGCAGCTTCTTGATCTCGGCGCGCATCTGCACGCGCAGCTTGGCGTCGAGGTTCGAGAGCGGCTCGTCGAAGAGGAAGACCGACGGCTTGCGGACGATGGCGCGCCCGAGGGCCACCCGCTGCCGCTGGCCGCCGGAGAGCTCCTTGGGCTTGCGGGCGAGCAGGTCGTCGAGGCCGAGGATCTTGGCCGCCTCGTTCACCAAACGGTCGATCTCGGGGCGCGGGGTCTCGCGGATCTTGAGGCCGAACTCGAGGTTCTCGCGCACGCTCATGTGCGGATAGAGCGCGTAGCTCTGGAACACCATCGCGATGTCGCGGTCCTTCGGGGGCACGTCGTTGACCACCCGGCCGCCGATGGAGATGAAGCCCGAGGTGATCTCCTCGAGCCCGGCCACCATCCGCAGGAGCGTGCTCTTGCCGCAGCCCGAGGGCCCGACCAGCACCATGAACTCGTGATCCTTGATCTCGAGGTCGATGCCGGTGATCACCGGCTTGTTGTCGCCATACGCCTTCGTGACGTCCTTCAAGGTGACGCTGGCCATGGACACCACCACCCGCGCCTGCTCGGGTCTCGAGGGTTGCGACGACGACACCAAACCGATGCGACCAGGGTCGCGACGCCGCCAGCGAAATGCCACGAGGACGCGAGCGCTGCAATGGCAATCACTGGCGCAGCGACCCCGCGACTGTTCAACGCAGTGCGGCGGGATTCGCGACCCCCAGGATGCGCGCAGCCCTCGGCGGAACGGTGACCTTCACCCGGGCGCCCTCGCGCACCAGCGGCGGCAGCGCGTCGGCTGCACCCTCAGCCTGGAAGAGGTCGAGCACCGGCCCCTCGCCCCACTCCGCCGGCGCGGGCACGGTGGCGCTCGCGGCCGTCGTGCCGCGGTTGACCGCCACCACGATGGCGTCGCCGCTCGCGGCGTCGCGCCGCAGGAACAGATAGAGGTCGCCCTCGGTGGAGAGGCCCTGGTGCCCGCCGCGAGAGAGGGCGGTCCGCGAGGTGCGCAGCGCGATCAGCTTCTGGTAGTCGCGCCGGAGCGCTTCGTCGCGCGGCGTCCCCTTGCCCGGGAGGATGTCCTTGCTGCCCCACGGCATGTCGCTGCGGTTCTCCGGCCACTCGCCGCCCGCCCGCGCGACCTCCTCGCCGTAATACACCACCGGCAGTCCGGTGCTGGTGAAGAGTAATACCGCTGCCAGCCGGAAGAGTGTCTTGTCTCCCTGCAGCGTGAAGAGCGCACCCGTCGAGTCGTGGGTGGAGAGGAAGTGGGCGAGCAGCTTGCCCGGCCGCGTCTTCATCACCCGCTGCTCGAGGTAGCGGTTGAAGGCCACCGTCCGCCCGCGGCCCTGGACGAACCCGATGGCGCTGCCCTGGAACCCGAAGTCGAAGCCCGCGTCGAGCTCGTCGGGGTCGAACCAGGGCGCGAGCACGTCTGGGTCGCCGCCCCACACCTCGCCGAGGAGGAAGAAGCCGGGGAACAGCTCGGCGCGGGTGCGCTTTCTGTGCTCCTGCCAGAAGTCGTGCTGCACGTGCTTCACCGTGTCGAGCCGGAAGCCGTCGAGGTTGAGCTTCTTCGCCCAGCCGAGCTGCTGGTCGAGCAGCCACTCGCGGACCTCGGGCAGCTCGGTCTTGAAGTCGGGGAGGCCCGCGATGCAGGAGGTGAGGTCGTCCTTCCCGCACTCGGCGCCTTCCCGCAGCCAGCCCTTGAACTTCGGATCGGTCAGGTAATGGGTCCCATATCCAGCGTGGTTGTAGACCACGTCGAGCAGCACCTTGATGCCGCGGGCGTGGCACGCCTCGACCAGCGCCTTCAGCTGCGCCTCGGTGCCGAAGCGCGGGTCGAGCCTGGTGAAATCATCCGCCCAATACCCGTGATATCCCCAATCGGGGAAGCCGGCCCCGGTGACGAACGAGGGGATGTTGGTCACCAGCGGGTTGACCCAGAGCGCGGTCACGCCGAGCGAGGCGATCTCCTCGAGGTGGTCGAGCAGGCCCTCGAGGTCGCCGCCGTGGAACGCGCCCTTCGATTTGGGGTCGGCGCCCGCGTCGTTGTCGGGGTCGCCGTCGGCGAAGCGGTCGACCAGCACGAAGTAGACGACGTCGTCGCTCCAGGGACGCGTCGGGCGCGGAGCCTTGGCGGCAGCGGCGGCGGGCCCGTCCTTCGCTGGAGCCGTGGTGGCGCAGGCGGCTGCGAGCAGCGCGGCGGCGCAGAGGGTGAGGACGCGGCGCAGGTTCGCGGGCAGGTCGGCCATTCGCTGAGACTGTAACAGCAAGCCGCGCGGCCGCAGTGGCACACGGCGCCGCAGTGGCGCCGGCGGACGGCACCCGTGTCAACCGGGCCGCGCCCCAAGAGGACGGCCGTGATCACAAGTCCCTGGTCTACTTCCCGCTGTCCTCCGCGGAGCTCTTCAGCCCCGCGTGACGCCGGGCCTGCGGCCCAACGTCCCTCCGCCACCTTCCCGTCACTCAGTCCTGCGCCCGCCGTGGTAAGCCCGCAGGGTGAACGGCTCCTCCCCCGCGCCGCCGCCCCCGACCGCGCGCCTCGCCGCCCTCATCCGCCCGATGGCCGCGCAGGCGCCGGGCCTGTTCGACATCGGCGCGCTGCTCTTCATCGCCAGCGTCGCCTGGGGCGTCTCGCAGCTCTCGGCCGAGTGGCGCGCGCCGCAGGGGAGCACGGTCGAGATCGACCTGCGGCTCTCGGCGCTGCCGCTCTATACCTTCTTCTCCCTCTGCCGCGGGCTCGCCGCCTTCGCCGCGTCGTTCGCCTTCACGCTCCTCTATGGATATGCGGCCGCCCGCGTGCGCTACGCCGACCGCGTGCTGCTCCCGCTGCTCGACGTGCTGCAGAGCATCCCGGTGCTCAGCTTCATGCCCGGGCTGGTGCTGGGCCTCGCCGCGCTCTTCCCGCGCAACAACGTCGGCCTCGAGCTGGCGGCCATCCTCAGCATCTTCACGGGCCAGGTGTGGAACATGACGTTCTCCTTCCACGCCTCGCTGCGCTCGATCCCGGCGGAGCTGATGGAGGCGGGCCGCGTCTACCGCTTCGGCTGGTGGCGCCGCTTCACCCGCATCGAGCTGCCGTTCAGCACCGTGCCGCTGATCTGGAACGGCATGATGTCGATGGCCGGCGGCTGGTTCTTCCTCACCATCAACGAAGCGTTCCGGCTCGGCGACCGCGACTTCCGGCTCCCGGGCGTCGGCGCGTACATGAGCGTCGCCATCGACAAGGACGACCACGCGGCGATGGCGGGCGCGGTGCTCGCGATGATCACCATGATCGTGCTGCTCGACCAGCTCTTCTGGCGGCCGCTGGTGGCGTGGGCCGAGAAGTTCAAGGTGCAGGAGCTGGGCGGCGACAAGGCCGAGTCGTGGCTCCTCGAGCTGCTGCAGCACTCACGGCTCAACGCCCTCTGGCGCGCCACGCGGAAGCGGGCCAAGGAGGCGGCGCGGCTGGTCGCGGGCAGCGCGGGCAGCGCCACGCTCGCGGAGTGCGCCCCGCCCAGGGCGCCGGTGCTGTCGAGCGGCCGCGCCGACCTGCTGGGCCTCCTCATCGTCATGGTGCCGCTCGCGCTCCTGACCTTCTGGGGCACGGGGAAGCTGATCGCGCTGCTCGGGCAACTGCACGCGGCCGACTGGCTCAGCCTCTTCCGCGCGGCCGGGCTCACCTTCCTGCGCACCACCGTCGCGGTGGTGCTCGGCACGCTCTGGACCGTGCCCGCCGGCATCTACATCGGCACGCACCCGCGCGCATCAAGAGTGTTACAGCCGCTGGTCCAGGTGGCCGCGTCGTTCCCGGCGCCGATGCTCTTCCCGCTGGTGCTGGCGGTGCTGGCGAAGTTCGACATCGGCCTGGGGCTCGGCTCGATCGCCCTGATGATGCTGGGGACGCAGTGGTACATCCTCTTCAACGTCACCGCCGGCGCGATGGGCATCCCGGCAGAGCTGAAGGAGGCGGCCACCGTCTACCGATTCGGCAGGTGGCGCCTCTGGACGCGCGTGCTCATCCCGGGCGTCTTCCCGCAGCTCGTCACGGGCTGGGTCACCGCCGCCGGCGGCGCCTGGAACGCCAGCATCGTCTCCGAGTACATCCACGCGGGCGGCGAGGTGAAGGTGACCGAGGGGCTCGGCGCCACCATCAGCCGCGCCACCGAGCTGAGCCAGTTCCCCCTGCTGGCGGCCGGGACGCTGATCATGGCCGTGCTGGTCGTCGGCATCAACCGCTTCTTCTGGCACCGCCTCTACGCGCTCGCAGAGAGGAAGTACTCGCTATGAACCACCGTGAGTCACGCCGATGACCGCGCTCTGCGAACTGTGCCACGTCGACAAGGAGTACCCGCAGCCCTCGGGCGGCATCGTCAAGGTGCTCGAGGACGTCTCGCTCGAGGTGCGCGATCACGAGATCCTGGCGCTGCTCGGGCCCTCGGGCTGCGGCAAGAGCACGCTCCTGCGCATCCTCTCGGGCCTGCTGGCGGCCGAGAAGGGCGAGGTGCGCTACCACGGCGAGATCCTCCACGGCATCAACCCGGGGGTGGCGTTCGCCTTCCAGAGCGCGGCGCTCCTGCCCTGGCTCACCGTGGTGGAGAACATCGTCGAGCCGCTGCGCGCGCGGGGGCTCGCCGAGGGGCCAGCCCACGTGGCCGCCGACCGCGTGGTGCACCTGGTGGGCCTCGCGGGGTTCGAGGACGCCTACCCGCGCGAGCTGTCGGGCGGCATGAAGCAGCGGGTGGGCATCGCGCGCGCGCTGGCGGTGGAGCCGGAGATCCTCTGCATGGACGAGCCGTTCTCGCAGGTGGACGCGCTCACCGCGGAGACGCTGCGCGGCGAGGTGGTCCGCTTCTGGAGCGACAAGGCGACCAACCCGAAGACCATCCTGCTGGTCAGCCACGACGTGAAGGAGGTCGTCCTGATGGCCACCCGCATCGTGGTGATGGCGGCGCGGCCGGGGCGGATCCGGCAGATCATCGAGAACCCGCTGCCCTATCCGCGCGACCCGCGGGCGCAGGGCTTCCAGCGGCTGGTGGACCAGATCCACGCGGTGATCACCGAGACCGATCTGCCCGACGAGCCGCCCGCGCCCGCGCCCGGCGTGCACCCCGTGCGCAAGGGCGCGTGGGAGCCGCTGCCCGAGGCGAGCGGCTCGGAGATCGTCGGCCTGCTCGAGGTGCTCGACGACCGCGGTGGCGCGGAGAACGTCTTCTCGCTCGCCGAGGACCTGGGCCGCGAGTTCGGCATCGTCATCGGCGTGGTGAAGGCGGCCGAGCTGCTCGACCTCGCCGACACGCCCAAGCAGGACGTCGTCCTCACCGACAACGGGAAGAAGTTCTTGAAGCTCAGCGTGCCCGAGCGCAAGCGGTGGTTCCGCGGCGCGGTGCTGGAGCTGCGCATCTTCACCGACACGCTCGACGCCATCGGCAAGTCCGAGGGGCGGTCGCTCGACGAGGACGTGCTCCGGTCGTTGCTGGCGCTGCGCTTGCCCTACGAGAACGGCGAGCGGGTCTTCAATACCTTGGTCAATTGGGGGCGCTATGCCGACCTCTTCGACCACGACCCGGTGCGCGGGCGGCTCTTCGTCGAGCAGTCGCAGGTGGAGCGGACGCCGCCGGAGGGCGTGCCGCCGGTGCCACCCGCGGAGCCGCCGTCGGCCGTCTGATACAACCGCCGCGTGAAGCTCTGGGCCATCAGCGACCTGCACGTGCGCCACGCGGAGAACCGCGCCGCGCTCGAGGCGGCCCCGGCGCGCCCCGCCGACTGGCTCATCCTCGGCGGCGACCTCGGCGAGAGCGAGGAGCACCTCGCCTTCGTCCTCGACACGCTGGGCCCGAAGTACGCGCGCCTGCTCTGGGTGCCCGGGAACCACGAGCTGTGGTCTTCGGGTGAGCTGAAGGGCGAGGCGAAGTACCTGCGCCTCGTCGATCTCTGCCGCGCGCGCGGCGTGCTGACGCCCGAGGACCCCTATGTGCTCTTCGAGGGTGCGGGCGGCCCGGCGCTGCTGGCGCCGCTCTTCGTGCTCTACGACTACTCTTTCCGCCCGCCAGCGATCCGCGAGGAGGCGGCGGTGGCCTGGGCCCGCGAGCACGGGCTGCTCTGCACCGACGAGTGGCTGCTGCAGCCTGCGCCCTACGGCTCGCGGCAGGAGTGGTGCGCGGCGCGGGTGGCGCTCAGCGAGCGGCGGCTCTCGGAGGCCGTCCTGGCGAGGCCCGGCGTGCCCACCGTGCTGATCAACCACTTCCCGCTGCGCGAGGACCTGGTGCGCCTGCGCCGCATCCCGCGCTTCTCGATCTGGTGCGGCACCAGGCAGACGCACGACTGGCATACGCGCTTCCGCGCGCAGGTGGTGGTGAGCGGGCACCTGCACCTGCCGCGCACCGACTTCGTCGATGGCGTGCGGTTCGAGGAGGTGTCCTTCGGGTACCCCCGGCAGCGGCCCGCGTGGGTGACGTTTGAGAGCGTGCTGCGGCAGATCCTCCCCGATCCGGGCGACTACCCGTTCGAGCGCTTCTGGCGCGAGCGGGAAGCGCGCGGCGGGGAGCTGCCGTGAGCGGGCTCCCTCGCAGGGCCGGAGCGGGACTCCTCGCGGCGGTGGCGACCGTTGGGTTCGCCGCACGAGCCGCGCCGGCCGCGTCGATGACCGATACGTCAGTGGCCACCAGCGCCAGCTCCACCCCGTCCGGCCGCGCGCCCGCTCCGGCCCTCGAACCCGGGAGCGAGCCGCTCGCAGATCTCCCAGGCTACGAGGTGGTCGTCGACGAATCCCGACCGTTCAGCGCCGCCAGCGCCCGCACGGTCCGCGATCGCGACCTCCTGCTCCGCCCGCGAACCACTCCCGAGGACGTGCTCCGCGTGGTGCCCGGGCTCGTGCTCGCACAGCACCAGGGCGGCGGCAAGGCCGACCAGCTCCTCCTGCGCGGCTTCGACGCCGACCACGGCACCGACGTCAGCGTCAACCTCGACGGCGTCCCGGTGAACCTGCCTTCGCACGCGCACGGGCAGGGCTACGCTGACCTGCACTTCCTCATCCCCGAGACCATCGAGCGGGTGGAGATCACCAAGGGCCCGTACTTCGCCGACCAGGGCGACTTCGACACTGCGGGCGCGGTCAACCTGGTCACCCGGCGCTCGTTCGACGCCTCGCAGGTGACGGCGCAGACGGGCCTCTTCCCCACGCTCTCCGGAGACCGCACGGATGGCACGCCGCGGGTCTTCGCTGGCTATCGAATCCTGGGGATCGCCGCGGGTGCGCAGGGTCCGCTGACCACCTGGTTCGCGGGCGAGGTCTTCGGCACCGGCGGCCCGTTCCTCAACTCCGAGCGGCTGGAGCGCTACAACCTCACTGCCAAGGCCAGCTACGCGGTCTCGCCGCGCACCGACCTCTCGCTGCTCTTCACGGGGTACTCGTCGGGCTGGATCGGCTCAGGGCAGATCCCGGCGCGCCTGGTGGACGCGGGCGTGCTCGACCGCTACGGCGCCGTCGACCCCACCGAGGGCGGCGCCACCCAGCGGCAGCAGGCGATCCTCTCCTTGACCAGCAAGCTCGAAGGGCGCGCCCGTTTCACCGCCCGGCTCTCGGTGCTGCGCTACGCGCTGGCGCTCTTCAACGACTTCACCTTCCAGGCGCGCGACCCCGTGCACGGCGACGAGCTCGAGCAGGATGATCGGCGCACGTCGATCTCCGCCTCGCTGCGGTACGACCGCGACGACGTGATCGACAGCCTCGGCTACCGAATCGCCGCCACCACCTCGCTGGGCGCAGCGCTGCGCACCGACTCGATCGACGGCAAGCTGTGGAAGGTGGAGAGGCGCGTGCGGCTCCCCTGCTCCGGCGCCTCGCTGGAGGCCTGCGTCGACACCAGCACCACCCAGAGCAGCG
>JAYWAO010000569.1:0-3015 GCA_043782365.1 Deltaproteobacteria bacterium
CGCAAGTTCATCGAGCTGGCGCCGGGAAAGTACGTGCGCCTCGCGCGGCTCTTGCGGCCACAGGAAGAGAAGCTGGTGGAGGTCACACACGAGGAGCGCGGGGAGCTGGTCCTCTCTCGCGCGGTGGCCGCCCAGGCGGACGCGCTCTTCGAGGACGCGGGGCTGACGGTGCCGTCCGCGTGGGCCGACGTGGTGGCGCGCGCGCGCCGGGCGCGAAGCATCGACGTCACGCCCCCGGCGACGCTGGTGGCGGACCTGCGCGACTACCAGCGCGAGGGCTATGCGTGGATGCGGCGCCTATCGGAGCTGGGCCTCGGCTGCGTGCTGGCGGACGACATGGGGCTCGGCAAGACGGTGCAGGCGATCGGGATGCTCGCGGCGCGGGCGGCCGAGGGGCCCCAGCTGGTGGTCTGTCCGGCGAGCGTCGGGTTCAACTGGCAGCGCGAGCTTGCGCGCTTCGCTCCCTCGCTGCGGGTGCTGGACTTCCGCACCTGCGACCGCGCGAAGACGCTGGAGAGCGCAGGCCCCGGAGATGTCCTGGTGACGAGCTACGGGCTGGCGCGCTACGCGCTGGCGATGCTTCAGCCGGTCGTGTGGGCGACGCTGGTCATCGATGAAGCGCAGACGATCAAGAACTGGGACACCGACACGGCGAAGTCGATCCGCAAGCTGCAGGCCGGGTTCCGCGTCGCCCTGACCGGGACACCGGTCGAGAACCACCTGGGCGAGCTCTACAGCCTCGTGCAGACGGTGGCGCGGGGAGTGTTCCCGCCCTGGGAGCGCTTCTCGCGCGAGTACGCGGTGCCCATCGAAAAGCACGGCGACAAAGAGCGGGCGCGGCAGCTCGCGCGGCTGGTGAAGCCGCTGCTCCTGCGGCGCACCAAGGGCCAGGTGCTCACCGAGCTGCCGCCGCGGACGGAGGTGCGGGTCGACATCGTGCTGCCGAAGGCCGAGCGCGCGCTCTACGAGGCGGCGCGGCAGAGCGCGCTCGAGAAGCTCGCTGGGCTCTCGGCAGAGCCGGGCGACGGGCGCATCCAGGTGCTCGCCGAGCTCACCCGCCTGCGCCAGCTCGCCTGCGCGCCGCACCTCGTGGTCCCCAGCGCGCCGCGGCTTTCAGCGAAGCTCCTGCGGCTGCTCGAGGAGCTCGACGAGGTCCTCGAGGAGGGGCACAGCGCGCTGGTCTTCAGCCAGTTCGTCCGGCAGCTCGAGCTGGTGCGGGAGGCGCTCGAGGAGCGGAAGATCGGGCACCTGATGCTCACCGGGGACACGCCGCCCGAGGAGCGCCGCCGCCGGGTGGACGCCTTCCAGGCTGGCGAGGCGAAGGTGTTCCTCGTGTCGCTCAAGGCCGGCGGGACGGGACTCAACCTCACGGCCGCTGACTACGTGTTCATCATCGACCCGTGGTGGAACCCCGCGGTGGAGGACCAGGCCGCCGATCGCGCGCACCGGATGGGCCAGACCCGCCCGGTGACCATCGTCCGGCTCGTCGCCAAGGACACCATCGAGGAGCAGGTGGTCGCGCTCCACGAGAGGAAGCGCGCGCTGGTCGCCGGCGTGCTCGGAGACGCCGACCTCGCGGCGCGGCTCTCGACGGCGGACCTGGTCGACCTCCTGAAGATCGGCAGCGGGGCCGCGGAGGCCGAGGAGGAGGATGCGACGGCTCCCTCCGCCCCCGCGTCCGCGAAAGACGAGAGCAAGCCAGCGGCTCCCCTCAAGCCTCCGGCTGGGACGGGCGCCGTCCCAGAGGGGCTCGCCGAGGCGCTCGAAGACTTCAGACAAGACCACGCGGCACGCCTGAGCCCCGGCTCGCTCGCCACCTATCTCAACGGCCTGCGAAAGCTGCTGGCGGGACTCGACGGACGCGGCGGGATCGGCGGGCAGCTCGAGCGTTGTCTCCCCGCAGCGCTCGAGGCCAGGAGGGAAGCGCCCCCGGGAACCCGGAGCACGCAGGCCTCTTCGCTCGGCAGCCTGATCGACTCCCTGGAGAAGCGAAAGAAGCTGGACGGACCCGCGGCGGCGAGGCTGAAGCTGCTCGTCCGCCAATTCCGTGAATACCGGCTCTGACGCGCCCGGGTTGTGCTAACCGTTTTGGGCAACCACGGGAGCCCGCACATGATCGAAGTCCCCGCGCACATCACCGGCACCGTTTGGAAGATCGAGAAGAGGGTCGGTGACGCCGTCGTCGAAGGCGACATCCTCATCATCCTCGAGTCGATGAAGATGGAGATGCCCATCGAGGCGCCCTCGGCTGGCACGGTGAAGGAGCTGCGCTGCAAGGAGACCGAGGCGGTCGCCGAGGGCCAGGTCCTCGTCGTCATCGGCTAGCCCGCCGTGGCGGCCACCGTCCGCACCGAAGAGCGCACCGGGCCCGAGGGGCAGCGAGTCCGGCTGCTCCTCCTCTCCAATCCCGCGCGGCGCAACGCCGTCGGTCCAGCCGCCCTCGCGCGCATCGTCCTGGAGTGCGAGCGCGCCGCCCGCGACGGGCTCCGCGCGCTGGTGCTGGCCGGGGAGGGCGGCGTCTTCTGCGCCGGCTACGACCTCTCCGCGCTCGAGGAGGGCCTGGTCGCCAAGGACGCACCGGAGCTGCTCGACGCGCCGCTCGTCCGCGCCTGCGCCGCGCTGGAGGCCTGCTCATCGATCATCATCGCCGCCGTCGATGGCCCCGCCTTCGGCGCCGGCGCTGAGCTGGCCTGCGCCTGCGACCTGCGCATCGCCGCGCCGTCCACCAAGTTTTCGCTGCCGCCCGCGAAGCTGGGCGTCGTCTACTCGCCCGAAGGGATCGCCCGCGTCGTGCGCCTCGTCGGCCTGCCGCAAGCGCGCCGGCTCTTCTTCACCGCCGCGGTCGCGGACGCCGGCGAGGCGCTGCGCATCGGCCTCTGCGAAGAGGTGGTGCAGAGCGCGTCAGCGCTCGACCGGGCAGTCGCGCTCGCCACCGACATCGCCGGCCTCGCGCCCCTCGCGCTCTCGGGCATGAAGCGCACCTTCGCGCTCCTCGCGCCGCTGCAGACCGAGGCG
>JAYWAO010000570.1:0-8325 GCA_043782365.1 Deltaproteobacteria bacterium
CTGGTTCCACCTCGACGCGGACCCCGCCCACGCCGCGCGCGAGCGGGAGAAGGCGCGCGACCTGCGCAAGTCGGCGTGGTGGCAGCGGCGCATCCAGAAGGGGCTCTGCGCCTACTGCGGCAAGCGGTTCCCGCCGAAGGAGCTGACGCTCGACCACGTGGTGCCCGTGGCCCGGGGCGGCCGCAGCACCAAGGGCAACGTGGTGCCGGCGTGCAAGGAGTGCAACAACAAGAAGAAGCTGATGACCCCGGCGGAGCTGCTGCTGCAGGCGGCGAAGCTCGGCGCGAGTGAAGAGAGCGAAGAGTAGGGGCTCCTTCCCAGCGGTGCGCCCGCGGGCCGCGTGTTAGACCAAGGCCATGCCTCTTGACCCGAATGACTTCCCCGTCCGCGAGCACACGCTCGCGAGCGGGCTGCGCGTGCGCCTCCTCCAAGATCGCTCGCTGCCGCTCTGCACGCTCTACAGCTTCTTCAAGGTGGGCTCGCGCAACGAGCGGCCCGGGATCACCGGCATCAGCCACCTCTTCGAGCACATGATGTTCAACGGCTCGAAGAAGTACGGCCCCAAGGAGTTCGACCGCCGCCTCGAGGCCGCCGGCGGCACCTCGAACGCCTACACCTCCACCGACCTGACCGCGTACTACGAGGACTTCGCCGCCGAGGCGCTGCCGCTGGTGCTCGACCTCGAATCCGATCGGATGGCGTCGCTCGTGATCGACGAGGGCGGCCTCGCCCGCGAGCGCGGCGTGGTGAAGGAGGAGCGCCGCTTCCGCACCGACAACGACCTCGACGGCATGCTCGACGAGGCGCTCTCCTCGCTGGCGTTCCTCGCCCACCCGTACCGCTGGCCCGTGGTCGGCTGGATGAGCGACATCAACCGGATCAGCAAGGCCGACTGCGAACAGTATTTCCGCACCTACTACGCGCCCAACAACTGCTCGCTCTGGCTCGCCGGCGACTTCGACGAGGACGACGCCTTGCAACGGATCCAAGCCCTCTACGGCCACATCCCGGCCGGTCCTCCGCTCCCGACAGTGGCCGTGGGCGAGCCGCCGCAGAAGGGGGAGCGCCGCTCGCAGATCCAGTTTCCGGCCCAGACCCCTGCGCTGCTGGCGGGCTTCCGCGCTCCGGCGGGCAACGCCGACGCGTCGCTCGCGCTCGACCTGGTGGAGACCGCGCTCAGCCACGGCGAGGGCGCGCGGCTGCGCAGGGCGCTCGTCTTCGAGCAGGAGCTCTGCGTCGAGGCCCACTGCGGCTACGGCTGGCGGATCGACCCGGGGCTCTTCCAGTTCTCGCTGCGGCTCGCGCCCGGCGTCGAGCTCGCCAAGGCCGAGGCCGCGCTCTGGGCCGAAGTGGAGAAGATCCGCAGGGAGCCGCTCTCCGAGAAGGAGCTGCAGCGGGCGAAGAACCTGGTGCGCTCCGGGCTGCTCCGCTCGCTCGCGAGCAACAACGGGCGCGCGCACTTCCTCGGCCAGCTCGAGTGCATGCTGGGAGACTGGCGCCGCCTCTTCACGCTGGAGGCCCGCTACCTGTCGCTGACAGCGGAGGAGCTCCGGCGGGCCGCGTTCGACACCTTCGCGCCCCACCGCCGCAACGTGGTGACGCTGATCCCGGGCGACCAGCCGGAGACCGATCCGGCTGACCTCGAGCCCGCCATCGACGCGCACCTCGCCCAGGCCGCGCAGCAGCAGGTCGGAGGTGCGGCGTGAGCGCGCCGCTGGCGGCGACGCTGAAGGACGTCGCGCTGCCGCCGCACGCGATCGTCCGTGAGGAGTCGGGGCTGACGCTGATCGCCATCGAGCGGCGCGGCGTGCCGCTGTTCCACGCGCGACTCGCGTTTCCAGCGGGCTCCTCGCGCGACCCCGCGGGCAAGGCCGGGCTCGCCTGCTTCACCGGCGATCTGCTCCGCCGCGGCACCGCCCGCCGCGACGCGCACGGCGTGGACGACCTCGTCGAGGGGATGGGCGCGCACCTCGGCGTCGCCACCTCGGCCGACGAGACCGCGCTCGGGCTCACGGTGCCGTTCGAGCTCGCCGCGGCCGCGCTCGACGCCCTCTTGGAGGTGGTCCTCGAGCCCACCTTCCCCGAGGCGGAGGTGGCCTCGTCGCGCCGCCGCGTGCTGGCCGAGCTGCAGGCCGACCTCGACGAGCCCTCGGCGGTGGCAGGCCGCGCCGGTCTGGTGCTCGGGTACGGAGATGGCCATCCCTATGGCCATCCGGCGTCGGGCCGCACCGCCACCGTGGAGACCTTCACCCGCGGCGACTGCGCGGCGTTCCACGCGGGCTGCTTCCAGGAGGACGGCGCGGTGCTGGCCCTCTGCGGGAGCGCGTCTCCGGCGGCGCTGCTGGCGATCGCGCGCGAGCGGCTGGGCAAGGTGAGGTGGCCACAGGGCCCGGCGCTGCCCCAGCCCGTGGTCTCTGCGGTGGTGCAGGCGGTGGTGCAGGCGGTGGTGCAGCCGACGGGGGCCGCGCTGCGGGCCATCGTCGTGCACAAGCCCGACTCCACGCAGGCGCAGATCCGCATCGTCTCGGCGGGCATGTCGCGGCGCGAGCCTGGGTGGGCGGCGGCGTTCCTCGCCAACACCGCGCTCGGCGGCGGCTTCACCTCGCTCTTGGTGGATGCCATCCGCGTCGACCGCGGGCTCTCTTACAGCGTCTCCTCGCGGCTCTCGATGAACCGCCACGCGGGCCTGTCGGTGTTCGCATCGTTCACCAAGAACGAGACGCTCCGCGAGCTGATCGACGTCGCGCTGGAGAAGATGCACGGCTACGCCCGCACCGGCCCGTCGCTGGACGCGCTCGGCAAGTGCAAGCAGTACCTCGCGGGCCTCTTCCCGTTCGGCCTCGAGGGCCACGAGGCGCTCGCCGAGCAGCTGGCCGACGCGGTGCTCGACGGCACCGGCCTCTCCCGCCTGGAGACCTACCGGAGCAGCATCCTCGCAGCCACGCCCGAGGAGGTGCTGGCCGTGGCGGCGAAGCTCTCGCCCGCGCGTGCCGGGGCGCAGCTCGTCCTGGTGGGCGACGCCGAGGTGGCGCAGAAGGCGCTGGCGGGGCTCTGCGAGGTGCAGGTGGTGGAGCTGGCGCGGTTCGTCTGACAAGAGACGCCGAAGCAGCGCCTTGAAAGGGTCTGCCCCCCCATCCGTACAGAAGAAACTCTCCACCGCCCGGTCACTTCCAATGCGCGCAGCGCCGCTCCGTGCTACTCCTCTCCCCAGCGTGGGCCTCGATCCCCAGAGCGACTGGCAGGACCAGCTCCAGACCAGCCTGCGCCGTGCGCAGGATGCCATCCAGCGCGGCGTCCAGCAGCAGGACGAGATGGTGCGGGCGTGGACGGCGGGCTTGCGCTCGGCTTACCCCGACTGGGGCCGCGAGCGCTGGCAACGCCAACTGGAGAAGAAGCTGCGCAAGCGGGCCGAGCGCGAGGCCCGCGTCGCCAACGCGTCGCTCTTCGAAGGCTACCTCTGGTCGCTCGGCGCGGTGGTGCTCGGCCTCGCCGCGCTCTCCAGCATGGGCGCCCTTTGGTGGCTCTGCTTCCCTGCCTGGTACCTGGGCTCGCGCGGCGCGCGGGTGATCGCGCGGCACGCCGGCGGCAACAAGGCGGCGCTGGTGCCGGCCCCGCCCGAGCTGCTCCACCTCCCGCCCGCGGTGCAGGCCCAGGTGCTCGCGTCGGCTGAAGCGCGCGCAGCGGAGGCGCGGGCCCGCCGCTTCGGCAACCTGGGTCCGCTCGGCGCGCTCGGCGACGACCTGCGCAGCATCGGCTCCTCGCTGCGCGACCTGACCTCTCCGCAGAGCGTGGTGGACGGCGCCAACCAGCGGGGCGCGTACGGCGGCGCGGTGGGTCCGGCCATCGGCGCCCCCCCGGCGCTGGACCCGCGCGACGTGCGCGTCGACCAGATCGCCGAGCGGATCCTCGTCGAGCTGAAGGGCTCGCCCCAGGTCGTCCGCGACATCTTCCGCAAGCCCGAAGAGACCGTGCACGCGCTGCGCGACACCTGCCGCGACCTCACCCGGCGCGAGCGGGACGTGCGCCGCTTCTTGTCGCCCTCCGAGGACACGCGCCTCACCTCGGAGCGCGAGGCCTTGCAGAAGCGGGTGGACACCGAGACCGACGAGGTGACCCGCACCCGGCTCGCCTCCGCGCTCACCGCGCTCGACCAGCAGCGGGCCCAGCGGCTGGAGCTCTCGCGGAGCGCCTCGCGGTTCGAGGCCGAGCACACGCGCATCACCTACACGCTGGAGTCGCTCTACACGCAGGTGGTGCGGATGCGCTCCGCCGACGCGGGCTCGGTGGACGTCGCCGGCGCGGGCCTGCGGCGGAGCCTCGACAACCTCTCGCAAGAGGTGGACGAGCTGGCCGACGCGCTCGAAAAAGTCAACACAGAGCACCAGGGCACCACCAGCCCCGCCGGCATCACCGCGCCCGCTCCTGGCGCGGCCCGGCGCGTCCCGGTGGTGGACGCGCCCGACTTCGAGAGCGACTCCGCCCGCGGCAAGAGCCCCGGCGGCAGGGAGAAGGCATGATCCACGCGTTCGCCGGCAAGACCCCCAAGCTGGGCACCGGCGTCTTCCTCGCGGAGGGCGCGCAGGTGATCGGCGACGTCGAGATCGGCGACCACTCCTCGATCTGGTTCAACTGCGTGGTCCGCGGCGATGTCGAGAAGATCCGCATCGGCGCGCGCACCAACGTGCAGGACCTCTCCTGCATCCACGTCGCCTCCAGCGGCTGGGGCACCACCATCGGCGACGAGACCACCATCGGTCACCGCGTGGTGCTGCACGGCTGCAAGGTGGGCGCGCGCTGCCTCGTCGGCATCGGCGCGGTGGTGCTCGACGGCGCCGAGATCGGCGACGAGGCGATGGTGGGCGCCAACGCCCTCGTCACCTCGGGCGTGAAGATCCCGCCCCGCATGCTGGTGCTCGGCACGCCCGCCCGCGCGGTGCGGCCGCTCACCGACGCAGAGCTGCGGTTCCTCCGCGAGAACGCGGCCAACTACGTCGGCTACGCGAACCTGTACGGCGCGCCGGTGAAGTAGGAGGGTAGGGCGGATGGCTTCGTCGATGCAGGGCAAGGCGCCGGTCGAGGCGCTCGACCACGAGGCGGCCTTCCGGGCCGCGCCGATCCTGCGCGACTTCACGCCGGTCGGCATCCGCATCCTCGCCGGCGCCGCCACCCGGCGCTCGGTGGGCCGCGGCACCTACGCCTTCCGCGCGGGCGAGCCCTCGGTGGCGCTCGCGGTCATCGCCAGCGGCACCGTGCAGCTGCTCGCGCGCGAGGGCGGCGCGCCGCTCGGCGAGGTCGGCCCGGGCGACGTGCTCGGCGGCCTCTCGCTGCTCGCGCGCGGCGAGCACCTCGTCTCTGCGTTCGCCGCCACCGACGTGGAGCTCCTGGAGCTCGGCGCCGAGACCTTCGATGGCCTGCGCAGGACCAAGCCCGGCGCGGCGCTCAAGCTCTTGATGGCCCTCGCCTCTGACTTCGCGGAGCGCCTGCGCGAGGCCCGCGGCCCGCTGCGCGAGTTCCTCGCCTGGCAGGTCAGCAAGCGGCAGGGCGACGCCAAGGGCAGCCGTCCAGGCGGCTAGCCAGATCGAGCCCTGGCGCACTTCTCTTGCCTGACTGGCGGTGTCCGCCTAAGGTGGGAGGTCGGGGAAGCTCGTCCCGGGAGCCGTCCTGGAACACATCGTCAACGACTTCCTGTTCCACTTCTACGGCCCGGCTGGGTACGTCGGCGTGTTCGTGCTCCTGGTGGCCTGCGGCCTGGGCGTGCCGATGCCCGAGGACATCGCGCTGATCGGCGGCGGCATCCTGGCCGGCATCGGGCCTCCGCGCGGGGTCGGGTCGGTCTACGCGATGATGGTGGTGGGCCTCGCCGGCATCCTGGTGGGCGATTCGATCATCTTCAAGGCCGGGCGGGACCAAGGCGACGCCCTGCTCGACACCCGGTTCGGCAAGCACATCCCCCGCGCGCGGGTGGCCGAGGTGCGCGAGCTGTTCGTCAAGCACGGACCGAAGTTCATCATGGTAGCGCGCTTCATCCCTGGCGTACGCGCAGTCACCTACTTCGTGGCGGGCTCGAGCAAGCTGCCCTTCTACGTCTTCGTGCTCTACGACGGGCTCGCCGCCATCCTCTCAGCGCCGGCCTGGGTCTACCTCGGCTTCTGGGTCCGCCGTCACCACGCCATGCGCAACCAGATCCTCGCGCTGGCCCACAAGTTCCAGATCGGCCTGCTCTCGGTGATGGTAGCGGGCCTGCTGATCGGGCTCTTCGTCTACTTCCGCCGCCGCAAGGCCCGCATCGCCGCCGCGCAGGCGGTCACCACGCCCCCGCTGATCAACGGCTCCATCTTGCCGGTCGATCCGGCGGCGCCGCGCCGCCCGGTCACCGTGCCGTCGTCCACGCCGTAGCAGCCGGCGGACCCTTCCTGCGATGTGCGGCCGCGCCACGCTCACCGAGCCCGACCTGGACCGGGTGGCCGAAGCGCTCGAGGCAGCGCCCTCGCCCGCGCTGCGCGCAGCCTACCGGCCGCGCTGGAACGCAGCGCCGGGAGACCTGCTCTGCGTCGCGCTGCAGGGCCCGCTGCCGCGCCGCCTGGAGCAAGTGCGGTGGGGCCTGCCGCGCGCTGGAGGCCTGCTGGTGAACTTGCGCGCCGAGACGCTCTCCCCGCGGCACGGCCTGCGGTGCGCGGTGCCGGTGGACGGCTTCTACGAGTGGACCGGCCCCCAGCGCGCGCGCCGTCCGCGCTGGTTCCATCGGCCCGAGGGCGGCTTGCTCGCGCTCGCAGCGGTCGCGCGTGAGACCCCGAATGGGCTCGCCTTCGCAGTGCTCACCGTGGCTTCCACGGGCCGCGTCGCCGAGATCCACCACCGGATGCCCGCGCTGCTGCCGCTTGGCACCGCGGAGGGCAGGGCGCACCTCTGCGCGTGGCTCTCGGGCGCCGCGCCCGCGCCGGGCCCGGCAGACCCGGCGCTGCTCGCTGCCCGCGAGGTCTCGGCGCGGGTGAACTCCGTCTCCTTCGACGAGCCCGCCTGCCTCGTCGAGGAGTCGCCGCTGCAGCTCTCCTTCGAGGCCCGGTCGCGCGGCTAGCCCGCTACTCCCTGTCCGACGGGTGCAGCGTCCTCGGCCCGGGCGTGCGCGGGGGCTGCTTCTCGACGGGAGGGTCCTGGGCCGGAGGGGCAGCGCGATCCGGCGGTCTCGGGGCGCCAGGGTCCCTCTCGGGCGACCTGGTGCGGTCCGGTGGAGCGCGGTCCGGGCTAGGCGGGGCGGGGTGGACGCGCTCGGGCGGCCGCGCGACCGGCGGGCGAGCCGGCGGGCGCGGCGAGGGCGGCGGCGCGCGGTCGGGCAGTCTCGTCACGTTCGGCTCATTGTGCTCGACCGGCAGGGCCGGGCCGGAAGGCTGGCCCCCGGGCCGATGCGGCGTGGGCTCCTGCGCGCGCGGGTCGGCGCCCGGCGACGGGAGATTCCCAGGGGGGAGCGTGTGCGCCGTCCCGGGCCTGGTCGGCAGCGCCATCCTGAACATCGGGCGAGGGGCCGCGGCAGGAGGCGGGCGGGCGGCCTCGACCTCGTGCCGCCCGAGCGGGATGCCCGGGTGCGCCTCCAACGTCCCCAGCCTCCTCGCGAAGGGCACTGCCGGCGGCGGCGGCGGGCTCTTCGCCACCACGACTCGCCCACCGCCGGAAACGACCGGGGGCTGCGCGACGCCCTCGGCCCTGCGTGCGAACGCGCCGAAGACGCTGCTCCTCGAGGGCACCGCGGCCGCCATCGAACCGACCGGGGCCGCGCCGAGGCGCTCTGCATCGACGCCGATCGCCACCCGCGCGACGGGCTGCGCGCCGGTGAACGACCGCTGCGGAACGACCGTCACTCCGCCACGCGCCGAGCGGTTCACGTACTGGACGTGGTCGCCGCGGTATTCGTGGTTGCCGCGGCCGTCGGCGTGGTGCTCATAGACGTCTGCGATGGCCCGCGCGTTGACGGTCGCGTTGCGGTTGACGCGCTCCACGTAGCGCCGGCTGACGTGATACCCGGGCACGAAGACCTCGCGCGGCCCGAGCGGAAACCAGCCGACCTCGCCGTCGGTCCCGCCGCCCGAGGCCGAGACGCTGTAGCCCGGGCCGCCGATGAAGGCGACCAGCGCGGGCGCGTAGACCGCTCCGCCGCTGATCGGGCCCGGCACCCAGCCCCACCGGCCCTGCAGCGAGACCCAGCGCCCGTAGTGGAACGGCGCATATCCCCAGGGCGCGTCGTCGACCCAGGTGTACCCCCACGGAGAGATGAACGCCCAATGCCCGTCGTGGTACGGCGCCCAGGAGGGTCCGACGCCGGTGGGGATCCAG
>JAYWAO010000571.1:0-8324 GCA_043782365.1 Deltaproteobacteria bacterium
CCGGTGCAGGCGCGACCGGTGCAGGCGCGGCAGCGGCGGGCGCAGGCCTGGCCGTGGACGGCGGGCCCGGCTGCTCGGTCAGGCGGCGGCGATCCCGAAGAGCGCCAGCAGCGCCGCAATCGCCGTGGCTCTCGCGACGGCTCTCACTGCCCTTCCCATGGCACTCCCCGGAGCGCCTCGTGGTTGCGGCGCCCCACCTGCGTCTCTATTGCTATGAGCTGCAGCCCTTCGTTGCAACCCTCCCACCGCCCCGCACCCGGTCCGCAAAGTGCCAGCCCTCTTCGAACGCCCGTCGCCCGGCTGCGCCGAGGCCGCGCGCGCGCCCTGTACCCAGGCCGGCGAGCACGAGCAAAGCCTCGGCGCGCGCGGGGAGGGGCCGTGAAGCGCGCGGTCGTCCTCGGGATGGGCGGCCTCGGCTGCCCCGCGGCGCTGGCGCTCTGCGAAGGCGCCGCGTCGCTGGGCCTCGCCCTCACGCTGCGGCTGGTGGACGACGACCGGGTCGAGCGCAGCAACCTCTCGCGGCAGGTCCTCTTCCGCGAGCGGGACACGGGCAGCCTCAAGGCCCACGCAGCCTGCGAACGGCTGCGCGCCCTCTGCCCGGAGGCGTTCGCCGGTCCGCACCCCGTGGCGCTGGAGCCCGTCGCCGCGCGGTTCGACGAGCAGACCGCCTCGCAGCTCCTCGCGGGCGCCGACGTCCTCCTCGACGGCACCGACTCCTTCGAGACCCGCTTCCTCGCCAACGACCGCGCGCTCGCCGGGCGCGTGCCGCTGGTGCACGGCGCGGTGCTCCAGTGGACCGGGCAGCTCCTGGCGGTGCTCCCGGGCGGGCCGTGCCTGCGCTGCCTGTTCGAGGGCCCGCCGCCACCCGGCGCGGTGCCCGCCTGCGCGCAGGCCGGGGTGGCCTCACCTCTTTGTGGCCTCGTCGGCGCGGAGATGGCGGCCGAGGCGCTGCGACTGCTCTCTGCGACGCCCGCGCGCGCGGCGGGCCGGCTGCTCCGCTGGGAGGCGCTCCACGCTCGCTTTCGCACGGTGGCGATCCCGCGGGACCCGGCCTGCCCGGCCTGCGGCCCCGCGCAGGAGCGGGTGGCGGCGCGGGCGGACCTGGTGCATGGATAGGGCGTCGGCAGCACCCCATTCAGAGGCCTCCATGCCCGTGACCGTGAAGATCCCCGCGCCGCTCCGCCCGCTGACCCAGAACCAGTCGGAGGTGGTGGTCGAGGCCACCGGCACGGTCGGCGCAGCCGTCACCGAGCTGACCACGCGCTTCCCGGGCCTGAAGGACCGCCTGCTCGACGACAAGGGCGCGCTGCGCCGCTACGTGAACGTCTTCCGCAACGAGGAGGACATCCGCGCGGCCGGCGGCCTCGGCGCCACCCTGAAAGACGGCGACAAGCTCGCGGTGGTCCCAGCGATCGCCGGCGGGCTCCGCTAGGCGCATGCCGCTGCCGCGCTCCTCGCAGCCGCTCTCGGACGCGCAGCAGGAGCGGTACGCGCGCCACCTCCTGCTCGACCCGCTCGGCGGGGCAGGGCAGGAGAGGCTGCTGGCGTCGGCGGCGTTCCTCGACCTGCCCGCCAGCGCAGCGCCCGCTGCCCGCTGGTGCGCGCGCTATCTGGCAGCCAGCGGCGTCGGCGCGCTCTACCTGCGCGGGCCGTGGGCGGAGGCAGCCGCCGCAGAGTGCCGCGACCTGGGCCCAGACACCACCGTCGTCGTTGGCGGCCCCGCTGGTCCGGCGCTGCGGGTCGCCTTGGATGGCCCGCTGATCGTCCCGGCTCCGGGCACGGCAGCGCAGGGGGCCGAGGTCGCGCTGCGGGCGCTGCGCTGGCTCGCCGGGCTGGGCGAGTCGCCGCTGGCGCCGGAGTGGCCGTGATCTTCGACGAGCGGATCGGCGCGATCGGCGGGACGCTGTCGGTGCGCCCAGCGGGGCTGTGAGCCGACGGCCTCCCGCGTCTACAGCCTCCCAAGGGGGATCCGGCTACACTCCATCCCCGATGGACCCCTCCTTCGACCCCGCCCGTCTCGCCCCCCTCCTCCCCGCCATGACCGCGGAGGCCTGCCTCCGGTATCCCGACGAGGCCTGCGGCCTGCTCTTGGAGGGCAGGGCCGGCACCCTGCGGTTCGCGCCCATCCCTAATATCGCCGGAACTGCTGTCGGTTCACAGACTTCCACCCGGTCGGGCAGGGACGGCTTCGTGATGGAGCCCAAGGCCCTGATGGCAGCCCTGGCGGCCGCCGAGGGGGAGGGCGGAGGATTGCGCGCAATCGTCCACTCCCACCCCGATGTGGGCGCATATTTTTCCAGTGAAGACAAAGAGATGGCATTGGCCGGCGGGGTCGAACCGCTCTGGCCCGGCGTCGACTATCTGGTCATCTCGTGTAGGGCGGGGCGCTGCGACGAAGCCCGCCTGTATCGCTGGGACAGCGCGGCGCGCGATTTCAACGAGCTTCAAATCGCCGGAGTTACGCTCGAATAGATATCGGCATTGCCTCGGTATGAAAACTGCCGATCCCCATGAACAGATCCTTGCCAACGGTGTGGGATAAATGTATGGTTCTCCGCCTTTCGACGTACGAAAACGAGCGGGACAACCATGAGCGTGGGGACGATGACAACCGGATTCACCGTCTGGTTCACGGGGATGGCAGGAGCAGGCAAGTCGGTCCTGGCGCAGACGCTTGCACAGCGTCTCAAAAAACTCGGGTGGAGCCCCGAGGTCCTCGATGGCCCTGAAGTGGCCAAGATGCTCGCCATCGGCGGGGCCCAGACCAAGGACGAGCGCAACGCCGAAGCCCGGCGCCTCGCCTGGGTCTGCCGGCTGATCACGCGCGGCGGCGGCATGGTCTTCCAGTCGATGGTGCAGAGCCCCAACCGCGAAGCCCGCGACGACGCCCGCCGCTCGATCGGCCGGTTCGTCGAGGTCTTCGTCGACTGCGACATCACCCATCTGATCTCGCGGGACAGGACCGGGCAGTACAAGAAGGCGCTCTCGGGCGAGCTGAAGAATCTGCCCGGTATCTCCGAGCCTTACGAGCCGCCTACGCACCCCGAGGTGATGGTCGACACCGGCAAGATGTCGGTGGACGAGTGCATCGAGCACCTGGTGGGCCAGCTGGCGGCGCTCCGGTACATCGACCCGGTCCAGGCGAGCCTCAAGTCGCGGCCCAAGCTCAGCGCGGTGGCCAAGATCCCGCCCCGCCCGGCGCCGCTCTCGCCAGTGCCGCAGCCCGTGCTCTACAAGGCCCCGCCCAAGCCCGCGCCGGGCGCCAAGGCTGTCGCGCCTGCCGTCAAGCCCGCCGCCAAGCCCGCGGCGGCGCCCATCGCTGCCAAGCCGGCTGCCCAGGCCAAGCCCGCAGCGAAGGTCGCCGCGCCCGCCAAGGCCCCTGCGCCCGCCAAGTCGGCTCCCGCGAAGGCCGCGCCGGCCAAGCCGCTGCCCAAGCCCAAGCTGGTGGTGTCGAAGAAGCCCGAGAGCAAGCCGGCGGCGAAGATCTCGGCCAAGCCCGCCGCCAAGGACTTGAAGCCTCGTCCGGCAGCGAAGACCGCCTCCGAGCCGCGCCGCGCCGCGGGCGGACGCAAGCACTAGGTCCTAGAACCAGGGCTCCATGAAGCACGACACCCTCGATTCGCTCCTCGGCCCCGCGCAGGCGAAGGCCGAGGTCGCGCTCGCGCGGCTGCGGGGGCTCGGCTCTGTCCTGGTCGCGTACTCGGGCGGCGTCGACTCGGCGCTGCTGCTCTCGCTCGCGCTGGAGGCGCTAGGCGATCGGGCGGTGGCCTTCACGGCCCTCTCTCCCGCGGTGGCTCCCGACGAGCTGGAGGGGGCGCGCGCGCTCGCCCGCGAGCTGGGCGCGGTGCATCTAGAGAAGCGCTCCGGGGAGCTGGAGGACCCGCGCTACGCAGCGAACCCGGTGAACCGCTGCTACTTCTGCAAGACCGAGCTGTACACGCTGGCAGAGGCGGAGGCGCGCCGGCTGGGCTTCAACGCCGTGGTCTCGGGCACCAACGCCGACGAGCTGACCGACCACCGGCCGGGGCTGATCGCCGCTGGCGAGCACGCGGTCGTCCAGCCGCTGGCCGAGGCGGGGCTCACCAAGGACGAGATCCGCGCGCTCTCCAGGCAGCGGGCCTTGAGCACCTGGGACAAGCCGCAGCAGCCGTGCCTGTCGTCGCGCATCCCCTATGGCACCGCGGTCACGCCGGAGCGGCTACACCAGCTCGCGGCCGCCGAGATGGGCCTGCGCAAGCTCGGCCTGCGTGAGTTCCGCGTGCGGTACCACGGCGACATCGGGCGCATCGAGGTGGGCGAGGAGGAGCTGCCCAAGCTGCTCGCGGTGCGGGCCGAGGCGTCGGCGGCGCTGAAGGCGGCGGGGTTCAAGTTCGTCGCCTTGGACCTCGAGCCGTTCAGGACGGGGCGGCTGAATGAGGCGGCGGGGCTGGTGCCGCTCGGTGGGCGGCGAGTGTCGAGCGCGTAGGCGCAGCGCGCCTCATCGGTCATCCGCCGTAGCTGCGTGGCCTTCCAAAGACCCCTCTCGGTCCGCTAAGATAGCGAGCCTCGAATCCACTTTTTCGTGCTGCTGCTTTAGTCGCATCGGAGGTCGTTGCACCATGCTGTCCACCAAGTCGCCGTCCGTCTTCCGCCGTCCCGTCATCGCGGCCCTGCTCCTCGCCGTGGGCTGCTCTGGCACCGGTTCCTCCTGCGGCTCGTGCGGAGGTGCGTTCAAGACGGTCGGCGTCGGCACCGACGGACCCAACACGCCCTACCGCTTCCCGGTCGCGGCAGGGGCGACGCTCGACAACGTCGCGCAGGTGCGCATCACCAAGAGCGCCTTCGACAGCCTGCTCTCCGCCGGTGCGCTCAACGACCTGCTCGCGAGCTTGAACACAGGCTCGGGTAGCCCGCTGGCGGTGCCCTGCCTCACGCCGCTGCCGGAGTACTACGCGTGCAAGGGCTCTTGCCCCTCGGGCGATACCTGCCTCCCGGGCGGCTTCATCGACATCTCCAAGTTCAAGCTCATCATCGGCGACGGCAACTTCAACGGGGTGTGCGATGCCAACGAGACCACGCCGGTAGACCTCAAGTTCAAGCAGGTGACGTGGACGCTCGACCAGGGGAAGCAGCTGCTGCGCGGCAAGATCATCCTCCACGCGAAGGTCGCGCTCTACCTGCGCACGCTCGAGTCGCACAGCTCGCTCTGCTCGGGCACCACGCCGCTCCAGGCCCGCGTCTACATCGACGACGAGGCGATCGGCATCACTCCGCAGGACACCGAGCTCGACATCGACCTCAGGTTCGGCACCGCGCCGGACGGCCGCCTGATGATCTACCCGACCGACGCCTCGATCGCGGCGCTCGTGGACAACTTCAACCCCGCGGCCATCGGCATCGACGGCTCCGTTTCGGCCAACCAGCTCCCGCCGGGCACGGGCACCTACAAGGACGACGGCTGCACCTCGACGGGCAACACCGGCTACAACCCCTACAAGAGCGGCGACAATACCCGCCTCGCCTGCAGCGAGTTCTTCAACATCCTCGCGGGCGGCTGCAATGGCGTCGATCCGAACACCACGCAGGGCCTCTGGTGCACCACCATCTGGCCGACCCTCCGCCAGCTCTTGTTCGACCAGGTAAAGGCGCTGCTGAAGACCCAGGTCACCGCCCTGATCAAGACCCAGCTCGACAACCTCCGCTGCGAGCGCCCGCTCGACGCGCAGGGCAAGCCGGTCGCCTGCAGCAGCACGCAGCTCTGCCCCAAGGACGACCTCGGGCACGCCGAGACCTGCGACACCGCGCGCGGCGTCTGCGTGGCGGCTGGCCAGGACAAGACCAAGGGCGAGTGCGAGCCGACCCCGTTCGCCATCCAGGGCCAGCTCGACCTCGCAGCGGCGGCCAGCTCGACGGCGGTCGGCTTCCCGGCCGACGCCCGCCTCAACCTCTACGCCGGCCTCGGCGGCACCACCGCGCCGGCCGCCATCAGCACCACCGGCCTGCAGCTCGCCGCGCGCGCCGGGACGCAGCCCGCGGCCAACACCACCTCGGGCATCTCGGTCTGCGTGCCGCCCTTCACCTTCGTGCCCGTGGACGTCAACCCGCCCTCGCTCGACTTCGACCTCGCGGCCAACCAGCCCGACTCGGTCAAGGTGGACGGCCTCTACGACCTGGGCTTCTCGGTCGCCAGCCAGATGCTCAACCGGGGCTTCTACGACGGCTTCAACGCGGGCGTCTTCTGCCTCACCGTCTCGAACAAGACGGCGGCGCTGGTGTCGAGCGGCCTCTTCGGGACGTTCCTCCCCTCACTCGGGCCGAGCGGCCCGCTGACCGGCGGCAAGGACGTGCCGATGGCCATCCTGCTGCGGCCCACGCAGGCGCCGTTCATCCGCATCGGCAAGGGGACCTTCAAGCAGAACGTTGACGGCACCTTCTCGCCGGACGACGCGCTGATCGACATCAAGCTCGACAAGCTCAACCTCGACTTCTACGCCATCATCGACGAGCGCTCGGTGCGGCTCTTCACGCTGCAGGCCGACGTCGACCTGCCGCTCGGGCTGCGGACGTTCCCGGGCGCGCAGGCCGACACGCTCCAGCCTGTTCTGGGGAGCCTCGACACCGTGCTCAAGAACATCACCGCCATCAACAACGAGATGCTCGCCGAGGACCCCACCCTGCTGAAGGACCTGATCGGCGCGGCGGTAAGCCTCGCACAGCCGCTGCTCGCCGGCGCGCTCGGGCCGATCGCGCTCCCCAAGGTGGCCGGGCTCGACTTCCAGGTGAAGGGCCTGGGCGGCGCGGTGCCGGTGTCGAGCAACGTCGCCCTCGACGGCTACCACCACCTCGGCATCTGGGCACAGATCGCCCGCTGCGGCGCGGCGCCGCTCCCGGCCTGCGCGCGCTACCAGGTGGGCACCGAGGCCCGGCTCGCGAGCAGCAACGTGCCGGATGATCTGGACGAGCTGCGCGGGCCGAACAAGGTCATCCCGTCGGCGGTCATCGAGGCGCGGTCGATCAGCGCCCGCCCCGTCGAGGCGGAGTTCAGCTACCGCGTCGACAGCGGCCTCTGGTCGCCCTGGGTGCGCGGGCCGCGCTTCACCGTGCGCGATTCGATCTTCCTCTTCCAGGGGCACCACCAGATCGACGTCACCTCGCGCGAAATGGGCGACGACCGCACGCAGAACCTGGAGCCCGTCTCGGTGGACTTCCTGGTGTCGATCGAGCCGCCCACCGCCGACCTCGTGCAGCTCGCCGACGGCAGCGTCGTCACCAAGTCGCACTCCGCGGCGAGCCAGTCGTGGCAGCTCTCGTACAGCTACCGGCTCGAGGGTGAGCGCGCCTTTGGCGACAAGGGCCTGGCGCGGACGTTCTCGGCGCAGGAGCTGGGCGGGCGCGGCGTCTCGGTGCTGGTGACCGACGAGGCCGGCCGCACGGCGAAGGCGTCGTTCGGGCTCACAGGCGACTCCGACGCGGCGGCGCTGCTGGCTGCCTCGGGCTGCGCGACGCTTCCGCAGACGACCGCGTGGTCGCTCTTCCCGCTCTTGGCGGTGGGCCTCGTGCTCGCCTTCCGGCGGCGCCGCTCGCTGTAACACACTTTACGTCAGCGGGGCGGAGCGGGCTCGGGGCCAAACCCCGGGCCCGTTTTATTTTCAGTGGATGGTTGCGCGCCGTCACCGTCCCCTTGTCGCGGCAGGGCGCGACCTGTCGGGATTCCATGCGCCTTGCGTCGGTACAAAGATATGAAATCAGGGCAATTGACTCGCTGCGCAACCGGCACGGCGCATGCTCATCCAATGGGCATGACTACGCTCGCGCAGGCCTGGGATGCCGTCGCTCCGACCCCCGTTCGCCACCTCTCCGAGCGGGCGCTGATCGAGCCCGAGGCGACCGACCAGCACGCGCGCAGGCCCTGGCTCCACCTGCCGCCGGGCGCGCTGGCGCTGCTGACGGGCCTCTCGGTGGCCGCGGCGGCCGCGACGCTGCAGACGGGCTACGGTGACGTCCAGCGCGAGGGACTGCCGGCCGTGCTGCCCGCGGGGTTCTCGGAGACCCTGCCGCGCGTGCTGCCGGCGCGGTTCTCGAAGGCGCTCGAGGCGCCGCTGGCGAACAAGGCGGCGCCGGGACAGCGGCGGCACCGGACCCGCGGGAAGCTGCACCGGATGATCCGGGACGAGAAGCGCACCGAGTGGAGCCGGGCTGGGTAGGGCGCTGATCCCTGCTGCGCCGGTGTTCCACGGCGTTGGTGTCCGACGACCCTTGTTGCCAAGGCCGACGTTCGCATGCGGTCGATGCGCCCGGATCAGGAGCCCCGGCAAATGCGGCTCTTCGCGATCTTCCGTGGAAGG
>JAYWAO010000572.1:0-8317 GCA_043782365.1 Deltaproteobacteria bacterium
TTCAGCCCGCAGCCGATACCAACGGCTTTGCCGGCCGATTTAGCCTGATAATAGATATCCTTCACCGCCGCGAGCGTCTTCTTGATGCCGACCGACTTCTCCATCACCTGCCCGGTGGAGAAGACGTCGCCCACGTCGATGACGTTGCGCTCGCGGATCTGGAAGGAGTCGATGCCGACCTCCTTGGCGAGCAGGTCCATGCACCCCTCCATCGCGAAGGAAGCCTGGTTGGCGCCGAACCCGCGCATCGCGCCGCAGGGCGGGTGGTTGGTGTAGGCGGCGCGCGCTTCGATGTCGACGTGCGAGACCCGGTACGGCCCGCACCCGTGGCCTGCTGCCCGCTCGAGCACCTTGCCGCCCACCGAGGCATACGCGCCCGAGTCGCCCACCATGCGGGCCTTCACCGCCGTGAGCCGGCCCCCTTCGTCGCAGCCCACCTCATAGCGCATGGTGATCGGGTGGCGCTTGGGGTGCAGCCGGATCGACTCCTCGCGGTTGAGCGCCAGCCGCACCGGCGCGCCGGTGAGCAGGCAGAGGAGCGCGGTCTGCGACTGCACCGACATGTCCTCCTTGCCGCCGAAGGCGCCGCCGTTGGGGATCAGCTCGACGAAGAGGTCGTCCTCGGGCATGCCGAGAAACTTCGCCACCTGCCGGCGGTCGTCGAAGATGCCCTGGCCCTGCGTGAAGAGCGCCATCCGGCCGCCGGGGAGCGGCTCCGCCAGCGCGCACTCGGGCTCGAGGAAGAGGTGCTCGATCCGCTGCGTCTGCCAGGTGCCGCGGACGACGTGGGCGCTCTTCGCCAGCGCGTCGTCGGCGTCGCCGCGGCGGATCACCGACCTGGAGAGCTGGTTGTCGTGCTTCGGGTTTACTTGGGGGGCGCCCGGCGAGAGCGAGAAGACCGGGTCGAGCACCGCCGGCAACACCTCCCACTGCGCGTCGATCAGCGCGACCGCCTCCCGCGCGGTCGCCACGTCCACCGCGGCCACCGCGGCGATCACGTCGCCTACGCAGCGCGCCTCCTCGCCCACCGCGACGAAGCCCGGCCAGTCGGAGTAGAGGATGCCGTACCAGCGCTCGCCCGGCACCTCGGCGGCGGTGGCCACGGCCTTCACGCCCGGGAGCGCGCGGGCCTTGGAGACGTCGAGCGAGACGAGCTTCGCGCGCGGGTGCGGCGAGAGCATCACCGCGCCGTGGAGCATGCCGTCGCGCACCATGTCGGCCACGTAGGGGCGCATCCCGAGCGTCATCGCCGCCGCGCCGACGCGCTGGAACGAGGCGCCGACGCGCGCATCGGTGACCGGCGCGGGGATCTGCTCGCCGCGGCGGGCCTTCGCCAAGAGCTCGATGGCGTCGATGATCTTCACGTAGCCAGTGCAGCGGCAGAGGTGCACGTCGAGCGCCTGCGCGATCTGGTCTCGCGAGGGGCGCGGGTTCTTGTCGATCAGGTGCTTGGCCCGCAGCGCGATGCCCGGGATGCAAAAGCCGCACTGCAGGCCCGCGGCGGCGGTGAACGCCTGCGCGGTGAGCGCGCGCTCCTCGGCGGAGATCCCCTCGAGCGTGACCACGTCCTTGCCGTGGGTCTTGTGCGCGTCCACCGCGCAGGCCGTCTTCGGGTTGCCGTCCACCAAGACGAGGCAGCAGCCGCACTGCCCCTGCGGCGAGCATCCGTCCTTGGGCGAGGTGACGTTGCAGCGCTCGCGCAAGGTGTCGAGCAGCGACTCGCCCTCGCGGGGCTCGACTCGCTGCACGGCGCCGTTCAGCATGAACTCGACTGCGGCCATCAGTGGCTCCAGCGGCAAACAGTGCCGCAGTCTCGACTGTAGCGCTCTCCCGAGCGAAGATCGATCCTCGAAGCGAAGGCTACGTCGAGGGCACGCCCGACGGAGCGAGCGCTCGGTGGCCCCATGCGCCCTCGTGCACCGCTGCCGCCTCCTGCTCGAGCAGCGGGCCGGTCACCTCGACGGCGCGCTGTCCGGCGGCGAAGACCACGCGGCACGGGAGGTCGAGCGTGGGGTTCTCGGGATCGTCGCCGGTGAAGGCCTTGAGCGCCTCCGCGGGCAAGCCGTAGACGACGCGGCCGATGCCCGCCCATCAACAAGGCCCTTCCCAGAGACCCCGAGAAAGAGTCTTACTTCTTCAGCAGCGCCGCGAACGGGTTGTTGCTGAACCCCTTCTGCGGCTGCTCCCGGGGCGCCGGCTTCGGCGCGGCCCTCTGCTCCGGCCTCTGCCCGGGCTGCTGCGCCGCCCCCTGCGCCGGCCGCTGCCCTTGCTGCGCGCTCGGCCCGCGTTGGTCGTGGCGCTGCACCGGTCCGCTGCCGCTCTTCGCCGAGAGCGCGATCCTCCTCCGCGGCAGGTCCACCTCGAGCACCCGCACCTTGAGGTTCTGCCCCACCTTCACCGCCTCGTGCGGGTCCTTGACGAACTTGTCGGAGAGCTGCGAGACGTGCACCAGCCCGTCCTGGTGCACGCCCACGTCGACGAAGGCGCCGAACGCGGTCACGTTGGTGACCACGCCGTCGAGCAGCATCCCGGGCACCAGGTCCTCCAGCTTGCGGACGTCGTCGCGGAACTTGGGCGCCTCGAAGGTCTCGCGCGGGTCGCGGCCGGGCTTCTGCAGCTCACGGCCGATGTCCTCCAGCGTGGGCAGGCCCACCTCCGGCGAGACGTAGCGCGACCAGTCGATCGAGCCCACCGCCGCCGCGTTGCCGACCAGCGCCGAGAGCTCCAGCCCGGCGTCGCGCGCGATCTTCTCCACCAGCGCGTACCGCTCCGGGTGCACCGCGCTGGCGTCGAGCGGGTGCGCGCCGCCGCGGATGCGGACGAACCCGGCGCACTGCTCGAACGCCTTCGGCCCCAGGCCGCTGACTTCAAGCAACGCCTTGCGGGAAGCGAACGCGCCCTTCTCCTCGCGGTGCTTGACGATCTTTCTCGCGAGGCCCGGGCCCACCCCGGCCACCTGCGCGAGCAGCGGCGCCGACGCCGTGTTGAGCTCGACGCCCACCGCGTTGACGCAGCTCTCGACCACGTCGTGGAGCTTGCGCTTGAGCAGCGGCTGGAAGACGTCGTGCTGGTACTGCCCGACGCCGATCGCGTTGGGCTCGACTTTGACCAGCTCCGCCAGCGGATCTTGCAGCCGGCGCGCGATGGAGATGGCGCCCCGCACCGTCAGGTCGAGGTCGGGGAACTCCTCGCGGGCCACGTCGCTCGCCGAGTACACCGACGCGCCCGACTCGCTCACCATCACGACCAGGGTCCCTTCGCTCTTGCCGAGCTCCTTCAAGACGTCGCGGCAGAAGTCGGCGGTCTCGCGGCCGTGGGTGCCGTTCCCCACCGCGATCGCCTGCGGCTGGTGGACCGTCACCAGCTGCGCGAGCGTCTTCTTCGCCTGCGCCACCGCGTGCTCGCCGGCCACCAGGTTGAAGATGGTGTGGGCGACCAGCTTGCCCGTGTCGTCCACCACGGCGCACTTGCAGCCCGTGCGCTGCCCGGGGTCCACGCCGAGGACCACCTTGCGGCCGAGCGCTGGTTGCAAGAGCAGCCGCCGCACGTTCTCGGCGAAGACCGCCACCGCCTCGCGGTCGGCCTGCAGCTTGAGCTCCACGCGCAGGTCGACGTCGATGCTCGGCCCGAGCAGCCGCGCCAGCGAGTCGTCGATGGCCGCCCGCAGGGCCCCCGCGAACGGCGAGGCGTTCTTGACGGGCACCAGCCGCGCCAGCTCGGCGGCCACCGCGGGCTCGTCGATCTCGACGTCGGCGCGGAGGACCCCCTCGGTCTCGCCGCGGTTGATGGCGAGGAAGCGGTGCGACGGCAGCGCCGCCGCCCTCTCGGAGAAACTGTAATACATCTCGAACTTGGTGGGGACCGCGTCCTTGCCGGGGGCCACCTTCACCGTCATCACGCCGGTCTTGAAGTAGGCCTCGCGCACCAGCGCGCGCAGGTCGGGCCGCTCGGCGACGTGCTCGGCGACGATGTCCCGCGCGCCCGCCAGCGCGGCCTTCGCGTCGGGGACGTCTTTCGCGAGGTCCACCAGCGCCTGCGCCTCTGCCTCCGGATCGCCGCTCGCGGGCTGCTCGAGGATGCGGGCCGCCAGGGGAGCGAGGCCGCGCTCGCGGGCGATCATCGCGCGGGTGCGCCGCTTGGGCTTGAAGGGCAGGTAGAGGTCCTCCAGCTCCGACTTCACCCAGCACGACTCCAGCTTCGCGCGCAGCTCGGGGGTGAGCTTCTGCTGGCTGTCGATCTCGGCCAGGATGACGCCGCGGCGGGCCTGCAGCTCGCGGTAATACAGATCCTTCTCGGCGACGTCGCGCAGCTGCACCTCGTCGAGGCCGCCCGTCTGCTCCTTGCGGTAGCGGGCGACGAACGGCACCGAGGCGCCCTCGGCGAGCAGCCTGGCGGCCGCGCGGACCGAAGCGAGGGGGAGCTTCAGCTCACCGGCGACGCGGGAGGACGGGTCGTAGACGGGAGTCGTCATGGCGGCCCGAGTACCACGCGGCGGCGGCCAGATGAACCGCCACGCGTGCGCACGAGCGGCCGCTACCGCGAGCTGAAGCTGTAGCCTGCCACGCAGGGCAGGGTGCAAGCGCAGCCGGTGCTGCCGGCGCTGGCGCTGATCGCCTCGGTCAGCGTACCGCTGATGCCGGTCACCGGGCCCAGGCCGCCGTCGGCCTCGACCCGCAGGAGGCCGCCGTCGGCGGTCTTCGGCGTGCCGGTGATGGTCTCGGTGAGGTCGAGCGGACAGAGGCAGGCGGAGCCCGTCTGGTTGGCGCCGGTGGTGGACTGCGAGAAGACGCCGCCGTCGAGCGTCACCGAGTGCGTGCCGCTGCCGCGAAAAGAGTAGGCGAGCGCGACGTCGCCCGCGTCGGTGGTGGTGCCGCAGAGGAGCATCAGGGCCGGGGAGGGCGTGCCGGTCAGCGAGGCGTCGGCCGGGCCGCCGTCGGTGGCGCGGGTGATGGTGCAGGCCGCGCCGGCGTCCACTGCGGCGAAGCCCACGGTGAAGCTGCCGAGCGCGCTGAAGCCCGGCGGGCAGGCGAGGTTGCTGTCGCAGGCCACCGCGCAGAGCAGTCCGGCGGCCGGGAGGAGCAGCGCGAAGCGCAGACGGCGCGCGGCGGACCTCGGCGCTGCCAGCGTCTGGGGGCGAGTGGCTGCGGGCGTCGAGGCGGAGATCGGCAGAGGCATTGGCGCAGCAGTGTACCCTGGGAGGGGGCGATGGCGCAGCGAGGCTCCGGGCGCGGCGGAACAATCGCCGCGCGCCGCGCAACAGCGCCGGGCTGGGCTTGTCGTGCAGAGAGCCGCAGCCGACCGGACTGTTGCAGGCGCGTTGCCCTCCGTTGCCTGGGGAGGGGCCAACGCCGAGACTGCGCCGCTGCCGGTCGCCACGCCGTACCGCCCGCAGCACTTCAGGAGAGCTTCATGCGCGCACTCGCTGGGATGCCCTGCTGTCTCGCCTTCGCCGCGCTCCTCGCGGCCGCCTGCGCTGCGCCCAAGCAAGTCCCCGCGCCCGCGCTGCTTGCGCCAGCGCTCCCGGGCGCCGAAGAGCCCGCGCCCACGCTGCGCCTGCCCCAGAGCGCGGTCCCGCTCTCGGCCAACCTCTCGCTCGCGCTCGACCCCGACGCCCCGGGCTTCTCCGGCGAGGCGAGCCTTCGCGTAACGCTGCCGGCGCCGCGCGCGGTGATCTGGATGCACGGCCGCGGCCTCACCGTCACCAAGTCCACCGCCACCGACGCTCTCGGCGAGGTGGCCGGGACCTTCGCGCAGGTGGACCCGGACGGCATGGCGAAGCTCTCGCTGCCTCGCGCGGTGGGCCCCGGCGAGGTCACGCTCTCGTTCTCCTGGACCGGCAAGTGGGACGAAGATCTGCAGGGCGTCTATCTCGGCAAGAGCGGCGGCGTCAGCTACGTCGCCAGCCAGAACGAAGAGCTGGGCGCGCGCCGGATCCTCCCGTGCTTCGACGAGCCGCAGCTGAAGATCCCCTGGACCGTACAGCTCACCGTGCCCGCGCAGGACGTGGCGGTCACCAACGCGATGGAGAGCAAGGAGGAGCCGCTCGAGGGGGGCAAGAAGCGCGTCACCTTCAACCCCACCCCGCCGCTGCCCACCTACCTGCTCGCCTTCGCGGTGGGCCCCTACGACGTGGTGACGACCGAGTCGCCGCCCAACGAGATCCGCAAGGTCCCGCTGCGCATGCGCGGGCTCGCCCCCAAGGGCCGCGGCGCGGAGCTCGCCTGGAGCCTGCAGGCAGCGAACGAGCTGCTCCCCATCCTCGAAAAGTGGATGGGCATCCCCTATCCGTACGACAAGCTCGACCACATCGCGGTGCCCGACTTCGAGGCCGGCGCGATGGAGAACCCGGGCGCGATCATCTACCGCGAGACCGCGCTGCTCTACACCAAGGGCAAGAGCCCGCGCTCGCGCGAGGAGCGGATCGCCGACACCATCGCCCACGAGATGGCCCACCTCTGGTTCGGCGACTACGTGACCTTGCCCTGGTGGACCGACACCTGGCTCAACGAGTCGTTCGCCACCTGGATGGCCACCCACGCGATGACCACCTGGCGGCCCGAGCTGCGCGCCGACCTCTCGCAGCTCTCCGACTCGCTCTTCGCGATGCAGGGCGACGGCCTCTCCGAGGCGCGGGCCATCCGCCAGCCCGTGCTGCGCACCGGCGACATCAGGGCGCAGTTCGACGGGCTCACCTACCAGAAAGGGGCCGCGGCCCTCTCGATGTTCGAGCGGTGGCTGGGCCCGGAGCAGTTCCGCGCGGGCGTGCAGGCGTACCTGCGCGCGCACCCGCACGGGACGGGCTCCACCGAAGACCTCTTCGCCGCGCTCTCGCAGGCGGGCGGCCGCGGCTGGGATGTTGGCGGGCCGTTCCGCACCTTCCTCGACCAGGCCGGCGTGCCGCTGGTGCAGGCCAGGGTGTCGTGCGAGGCGGGCGCGGCGAAGCTGCTCCTCACGCAGCAGCGCTACTTCCCCGTCGGCTCGGCCGGCGACGCGAAGGCGCAGAGCTGGCGCGTGCCCGTCTGCGCGCGATTCGGTAGCGGAGTCGGTAACCAGGGGGTCGCCGTCTCCGGCGCAACCTCTGGCGCAACCACCGGCGAGGCGTGCACGCTGCTGGAGGGCGCGGCCGGCGAGCTCCCGCTCGGCGCCGCCTGCCCGGCGTGGGTGATGCCCAACGCGGGCGCCGCCGGGTACTACCGCTGGACGCTCGCGCCGGACGACCTCCAGAAGCTGGTGACCGCAGGCCTGCCTGCGATGGACGCGCGCGAGAAGCTCTCGTTCGCCCGCAGCGTCTCGGCGGCGATGCGGGCGAATACACTCTCGGCGGCCGACGCGCTGGCCGCGCTGGTGCCGCTGGCGAAGGACCCCGACCTCGACGTCGCCACCGATCCGCTCGAGCTGCTGGGCCTCGTCCGCCGGCAGCTGGTCCCGACCGCGCTCAAGCCGCGCGTCGAGGAGCAGGTGCGCGCGCTCTACCGGCCGCTGCTGGCCAGGCTCGGCTGGGCTGCCAAGGAGGGCGAGGAGCCGGTGGTCTCGGACGCGCGTCCCCAGGTGATCGGCGCGCTGGCCGAGACGGGGCGCGACCCGGAGGTCCGCAAGGAGCTGGCGCGGCTCGGACTCGCGTACGCGAACGTAAAAGGTAACACTTTTGACCCGGCCGCGGTCGATCCCTCCCTCGCAGCCGTGGCGCTCGACGTCGCGGTCGAGGACGGCGACGACGCCCTCTTCGACCTGCTCGCCGCCCGCCTCGACACCGAGACCGCCGCCGAGGCCCGCGGCCGCCTGCTCGGCGCGCTCTGGAGCGTGAAGGACCCGGCCCGGGTGGCGAAGGCGCTGGGGCTGAGCCAGAGCCCGAAGCTGCGGCGCAACGAGCGCGGCGGCGCGGCCACCCTGCTGCGTCGCGACGAGACCCGCGCGCAGGCGTGGGAGTTCATCAGCGCCAACTTCGACGGCATGGTGAAGGCGCTCCCCGAGGGCGCGCAGAACCGGATGTTCGGGCTGGCCTCGGTCTTCTGCGAGAAGGACGGCCTCGAGAAGGCCCGCGCCCTGCTCGCCCCGCGGGCAGCCAAGCGGCCCGGCGCCGACCGCGCGCTCGCCCGCGCCACCGAGGCGGCGAACCTCTGCATCGCGCTCAAGGACGCGCAGTCGCCGAGCGCGGCGGCGTACTACGGGGCGAGGGAAGTGAAGCCTGCGACGAAGCCCGCAAAGGCGACGAAGAAGCGCTAAGGGCGCGCGAAGGAATTACTCATTCGGTCTCTCTGAGCGTCGATATCGGCTGGATATCGACGCCAAGCAAGGATCGAGCCCGATCAGGAGCCCC
>JAYWAO010000573.1:0-8250 GCA_043782365.1 Deltaproteobacteria bacterium
CTAGGGCGGTCGTCATCCGTTAAAACGGATGAACGTCTTGACCTGCCCGGCCGGGCCTCCTACTGTTTCGTTCCTATGCCCAACTGGTTTGAAGACAACTCCCTGTCCATCGGCCGCACGCCGCTCGTGCGCCTCCACCGCTCGCTCGACGGCGCCAAGGCCACCGTCCTGGCGAAGATCGAGGGGCGCAACCCGGCCTACTCGGTGAAGTGCCGCATCGGCGCGGCGATGATCTGGGACGCCGAGAAGAAGGGCTTGCTCGGCCCCGGCAAGGAGATCATCGAGCCCACCTCGGGCAACACGGGCATCGCGCTCGCCTTCGTCGCCGCCTCCAAGGGCATTCCGATCACGCTGACGATGCCCGAGACGATGTCGATCGAGCGGCGCAAGCTCCTCGTGGCCTACGGCGCGAAGCTGGTGCTCACCGAGGGCGCCAAGGGCATGAACGGCGCCATCGCCCGCGCCGAGGAGATCCGGGCGAGCGAGCCCGAGAAGTACGTGCTCCTGCAGCAGTTCAAGAACCCGGCGAACCCCGCCATCCACGAGGCCACCACCGGCCCGGAGATCTGGCAGGACACCGATGGCAAGGTCGACATCTTCGTCTCCGGCGTCGGCACCGGCGGCACGCTCACCGGCGTCAGCCGCTACTTCGAGAAGGTGCGCGGCCAGCCGCTGCACACGGTCGCGGTCGAGCCCGTCGCCTCGCCGGTGATCAGCCAGAAGCTGGCGGGGCAGCCCAACAAGCCCGGACCGCACAAGATCCAGGGCATCGGCGCAGGCTTCATCCCCGACAACCTCGACCTCTCGCTCGTCGACGCAGTCGAGCAGGTCACCAACGAGGAGGCGGTGGCCTTCGCGAGGAGGCTGGCGCGCGAGGAGGGCATCCTCTGCGGCATCTCCTGCGGCGCGGCCGCCGCGGTCGCCTACAAGCTCGCGCACAAGTCCGAGAACGAGGGGAAGATCATCGTCGTCATCCTCCCCGATTCGGGCGAGCGCTACCTGAGCACCGTGCTGTTCGAGGGCATCTTCGACCAGGCCACCGGCGCGCAGATCTAGCCGTGTTGGCAACGCCAGCGTGCGCCCGGTCTGTTACCCTCGGGCGCAGATGAAGACCATCGTCGACGACGTCCGCATCGCAGCGATCACCGAGCTCCTCTCGCCCGACGACCTGCTGCGCGAGCTGCCCATCTCCAAGGAGGCCGAGGCGCTGGTCTACTCGGCGCGGCAGCAGATCCACCGCATCCTGCACGGCGCCGACGACCGGCTCCTGGTGATCGTCGGCCCGTGCTCCATCCACGACCTCGCGGCCGCGCACGACTACGCCGTGCGGCTCAAGGCCCAGGCCGACCGGCTCGCGCCCGATCTGCTCGTCTTGATGCGCGTCTACTTCGAGAAGCCGCGGACGACGGTCGGCTGGAAGGGCCTGATCAACGACCCGCTGCTCGACGGCAGCTTCCAGATCGGGCAGGGCCTGCGGCTGGCGCGGCGCCTGCTCTGCGACCTCGCCGCGCTCGGCCTCGCGGCGGGCACCGAGTTCCTCGACACCATCACCCCGCAGTACACCGCCGACCTGATCTCCTGGGGCGCGATCGGCGCGCGGACCACCGAGTCGCAGGTGCACCGCGAGCTGGCCTCGGGGCTCTCCTGTCCGGTGGGCTTCAAGAACGGCACCGACGGCAACGTCCGGATCGCCATCGACGCCATCCGCGCCGCCGCCTCGCCGCACCACTTCCTCTCGGTCACCAAGGCGGGCAGGACGGCGATCGTCTCGACGTTGGGCAACGAGGACTGCCACGTGATCCTGCGCGGCGGCAGCGAGCCCAACTACGACGCGCGGGGCGTGGAGGCGGCCTGCGCCGAGCTGGGCAAGGCGGGGCTGGCGGCGCGTGTGATGGTCGACTGCTCGCACGCGAATTGCCGCAAGCAGCTCAAGCTGCAGCTGGAGGCCGCGCGCGACCTCGGCCGGCAGGTGGCGAGCGGGGATGCGCGCATCTGCGGCGTGATGGCGGAGTCGCACCTGGTGGAGGGCCGGCAGGACCTGGTGCCGGGCAAGGCGCTCGAGTACGGCAAGAGTATTACTGATGCCTGCCTGGGCTGGGACGACTCGGTGGAGCTGCTCGACGGGCTGGCGGCGGCGGTGCGGGCGCGGCGGGTGGTGGAGGTGGAGAAGTAGACGGCAGATGCCCTACCGCCGCGGCGGCAGTGGCATCCCGCGCCGCGCTTCTGCGAGCTCGCCGAGCTCCGGCAAGAGGCCCTGCGGGTCCTTCTCCAAGCGGCCCGCCCACTCGAGCAACGTGTTCGCCAGGGCCCTCGCCGCCTCGGGCAGGAAGCGGTTCTGCGAGGCGGCCCCTGCCAGCGTGCCGTCGCCGGCGAGCCGCGTGGTGTCGCGGAAGCCACCGGCCGCCAGCTCGCGCGCGAGCTGCGCGGGCCCGCCCGAGGAGATCAGCGCCTGCGCGACCCCTGCCGCCGCGAGATAGGGCAGGTGCGACGCAAAGGTCACCGCGCGGTCGTGCGCCTCGGGCTCGACGCGCAGCACCCGCCCCGCGCCGGCCCGCGTCCAGAGCGCCTCGACGCGCTCTTCCGCAGCGCGCCCGAGCGGTCCGGCGGCAGCGCCCTCGGGCCCGCCCACCGCGGCGCAGAGCGCGAAGGTGCAGCCGTCGAAGAGCGACTCGAACGACGCGCTGAACCCGCGGAACTCGGTGCCAGCCATCGGGTGCCCCCCGACGAACAGCGCGGACCGCTGCCGCGACGCGGCCTCGACGACGGGCCCCTTCGCGCCGCCGACATCGGTGAGGACCGCGCCCGGCGCGAGCTTGCCCGCCACCGGCCCGACCAGCGCGAGCAGCGACGGACCAGGCACCGCCAGCACCACCAGGTCCGCCCGGGCGAGCACGCTGCTGGCCGGCGAGAGCGCCTCGTCGAGCGACACGCCTTCATTGATGGCGCCTGCGGCCAGCGCCTGCTCGAGCGCGCCAGGATCGGCGTCGACGCCGAGCACCTCGACCGGCGCCGCCGCGGTTCCGCGCCGCAGCGCCCGCGCCAGCGAGCCGCCGATCAATCCCAAGCCGATGATCGCGACAGTCATCGGCGCACCATATACGCCCCGGGACACCCGCGCGTTATCCCTGATTTCGCGCGACAACCGCCCCCGTGTACTGTCCCCAATCCTCGGAGGCCTCAATGCACCTGACAAAGCCCACCATCTCCCTCTCCATTCTCTGCGCAGCGCTGCTGCTCTCGCTCGCAGGGCAGGCCGCCGGCGCGCCCACGGTGGACGAGCTGGTGGACCGCCACCTCGAGGCCCGCGGCGGGCTCGCCAAGGTGCGGGCGCTGCGCTCGCTCCGCTTCACCGGCCACACGCTCTCCGGCGGGTCGTTCCAGCAGGAGTCTGCCTGGGGGCAGGTGCTGGCGCGGCCCGGGAAGGTCCGCACCGAGACCACGCTGCAGGGCCTCACCCAGGTGGAGGCATTCGACGGCCGCGAGGGCTGGACGCTCAACCCGTTCGAAGGCCGCCGCGACGCCGAGCGCTCCTCGGCCGACGCGTCGAAGGACCTGGCGCGGCAGTCGGACTTTGAAGGCGCGCTCATCGATTGGAAGGCCAAGGGACACAAAGTCGAATCGCTCGGCGCGGAGGAGATCGACGGCACGCGCGCGTACAAGCTCCGCGTCACCCGCAAGGACGGCGACGTCCAGACCTTCTGGCTCGATCCCGACTTCTATCTGACCATCCGCGTCGCCACCGAGGAGAAGGTCCGCGGCGTCGAGCGCACCTACGAGGCCGACTACGGCTCGTGGCACCAGGTGGCGGGCGTCTGGTTCCCCTTCTCCATCGACGTCGGCGGCAAGAACCGGCCGCGCTACTTCCACATCGTCATCGAGAAGGCGGAGGCCAACGTCGAGGTCGAGGACGCGCTCTTCTCCTTCCCGCCCGCCGGGACGCCGATCCTGCGCCGCGTGGTGGCCGCGGCCAACGCGCCCGACACCAAGCCCGCGCTCCCCAACGCGACCGGCACTCCCAAGAAGCCCGTCTTCGACGAGGGCGTGCTCTCGGGCCTGCGCGCGCGCAACATCGGCTCGGCGCAGATGTCGGGCCGGATCGCCGCGCTCGCCGCCAAGACCACCAACGGGAAGACGACGCTCTACGTGGGGGCGGCCTCGGGTGGCGTCTGGAAGTCCACCGACGGCGGCACCACCATCAAGCCGGTGTTCGACAAGCAGGCCGTGCAGTCGATCGGCGCCATCGCCATCGACCCGTCGAACGAGAAGATCGTCTGGGTGGGCAGCGGCGAGTCCTGGACTCGCAACTCGGTCTCGGCCGGCGACGGCATCTACAAGTCCACCGACGGCGGCGACACCTGGACCCACCTTGGCCTGCCGCAGTCGGAGCGGATCACCCGCATCCTGGTGCACCCGAAGAACGGCGACACCGTCTGGGCGTGCGTGCCCGGAAAGCTCTGGAGCGATTCGGCCGACCGCGGCGTCTACCAGACCACCGACGGCGGGAAGACCTGGGCGCTGGTCCTCAAGGGCGCGAACCTCTCGACGGGCTGCTCCGGCCTCTCGCTCGACGCCGCGAACCCCGACGTGCTCTTCGCCGGACTCTGGGACTTCCGCCGCAAGGGTTGGACCTTCCGCTCCGGCGGCGAGTCGCCCGAGTCGCCGAGCGGCAGCGCGCTCTACCGCACCAGCGACGGCGGCAAGACCTGGGCGCCGCTCGCGCAGGGGAGCACCGGCTTGCCTGCAGGACCGTGGGGCCGCGTCGAGGTGGCGGTCGCACCCTCGGACGGGAAGATCGTCTATGCGGCGATTGAATCGGCCAAGTCGGGCCTGTTCCGCTCTGCGGATGGCGGCGCCACCTGGGAGGCGCGCGACCAGAGCCAGTTCATGGCGTGGCGCGCGTTCTACTTCTTCCGTCTGGTGGTCGACCCCTTCAACCCCGAGCGGGTCTTCAAGGCGGGCGGCGGCGTCAGCGCCAGCGAGGACGGCGGGCGCTCGTTCGCCTATGCCGGCGGCAGCGGCCACGGCGATTGGCACGACGTCTGGATCGACCCCGAGAACACCAAGCACCTCGTGGGCGCGGACGACGGCGGCCTCTGGATCTCGCACGACGGCGGCAGCCGCTGGTGGAAAGGCAACAACCTGCCCATCTCGCAGTTTTATCACGTGGCCGTCGATAATCGCGACCCCTACCTCGTCTATGGCGGTCTGCAGGACAACAGCTCCTGGTCGGGGCCGTCCGGGGCGCCCGGCGGCATCTCCAACCACCTCTGGGTGAACCTCGGCGGCGGCGACGGCTTCTGGACCCTGCCCGACACCAGCGACGACAACTTCGTCTATTATGAGTCACAGGGCGGCGAGCTCAACCGCGTCAACCGGAACACGCTGGTCTCGCAGACCATCAAGCCCACCGCGGGCGTGGGCGAGAAGCTGCGGTTCAACTGGAACACCCCGCTCCTGTTGAGCCCCAATGAGAAGGGCACCCTCTATATCGGCAGCCAGTTCCTCCACCGCTCGAGGAACCAGGGCGAGAGTTGGGAGCGGATCTCGCCCGACCTCACCACCAACGACCCCGAGAAGCAGAAGCAGGAGCAGTCGGGCGGCGTCACCGTCGACAACTCGTCGGCCGAGATGCACACGACCATCTTCTCGATCGCCGAGTCTCCCCTCGACGGGCAGGTGATCTGGGTGGGCACCGACGACGGCAACCTGCAGCTGACCCGCGACGGCGGCAAGAGCTGGACGAACCTCGCCGGCAACGTGCCCGGGCTGCCGAAGAACTCCTGGGTCAGCTGGGTCGAGCCGAGCCGATTCGACAAGGCGGTCGCCTATGCGGCCTTCGACCGTCACACCGAAGGGGACTTCGCGCCGCACCTCTATCGAACGGCCGACTTCGGAAAGACCTGGAAGAGGCTCGCCACCGAAGCGCAGGGCGTGCGCGGCTGGGTCCACACCGTCCGCGAGGATCTGCTGAAGGCCTCGCTCCTCTTCGTCGGCACCGAGCAGGGGCTCTTCATCTCCATCGACGGCGGCGCCTCGTTCGCCGAGTTCAAGGGTGGCGGCTTCCCCTCGGTGGCGGTGCGCGAGGTGCAGGTCCACCCGCGCGAGCACGACCTCGTCATCGCCACCCACGGCCGCGGCATCTGGATCATCGACGACCTGACCCCGCTGCGGGCGCTCACGCCCGAGGTGCTCGCGCGCGAGGTGGCGTTCCTGCCGGGCCGGCCCGTCCAGCAGCGGATGTTCGGCAACGGCGGCTGGGTCGAGGGCGACGCGGTCTTCACCGGCGAGAACCCCGCTGGCGGCGCGGCGATCACCTGGTACCAGCGCACGCAGCACCTCTTCGGGCCGCTCAAGCTGGAGGTGTTCGACAGCGCCGGAAAGCTGGTGGACACCATCCCCGCCACCAAGCAGCGCGGGCTCAACCGGGTGCACTGGTCGATGTTCACGAGGCCCCCGCGCGTGCCGCGGGCTGCCAACGCCGGGGGCGCGTCCACGCTCGGCACCCGCGTGCTCCCTGGCGCCTACACCGTGCGCCTCACGCGCGGCGCCCAGACGTTGGAGACCAAGCTCGAGGTGGGCCTCGACAAGCGCGCCCCCTACTCGCTGGCGGACCGCAAGGTGCAGTACGACGCAGCGCTGCGCATCCACGCGCTGTTCGGCGAGATGAGCGCGCTCGCCGACAAGATCGACGCGGCGGCGGCGAAGGCGGCAGCTCCAGGCGGTGAGGCGGCGCTGGCTTCGAAGCTCGGCGCGCTGAAGAAGAAGATCGTCGCCACCAAGGAGGGCGGCGCGATCACCGGCGAGGAGCGGCTCCGGGAGTTCACCGACCAGCTGTATGGGGCGGTGAACTTCTGGGAAGGGAAGCCGACGAAGTACCAGCTGGAGCGGATCGAGGTGCTCTCGCAGGAGCTCGCGGCGGTGGCGAAGGAGTTCGAGGCCACGGCGCGCTAGCGGTCTTACCTCGGCGACGGCGGGCCCCGCCGTCGCCGCGCATCCGCCGGCGGTGGCTCCTTCCCGGAATCTTCACGGCGGGAGGGGGCTCGCTTCTCCGTTTCTTCACGGCCCCGCCGGCCGCCGCTGTGCAAGCTCCCGTTCGCGCTCGGCCACTCTCTGCGCGCGCGCCAGCCTCCGCGCTGGCGGGAGATCACATGCACCCGGTTGGACCTTTTGGCATCGACGCGCTGGCCCTCGCGGTGCCCGAGCAGTACCTCGACCTGACCACGCTGGCCGCGGCGCGCGGCGTGGCGCCGGGCAAGTATCTCGATGGCCTCGGTGTGCAGCGGATGAGCATCGCCGCCCCGCACGAAGACCCGGTGAGCCTGGGCGCTGCGGCGGCGCGCCGGCTGTTCGAGACCTCGGGCGCCGATCCGTCGCAGGTAGGCCTCCTCGTCGTCGGCAGCGAGACGGGCGTCGATCACTCCAAGCCGATCGCCATCTGGATCCACAAGCTGCTCGGCCTCTCGCAGCAGTGCCGGGTCTATGAGACCAAGCACGCCTGCTTTGGCGGGACGGCCGGCGTGCAGACCGCCCTCGAGTGGCTCGCCTCGGGCGCGGCGCGCGGCCGGTCGGCGCTGGTCATCTGCTCGGATATCGCGCGATATGAATTGGCCAGCCCCGGTGAGCCCACGCAGGGCGCGGGCGCGGTGGCCATCCTCCTCACGCAGGACCCCCGGCTGCTCGCGCTCGAGCCCGGCGTCTCGGGCAGCTATGCACGCGAGGTCGACGACTTCTGGCGGCCCCTCTACCGCAAGGACGCGTTGGTCGATGGCCACCTCTCGGTGCAGTGCTACCTCGACGCGCTCGCCGGGGCTTACCAGGCGTGGAAGCAGGTCTGCCGCGAGACGGGCCAGGTCGCTCCGCTGGTGCGCCGCTGCTACCATGTGCCCTACGGGAAGATGGCCAAGAAGGCCCACCGGCACGCGCGCACGCTCGACGGGCTCACCGAGGAGCAGGCCGACGCGAGCTACGCGGCCGAGGTGGCCCCCTCGCTGCGGCTCCCGGCGCAGGTCGGCAACGTCTACACCGGCTCGCTCTGGCTCTCGCTCGCCTCGCTGCTCGACGCGCAGGCCGGGGCGCTCGAAGGACAGCGGATCGGCCTCTTCAGCTATGGCTCGGGCTGCGCAGCCGAATACTTCGCAGGCACGGTGGCCCAGGGCGCGGGCGCCTACGCGCAGGGGCTGCAGCTCTCCCTGCCGCTCGAGAAGCGCAAGGCGCTCTCGTTCTCTGATTATGAAGCCATTCGCCGGGGCG
>JAYWAO010000574.1:0-8201 GCA_043782365.1 Deltaproteobacteria bacterium
CCCCCGAATCCGGCGTTGGGATAGTCTGGGGGTATGCGCCTCGTCCGCCCACTCCTGGCCGCGTCCGTGCTTTGCCTGCTCTCGAGCGCCGGTCCGATCGGCTGCGCGTCGATCGTGAAGGGCTCGCGCGCGCAGTTGACGCTGCTGAAGGCCCCGCCCGACCTGGTCGTCCTCGACGAGAGCGGCGCCCAGGTCCGCCTCACCGACGGGGGCAACGGCACCAAGGTGGCCGAGATCCCGTGGAAGACGAACAAGGTCACCCTGCAGACGGGCGGCGTCGCCACCCAGGTGGAGCTCGAGAGCCTGCTCGGGTTCGGCTATTTCATCGCCGATTATCTCCTCTTCGCCTTCCCCTTGATCGTGGACTTCGCGACGGGCAAGTGGATGTCGTACGAGGACGTCGTCGTCCCCAAGGCGCTCACCGAGGCGCAGGCCAAGGGCCGGGGCGGCACGAGGGTGGCGTCGAGCGGCCCGCCGGCGGAGCAGCAGCGCCAACAGCAGAAGGCTGCCGAGGCGCAGCGGTTGGCGGAGCAGCAGCGGCAGCAAGAGCAGCAGCGCCAGCAGCAGCAGCAGAGAGCCCAGGCCGCGCAGCCCGTGCTCAGCGAGGTGGTCAACAACGACACCGGCCCTTCGCGCCCCGCGCGCGGGCAGACGCTGGTGACCAAGGGCAAGCTCGCCGTGCTCGACTTCAAGAGCTACACCGACGCGCTCAAGCCCGAGGACGTGCGCTACTTCACCGACGTGGTCCGCGGCTCGGCGCTCCGCTCGGCGCCCGGGCTCTCGGTGATGACGCGCGAGAACCTGCTCGTGCTGCTGCAGGCCACGGGCAAGGACGCGGGCCAATGCGAGGGCGAGTGCGAGGTGGACACCGGACGCCGCATCGGCGCCGACGCGGTGGTCTCGGGCGAGATCCTCAAGGTGGGCTCGAAGTTCAAGATGAGCCTCAAGCTGCACGAGACCGCCGGCGGGCAGCTGCTCTCGACGGCGGTGGCGAGCGGCAAGAGCATCGACGAGCTCGACGAGAGCGCGCAGGCGGCGGCGGCCGACCTGCTCTCGCCGCCGGCGTGGTAGGGCCAACCGGCCTGGGCGTTCCGGAACTTCAGCCTGGACGACGGCGTCGGGCTCGCGGGGAGTGGGGTTGCATCCTGTCTCCACTCCACGTATCGTAGTGTCATAAACAAATATGGCACGGTGAATTTTGACAGCACTTCTTTCTCGTGACCTCTCGACGCCGCTCGCCGCCGCCCTCGAGGATCTGCCCGTGGTGGTGCTCACCGGCATGCGGCAGACGGGCAAGAGCACCCTGCTCACCTCCGCCAGCGAGCTGCGCACCCGCCGCTACCTCACCCTCGACGACTACGCCCAGCTCGCCGCTGCCAAGGGCGACCCGGAGGCCTTCCTCGAGGGTGACGAGCCGCTCACCATCGACGAGGTGCAGCGCGCCCCAGAGCTGCTCCTGGCGGTCAAGCGCGCGGTCGATCGCGACCGGCGGCCGGGCCGCTTCCTCCTTTCGGGCTCTGCCAACTTCTCGCTGCTGGCGGGTGTGACGGAGTCGCTTGCGGGCCGGGCCGTCTACCTGACCCTGCGGCCGTTCTCGCTGCGCGAGCTGCGCGGCCAGCAGGGGGAGCAGGCGTTCCTCCCGGCCTTCTTCGCGGCGCAGCGCCTGCCCAAGCAGCCGGTGAAACCGGTGACCCCAGACGAGGTGCTCGCCGGTGGTCTGCCGCCCGTGGCGCTGCGGCAGGTGAAAGACCGCGCGCTCTGGTTCCGCGGCTTCGAGCAGACCTACCTGGAGCGCGACGTCCGCGAGCTCGCCCAGGTGGCCGACCTCGCGGCCTTCCGGCGCTTCCTCCAGCTGGCTGCGCTGCGCACGGGGCAGGTGCTCAACGTCAGCGAGCTTGGCCGGGACGCGCAACAGAACGCCACCACTGCCGCGCGCTGGCTCGGACTGTTGGAGGCGTCGTTCGCGGTGATGCGCTTGCCGCCCTTCTTGGGCAACCGCACGAGCCGGTTGATGAAGGCCCCGAAGCTCTACGCGGGAGACGCGGGCCTCGCCGCCCACCTCGCTGGCGTGGACGACCTGTCGCTGTCCGCAGAGGAGCCCATGCGGGGCGCGCTCTTCGAGACATATGCGGCGCATTGCCTGGGCTCGGTCCTCGAGGCCCATTGGCCGGGCGCCCGGCTCTCGTATTGGAACGTGCAGGGGCGCCACGAGGTGGACTTCGTCATCGAGAGCGGGCGCGACTCGCTGGCGGTGGAGGTCAAGGCGGCGTCGCGGTGGAGCGAGAAGGACCTCTCCGGACTGCGTGCGTTCCTGGAGCACACCCCACGTTGCCGGGCGGCGGTGCTCGCGCACAACGGGGACCGGGCGGTGAAGCTGGGGGAGCGGCTCTGGGCGCTGCCGCTGGCGATGGTGCTGGGGTAGCGCGGACCAGCGCGGCCTCTTCGTGTCGCCGGCGCATGCTCAAGGCTGCCAGTGGTGCAGCGACTCCTCCAGATACGGATCGTGCCTCGCCACCAGCGGCGCCCCGGCCAGCATCTTTCGATAGACGATCGCAAACACCGCCAGCACCCCCACCGCCGCCCCCACCTCCACCCAGGGCAACACCGGCGCGTGCTTCAGGTTGCTCGGCCCGCACTGCAGCCAGATGTCGAGCATCCGCCCGCCCATCACCAGCCACGCCACCCGCACGAGGTGCGCCTGGTTGCGCTTCGCCGGCCGCGGCGAGAGCAAGAGGAACGGCAGCACCCAGTTGATCACCAGGTTTGCGTAGAAGTACGGGGCAAACCCATGCGAGGTGCGCACCAGAAACCAGGAGGTCTCCTCGGGCAGGTTCGCGTACCAGATCAGCAGGTACTGCGAGAACCAGAGATACGCCCAGAGCGTGCTGAAGCCGAAGAGCAGCTTGCCGAGGTCGTGGAGGTGGTTCTCGTTCACCTCGGGCAGGCGGCCCGCCCGGCGCAGCGAGGCGACGGCGAGGATGGTGACCGCCGCGCCCGTCTGCAGGATCACCCCGATGGTATAGAAGCCATAGATGGTGCTCGCCCAGTGCGGGTCGGTGCTCATCAGCCAATCCACCGAGGCGAGGCCGATCGAGTAGCCGCCGAAGAGGATGAAGAGCGCTGAATAGAGCACGCCCTTCCTGGTGTGCGCGACGTCGCCGTCCTGGTCCTGCGCGCGCGACTCCCTGCGCAGCAGGAAGGCAAACAGCATCCAGACGCCGAGGAAGAGCGCCATCCGCAGCGCGAACATCGGCACGTTCAGGTAGGCGGCCTTGGCGGCGATCAGCTTGTCGTTGGCCGCGCCGTGGCGGGCCCACTTCCAGACCGAGCCGGCGAACGGCAAGAGCGCCAGCAGCGCGGCCGCGCCCACCGGGAGCGTGGCGGCGAGCGCTTCGAGCACGCGCTTGAAGGCGGCGTGGAAGCCAGCGTTGGCTACCTGGCAGAGGGCGAGGATGGCGAGCGGGCCCATCGCCGCGGCCACCGCGAGAAAGCCTGCTGCGAGCAGGGCGGTGAGGCCGCGGGTCTGGTCGGTGGCGATGCCTGCGGCGAGCGCGCCGAAGCCGGCCACGGCGGCGACGATCAGCGGAGTATTACTCTCCGGAGCTGCGGGCGTTGCGGCAACGGGGGCGTGGACGTCGCTCACCTGGCGCCTCCAGCGGCCTGCAGCGTGCGGAGGTAGTGGATGACCTTCCACCGATCCACGGGCCGGACATTGATGTTGTGCGCGGGCATCAGGCCCTGGCCGCGCGAGATGATGTGGAAGAGCTGTCCGTCGGCGAGGCCCCTGGCGTGGTCGGCGACCAGCGAGGGCGGCGTGGGGAAGCGGCCGGCGACGGGCCCGTCGCCCTTGCCGAGGTCGCCGTGGCAGGTAAAGCAGACGATGTGGAACACCTTGTCGCCGCGCGCGACGGTCTCGGCGGTGGACGGGAACGGGCTCTTCACCTCGAGCGCCGCGCGGGCGGCCTCGGCCGGGCCGGGGCCATAGTCGAATGGCTCATATCCGCGTGGAATCGAGCCCGGGGCCGGAGCTTGCAGCGTCTTCCCGTCGCGGAAGACGGGGTTCTTGGCGAACGAGTCGTAGGGGACCGAGTCGATCATGTCCTTGACGTACTCGCGGCCGGGCTCGGTGGGCTCGTCGGTGCCCGAGCAGGCGGCGCAGGCGAGCCCGCAGAGGAGCGCAGCGAGGGCGATTGCGGGGCTGCGGGTCACGACGCCACCTCCACACCAGGGTCACCGAGCGCGGCGATCTCCACCGCGTGCTGCGCTTGATAGAGCTGGCGGAGCGGGCCCTCGTCGGCCGGGCCGCCCAAGGCCACCACCAGCGCGAACCGGTCGTTGGTGACCCCGGCGAGCACCGGGCGCTGCTTGCCCGGGTAGAGCTTCGCCACCACGAAGAGCGCCGCCACCGAAGAGAGGCCGGCGCAGAGCACGGTGAACTCGAAGGCGACGGGGATATAGGCAGGTAACGAGAAGTAAGGCTTGCCGCCCACGTTGAGCGGCCACGCCACCGCGGTCATCCACCACTCGAAGGTCAGCATCAGGACGAGGCCCGCGACGCCCGCGAGGAAGGTCACCCAGGGGAGGCGCGACTGCGGCATCCCCATCGCCTCGTCCAGGCCGTGGACCGCATAGGGCGTATAGACGTCGTCGATCTGGTATCCGGCCTTGCGGGCAGCCTTGGTGGCCGAGAGGATCTCGCCCTCGCCGGCGAAGAAGCCGACCAGCAGCTTCTTGCCGCTGCTTGGAGTCGCGCTCACGCCGTCACCTGCTGCGCCTTCGCGGCTTCCAGCCCCGGCGCCTCCGACTGCGCGGCCTGGCCCTGCTTCGGGCGGCCGAACCCGAGCACGCCCTTCACCTCGCCAATGGAGACCATCGGGAGCACCCGCGTGAAGAGGAGAAAGAGGGTGAAGAAGAGGCCGAACGAGCCGACGAGCGTGCCCACCTCGACCACCGTGGGCTTGTACATGCTCCAGCTCGACGGCACGAAGTCGCGGTGCAAGGACGTGACGATGATGACGAACCGCTCGAACCACATCCCGATGTTGATGAAGATGGAGAGCACGAAGATGAGCCACGGGTTGGTGCGGATCTTCTTGAACCAGAGCAGCTGCGGGGTGAGCACGTTGCAGCTCACCATCGTCCAGTAGGCCCACGCATAGGGGCCCAGGGCGCGGTTCATGAAGGCATAGCGCTCATAGGTGTTGCCGCCATACCAGGCGGTGAACATCTCGGTGGCGTACGCCACGCCAACGATGCCGCCGGTCACCATGATCACCTTGCACATGTTCTCCAGGTGGCGAATGGTGATCAGGTGCTGGAAGCCCAGCACGTGCCGCGCGATGATCAAGAGCGTCAGCACCATCGCGAAGCCCGAGAAGACCGCGCCCGCGACGAAGTACGGCGGGAAGATGGTCGCGTGCCAGCCGGGCAAGAGCGAGGTGGCGAAGTCCATCGAGACGATGGTGTGCACCGAGAGCACCAGCGGCGTGGCGAGGCCGGCGAGCAGGCCGTAGACCGTCTCGTAGCGGTGCCAGGTGCGCGCCGAGCCCGTCCAGCCGAACGCGCCGATGCCGTAGAGCAGCTTCTTCAGCGAGCCTGGCCTGGCGCGGTCGCGCAGCGTCGCGAAGTCGGGGATCAGGCCGACGTACCAGAAGACCGCGGAGATGGTGAAGTAGGTGGAGATGGCGAAGACGTCCCAGAGCAGCGGGGAGCGCGGGTTCACCCAGAGCGAGCCGCGGGTGTTCGGGTACGGCATGGCGAAGAACGCCAGCCAGGGCCGGCCCATGTGGATGATGGGGAAGAGGCCGGCGCACATGACGGCGAAGAGCGTCATCGCCTCCGCCGACCGGTTGATGCTGGTGCGCCACTTCTGCCGGAAGAGGAAGAGGATGGCGCTGATCAGCGTACCGGCGTGGCCGATGCCCACCCAGAAGACGAAGTTGGTGATGTCGAACGCCCAGCCGACGGTCTTGTTGAGGCCCCAGGTGCCGATGCCGGTGGCGATCTGGTAGGTCACCATGCCGACGCCGAGGAGCAGCAGCGAGCCGGCGATGCCGAAGGCGATGAGGAACTGCCTGCCCGGCGGGCGGTCGAGGGGCGCGGCGATCTCCTCGGTGATCTGGCCGAGCGTGCGCGGCTCGGCGACCAGCGGGACGCGCAGATGGGACAGGGCGTGGTCGCTCATGAAGCGGCTCCGGGGTTCTTGATCCTCGAGAGGTAGGTGATGGCCGGGCCGATGTTCAGCTCCGACAAGAGGCGGTAGCCGCGGGCGTCGCGCACCAGCCCGGCGAGCCTCGACTTGGGGTCGTTCAGGTCGCCGAAGACGATCGCCTGCGAGGAGCACGACTGCTGGCAGGCGGTCTGGATCTGACCGTCCTTGAGCGTCTCACCGGCCCGCTTGGTCTCGGCCTTGGCCTCTTGGATGCGCTGCACGCACATCGAGCACTTCTCCATCACGCCGCGGCTGCGGACGACCACGTCCGGGTTGAGCACCAGCCGCTCGACCTCGCTGTCGTTGCGATAGGCGAACCAGTTGAAGCGGCGGACCTTGGGCGGGCAGTTGTTGGAGCAGTACCGGGTCCCGACGCAGCGGTTGTAAACTTGTTGGTTGAGCCCCTCCTCGGAGTGGACGGTGGCGAGCACCGGGCAGACCGTCTCGCAGGGCGCGTTGGTGCAGTGCTGGCAAAGCATCGGTTGGTGTAATACCGCCGGGTTCTCCGGGTCGCCGGCGTAGTAGCGATCGATCCGCATCCAGGCCATGTCGCGGCCGCGGGAGACCTCGTCCCTGCCGACCGCCACGATGTTGTTCTCGGCCTGGCAGCCGATCACGCAAGCCGAGCAGCCGGTGCAGGCGCTGAGGTCGATGGCGAGGCCCCACTTGCGGCCCGGGTACTTGGGCCCGTCCCACATGGTGCCCAGCTTCTCCTCGGCTGGGTTGTCGTGGCCCGCGTCCTCTGCGAACTGCTCCAGCGTCGCCTCGCGGATGTGCGGGCGGCCCTCGAGGGAGGCCTGCACCTGCGAGCGCGCGAGCGGGCGGTTGCCGGCGGCCAGGGTCAGGGTCACCGCGCCGTGCTGCAGCGCCTCGGCCATGTCACTGCTGCGTCGTGCTCCGGCGAGCGGCGCCGCGTTGACGCCGACCTTGTTGCCGACCTCCCCCGCGGCGGTGCGCCCGTAGCCGACCGCGATCGCGACCACCCGCTCGTGGGTGCCGGGCTGCACCAGCGCTGGAAGTGTAATACTTTCGCCGCCCGCGCTGACCGTCACCAGCTGGCCGTCGGTGACGCCGAGGGCTGCCGCGCGCTTGGGCGAGAGGCAGGCGTAGTTGTCCCAGACCACCTTCGAGACCGGGTCGGGGAGCTCCTGCAGCCAGGCGTTGTTGGCGAGCGCGCCGTCGCGCAGGGCCACCTTCTGGTAGAGCCACAGCTCGAGGTCGGCGGCGGCGCGCAGGGAGCCGAGCGCGAGCGGCGCGGCCCTGGCGGGGTCGAGGGCTCCGGCGAGCGGCGCCTCGGCGAACTCGACGAAGCCGTCGCGCAGCGCCTTGCGCCAGAACGCCTCGAAGGCGGCCGGCGCGCCCTTGGCCTTCGGGAAGACCTCGGCCTTCAGCCGCTCGCGGAGCAGCTCGTACGCAGAGGCCGCCGCGGGCTCCTTCGCCCAGCGCAAGAGCGAGTCGATCGCCGCGCGCGTCTCGAAGATCGGCGAGAGCGCGGGCTGGCGCACCGTCAGCACGCCGCGGCGCGCTTCGGCGTCGCCCCACGATTCGGCGGGCGCGTGGTCGGTGGCGAGGTGGTCGCAGGCGCGGCCCGTCTCGTCGGCCCGGTCGGCGATGGCGATCTTGAGCTCGACCCTGCCCAGCGCGGCCGCGAGGCGCTTTGCCTCCGGGTGGGTTTGCAGCGGGTTGACGCCCGCGAACACCAGCGCGCCCACCTTGCCCGCCTCGACCTCGGCGACCAGCTCGTCATAAGTGTAGTCACCGGCGTCGAGCAGGGCCGCGCCGGCGATGTCCACCGTGTTCCCGACCGCTCCGAGCAGCTCGTTGCCGAGCGCCGCCAGCACCTGCGCGGCGGGCTCGCTGACGCCCGTCACCACCAGGCCCTTGGCCCCGGCCTTCGACAGCTCCGCTGCCAGCCGGTCGAGCGTCTTTCCTGCTCCCGGCGGCTCGGGCAGCGCGGGCACCGCAGCCAGCAGCGCGTCCCTCTGCGCGT
>JAYWAO010000575.1:0-8178 GCA_043782365.1 Deltaproteobacteria bacterium
CGGCGGTGTCGCCCCGGGGCGCGGTCACGCAGCAGGTCCTGGGCAACGGCGTCCTGGAGCAGACCTGCTTCGACGACTCCACGGGCCTCGCGCAGCGACTGACCGCGGCTGCGGTGTCGCCGGGCGCGGTGCCCGCCTGCGGCAGCGCTGCCCTGCCCGGCGGCCTTTTGCGGCAGACGGCGTACAGCTACGACCAGCTCCTCAACCTCGCACGGCAGACCAAGCAGCTCACCCTGCCGGGCCAGCCTGGGACGGTGGGGAGCGTCAGCGAGGTCTACAGCTACGACGACCTGCAGCGCCTGCTGGGAGAGGAGCGCAGCTACTCCGCAAACCTCCCGCACACGGGCACGACCTCCGAGACCTACGCCTTCGACCTGCTGGGCAACATCACTTCCAAGAGCGACTTCGCCTCCAACGCGGCCTACCAATACGGCAACGGCCACCCGCACCAGGTCTCGGCGGTCGGGGCCATCACCTTCACCTACGACAGCAACGGGAACCAAGTGGGCAAGAACCAACCGGGCCTGAGCCGCTCGGTGAGCGCCGCAGCGCCCCCTCGTGGTTGGGACGGTCACTTTCGACCAACTGCGTCTCCTGCTGACCGGGCCACCACCAGTCCGCCGCGGTAGCCATGCTCCAATCGACGAGGCCATCGACGCGCCCATGCCTGCGGGTCAACCTGGGAGAATCGCTCGGCGTCGCGCTCGAGGGGCGTGCGCTGCCGGAGGCGAGCGAGGCCGCGCGGCGGCTCCACTTGGATTCTTGACCGGCGGGGGCGCCTGGGCCGCCTTGGCCGCCTTGGCAGCCTGGTACCCCGCCAGCGCCTTCTCGACGCGCTCGATGTACTTCCGCGCCGGCATCCGGCGGATCGCCTCGCCGATCACCTCGAGCGGCACGTCCTCCACGCGCTTGAAGCGGATGCAGGCCTTGCCCATCTCGAGCTTCTTCCCGCTCTTCTTCCAGGCGGCGACGAACCAGGCGAAGTAGGGGTCGTCGGCCGGGCCGCCGTAGAGCGACATCAGGTAGAGGCTGAGGTGCTGCTTCTGCGAGGCGAGCGCGGCGAACCCGAGCGGCTGGCGCGGATCGACGTGATATCCCTTCGGATACACGCTGTGCGGCACCGCATATCCGATCATGCCGTACTGCATCCCCTCGGAGTATCCGGCGTCGAGATTGGCGAGGATGACCTCGCGCACCGCCGAGACCGCTGCGCGGCGGCCCTCCGGGAGCGAGGCCAGGTAGTCGGCGACGGTGGACGCTTTGCTCTGCATTCCCCCACGATACCCCAATCGATCAGCGCCCGCGCAAGCGGCCCCGCGCGCAGACCACCACCCCGAGCGCGGCGAGGCCCCCGAACGCCAGGGGCGCTAGGGCCGGCGGGTGGTCGCGCCCGATCCCACCGCTCTGCCCGGGCTGCAGCGCCCACGCGGAGAGCACCTCGCCCACCGCGCGCAGCGGGTGTCCGCCGGAGTGGAACAGCACGCCCGCCGGGCCCACCAGCATCCCTAGCGCGAACATCCCCAGCAGCGCCTGCCGCCCGCCCCGCTCCCACCGCGCCAGCGCGGCGACGCCGCCCACCGCGAGCGCGAGGGCGTAGACCAGCGGGATCCAGGCAGGCCACCGCTCGCCGAGGGCCTCGCGGTGCTCGAAGCGGACCTCCACCGCGAGCAGCGCCGCGCCGCCCACCAGCAGCGCCGCCAGCGTCCGCTCGCGCGCGTCGAGCAGCGCCGCCAGCGCGCGCGCGATCACGGCTTCACCACGATCTGCCCGCTCATCTCCTCGTGGCCGCTCCCGCAGAAGACCGAGCAGTGGAACTCGAACGTCCCCTCCTTCTCGGGCAAGAGCCGCACCCGCGCGGGCTTGCCGGGCTCGATCTCCAGCTCGATCCCCAGCTCCTTCTGCCGGGCGCCGTGCTTGCGGTCGAGCGAGACGAACTCCAGCACCACGGGCACGCCCTTCTTCAGCTCGATCACCGGCGGGATGAACTGGTACTTCTTCGCCTGGATCCGGATCACCTGCTCAGGCGGCGGCTCGGCCAGCGCCGGGAGCGCCAGCGCGAGGCCCGTGAGGAGCGCTGCGAAGCCCGGCACGCGCATGCGCTAGGCCCCTTCGAGCGAGCGCTCGGTCAGCGTCAAGACGAGGCGCGATTCATCGGGTGATACCTCCCGATATCCCAGGCCCCGGCGCGGGTGGGCCGGGTCCCACGGCACGGGCGCACGCTTCGGCTGCGAGCCCGGCGCGGGGAGCGGGAAGATGGTCGAGGCCGCCGCGTGGTGGCTGATCTCGCCGGTCTTGAAGTGGTGCTCCTGGTGGATGTGCCCGTAGAACACGGTCACGTTGCGATAGGCCTGCAGGAGGTCGATCGCCTTGCTCCCGTCCTTGGTGGCCCAGTCCCACTGCGGATAGAGGTCGAAGAGCGGCCGGTGGGTGAAGACCACGATCGGCGCCTCCTTGCGCAGGGGCTTCAGGTCCGCCAGCAGCCAGTCGAGCTGGGCCGCGCCCAGCGCGCCCGCGGGGTCGCTCACGTTGTCGAGCGCCACGAAGTGGATCCCCTTGTGGTCGAACGAGTAGTTGGCCGGGCCGAAGGCCTCGATGAAGGCCTGGCCGCGGTCGAGCGCGGCGTCGTGCTCGCCGGGCAGGTGATAGCGCGTCGATACCAGGAGATTGGCGGTGATCGCCTTGAACCCGGCCAGCCGCTCGCGGCGGATGGCGTCGTCGTCGGTGGTGTGCGTGAGGTCGCCGGTGAAGACGACGAAGTCGGGCCTGCGCGGCAGCGCGTTGACCGCCAGGACCACCTGCTTGAGCGTGTTCTCCGCCTCGGGGTTGGGCGGGCCTTTGAAGCCCCAGTGGGTGTCGGTGATCTGGACGAAGAAGAAGTCGTCCGCGGCGCCCGGCCCGCCCGCGCCCCGGCCGGCGGTGCTGCACGCGCCGGCGAGCCCCGACGCGAAGACCACGCCGCCCAGTCCGACCAGCTTGACGAAGTCGCGCCTGCTGCTCTCGTTGCCCATGTGGTGCCTCCCTGGCCTTGCGATCGGCGGTCCAGACCGGCGCCGGCACCCGTTATTCCAATCCGCCTCGGGACTATCTGCGGACGAGGGAGACGAACCTCTCGAGCTCGACGTCGTTCAGGTCGGAGACGGCCCAATAGGCCATGCCGTCCTTCTCCCAGCGCCAGACGCCATAGCCGCGGCGCGCGAGGTGCCGCGGCGGCTCGCCGCGTCCGGGGCCGGCGCCCGCGCTTCCGCGCGCTGGCCAGATGAAGAGGTTCACCACGTGCTGGTTGCGCCGGTAGACGAGGGCGGCCGCGGGCGCGTCCTCGATGTAGTCGAGCCTGCCGCCCACCAGCGGGTATCCCTCGGCGGCCCAATCGGTGACCGCCACCGAGTAGTCGAGCTTGCCCTGGAACCACGGCTTGACGGTGTGCTGGTCGCTCGAGGCCACGTCGGTGAGGTGGTTCGCGAGCAGGGAGCGGACGTGGGCCGCCACCACCGCGTCGGCCTGGGTCGCATCCGCCGAGCGGCGGCCCGCGAAGACCACGATGGCGAGGGCAGCGGCGAGGGGCACGGCCGCGAAGGCGACGCGCCGCCAGAGGGGCGCTGCCAGGCGCGGCGGCGGCGAGGTCCGAGTCGACCGCGCGGGCGAGGGCTGCGCATCCGGCGCTGGCGGTGCTGGCGACCCTGCCTCCTCGGGCGAGAGCCCGGCCTCCGCGAGCAGCGCCCCGCGCAGCCGCGCCACCAGCGCAGGCGAAGGGGTGTGCCGGGGCAGGTGCTCTTGCAGCTGCGCCTGCAGCCCGCGCAGCGAGCGCTCCTCGACCGCGCAGGCGCGGCACCGGCCGAGGTGCTCCTCGACCTCGAGCCCGGTCCGCAGGTCGAGCTCGTCGTCGACCCACGCGTGGAGGAGACGGGACACCTCTGCGCACGGCAGCTCGCGGCTCATCGCGCACCCCCCGCCTGGCCGCGCGCGAGCAGCGCCGCCTGCACCTGTTTGCGGGCCCGCGCCAGCCGCGACATCACCGTGCCGATGGGGATCCGCGCCACCTGCGCGATCTCCTTGTACGAGAGCCCCTCCACCTCGCGCAGCACCAGCGCCTCGCGGTGCTCCTCCGAGAGCCCGGCCACCGCCGCTTCCAGCTCGCGCTGCTGCAGCGAGCGCAGCAGCAGCACCTCGGGCGTCTCGTCGCGGCCTGGTCCCCGCTGGCCGTGCGCGTCCTCTTCATAGGCGCTCTCGCGGCGCCCGCGCTTGCCCTCGAGGAACGACCAGCAGGCGTTGCGCACCACCGCCAGGAGCCAGAGCCGCGCGTCGCCGCCGCGGAAGCCATCGAACGATCGGAAGGCGCGCAAGAGAGACTCCTGGAGGACGTCGTCGGCGTCCTGCTCGGCGCGCAGGAGAAAGCGCGCGAGCGTGTAGCCCGCGCGCAGGTGCGGCAGGATCTGCGCTTCGAATGCGCGAACGCGCTCCGCCGCCTCCACCAGACCTCCTCCGCAGACCAGACCCGGGAGCGCGGAGGATATTCCCTCGGGTGCCCGTAGACCACGCTCGCGGCTGGGCCGAGCCTCGCTCCTCCACCGCCGCCGCGCTGCGCCGCTCGACCGCTAGCCGCTGACCAGCCCCGCCCTGCCGGTGGCCTGCCGCTGCACCGCCTGCACCACCGCGCGCCGGACGATCACCGGCAGGACCTCGCGCCGCCAGACCGGGTCGACCCCGATGTTGGTCAGCGGCTTGCACTGCTTCTGCGCCCGCCTGCCGAGCTCCGCTCCGAGCGCGCGGCCATCGCCGACCTCGGTGCCGGCGAACGCGTCGACGTTGCGGATCAGCGCAGGCCGCGCGGCGATCGCCCCGACGCAGAGCCGCGCCGAGACGAGCTTCCCCTCCGCCACCGAGAGCGCCACGCCGACGTTGAGCGCCGGGAAGTCGATCGCGTTGCGCATGCGCAGCTTGCCGTAGGCCTGCCAGAGGCCGGCCGCCGAGAGCGGGAGCCGCACCTCGACCAGCAGCTCGTCGGGCTGTAGCTGCGTGTTCTTGAGGCCGTCGGCCAGATAGAAGTCGTCGAGCGGAATGGTGCGCCGGCCGCGCGGCGAGACGGTCACCACCGAGGCGCCGAGCGCCACCAGCACGGGCGCGGTGTCGTTCGAGGCGGCCGCCACGCAGCGCATCCCGCCCGCGACCACGTGGCAGACGGTGCCGTCCTTCTTCAGGCAGTACCCGACCGCCTGCCGCCAGAAGTGGCTCTGGTTGATGTAGACGCAGCGGGTGTCGAGGCAGAGGTTGCCGCCGAGCGTGCCCATCCGGCGCAGCTGCGGCCCGGCGATCTGCGCGGCGGCGTCGGCGAGCGCGGGAAAGAGCGCGCGGACCCGCTCGTCGGTGGCGACTTGATCGATGGTGCAGAGCGCGCCCAGCCGCAGCTCCGGCCGGCCCGCTTCATCGACCTCCTCGCGCAGGTAGCGCAGCTCGCGCGAGAGCCCGCGCAGCGCCACCAGCGGACCCGCGTCGTACATGCCGTACTTGAGGTTCGGCACCAGATCGGTGCCGCCCGCGAGCACGCGCGCGCCCGGGCGCTCGCCGAGGAGCTTGACCGCCTCGGCGACCGTGGAGGGCTTGTGGATCTGCAGCGGCGGGAGGGTCAGCACCTACGCCCCGCCCTTCTGGCTCGACTGCGCCGCGCGGGCCTGGTCGCGCGCCTGCAGCAGCGCCAGCACCCGGCCCGGGTAGAAGGGCAGCGCTCGCACGCGGATCCCGCAGGCGTCGAAGAGGGCGTTGGCGATGGCCGGGATGGCCGCGTGGAGCGGGCCCTCGCCGGCCTCCTTCGCGCCGTAGGGGCCGTTGGGATCGCCGCTCTCGACGATGGACGCCTCGATCAGCGGTGTATCCATCGAGGTGGGGATTCGATAATCGAGCAGCGAAGGTCCAAACAGCAGGCCGCGCTGGTCGAGCACCATCTCCTCGAGCTGCGCCTCGGCCACGCCCATGTAGACCGAGCCCTCGATCTGCCCCTCGACCAAGGTGGGGTTGATCGCCTTCCCGCAGTCGTGCGCGGCCCACAGCTTGACGCAGCGCCACAGCCCGGTCTCCTCGTCCACCTCGACCTCGGCGACGTGGGCGGTGAAAGAGTATGCGGGCGAGGCGCCGATGGTGCCGCCGCGGTAGGCGCCGCCCAGCTTGCCGCCCCCGATGTCCTGCGTGCGATACCCGCCGCTCTCGGCGAGCGGGTGCCCGGCCGCGCCCTCGGCCAGCCTGCAGGCCTCGGCGAACGAGAGGTTCTTCGCGGGCTCCAGCGCCGAAGCCACCGTGCCCAGCTCCAAGGTGAGCTGCCCAGGCGCGCAGCCCAGCTTGGGCGCGGAGGCCTCGCGCAGCCGGGCGGCCAGCTTCTGGCACGCTTCGCGGGCGGCGAGGCCGGCCATGAAGGTGACGCGGGAGGAGTACGCGCCGAGGTCCACCGGCGTCAGGTCGGTGTCGGCGGCGACGACGGTCACGTCGCGCGGGTCGCAGCCCAGCTCCTCGGCGGCGATCTGGCAGAGCAGCGTGTTGACGCCCTGCCCGATGTCGCTCGCGCCCGAGAAGACGGCCACCCGCCCCGACCGGTCGAGCTTCACCAAGACGCCGCTCTGGGGCATTTCATTCGGATACACGGGATAGGCGGTGCCGCTGATGTACATCGAGCCCGCCACGCCGAGGCCGCGGCCCGCGCCCAGCTTGCCCCGGCGCTCCTTCCAGCCGGAGCCCTGCTCCACCAGGTCGAGGCACTTGAGGAAGCCGTTGGAGGTGATGAGCTGCCCGTTCACCGTCTCGACGTGCTCGCCGATGAAGTTGCGACGGCGCACTTCGATGGGATCGATCCCCAGCTGGTGCGCCGCCTCGTCGAGCGCCACCTCGAAGGCGAAGCGCGGCTGCACCGAGCCGTGCCCGCGCTTGGGGCCGCAGGGCGGCTTGTTGGTGTAGACGCGGGTCGATTCGAAGCGATAGCTGCCGAATCGATAGGGCCCGCCGAGCAACTGCCCGGCGTAATAGGCGGTGATCAACCCGAAGGAGGCGTAGGCGCCGCCGTCGATGAGGATCTTGTTGTCCACCGCGGCGATCTGCCCGTCGGCTGCGAGCGCCACCGTGACGTCGAGCTTCATCGGGTGGCGGCCGCGGTGCGCGTAGAAGACCTCCTCGCGGGTGAAGAGCAGCTTGACGGGCCGGCCCGTCTTCAGCGCCAGCTTGGCGACGCAGAACTCGAGCGAGAACGGGTCGCTCTTGCCGCCGAACGCGCCGCCGAGCAGCGGCTGGATCACCCGCACCTTGGCGGGCGGCAGGCCCAGCACCCGCGAGAGCTCGCGGTGGACGTAGTGCGGGATCTGCGTGGACGACCAGACCGTCAGGTTGCCGTCGGCGTCCACCTTGGCCACCGCGCAGTGCGGCTCGATCGGCGCGTGGGTGGAGCCAGCGTAGGAGTACTCCTGGTGGCAGACCGCGGCGGCCCCGGCGACCTGCGCGTCCACCTCGCCGAACGCCAGCGCGACGTGCTTGGTGACGTTGCCGACCTTGGCCTTTTCATTCACCTTGATATCAGGCCGCGCGAGCGCCTCCTCGGGCGTGAGCAGCGCGGGCAATACCTCGTAATCGACCGCGATCAGCCTGCAGGCCTCCTCGGCAGTCCGCTCGTCGAGGGCGGCGACGCAGGCCACCTCGTCGCCGACGAAGCGCACGTGGTCGGTGGCGAGCGCCTGCTCGTCGTGCGTCCACGGAATGACGCCATACCGGATCGGCAGCTCACTGCCGACCAGCGTGGCGATGACGCCCGGGAGCGCGGCAGCCTTCGAGACGTCGATCGACCTGATCCGCGCGTGCGCGTGCGGCGAGCGCAGCAGCTTTGCGTGCAGCATCCGCGGGAAGTGGAGGTCGTCGGCGTAGAGCCCGCTGCCGTCGGCCTTGGCGCCGCCGTCGCTCTTGGCGAGCCGCGCGCCGACGCCGCCGCGCGCGTCGAGCTGCTCCCGGGGATTGGTGGCCGCGTGGGGGGCCGCAGAGGCGTTGGTGGCGTCGAAGGGCGGGTGCTGGCCGGGAGCACCTCCTGGCGCACTGCGGGGAGCGTTCATGGCGCGATCTCCTCGACCCGAAGCCGTGGCCCGCTCTGCCCTGGCGCGGGCTCGCTGCGCTGCGGGACCGCTTGCGACGGCGCGCGCATCCCGGCGGCCACCTGCA
>JAYWAO010000576.1:0-2949 GCA_043782365.1 Deltaproteobacteria bacterium
TCGAACTTGTGGGCCTTGGCCTCGAGCTCCTCGCGCCACTTCACCTTGTCGCGCGAGTACTCGCCGTGGAACAGCTCGAGCGCCTCCTCGGGCAACACCTCGGAGTCGAGCGGCTCCCAGACGTGCAGCGTCTTGGTGCCGCGCGCCTGGAGGATGAAGTTGTGCTCGTGGTCGATGTGGAACGGCGTGATCGCGCCTGGAGAGGTGACGAAGATCCAGCCGGCGCGAAAGCACATGCCCGGGTCCTTGGGCTCGACGCGGCAGCGGACGTCGTCGAGCAGCTCATCGACCAACGTGCGGTACTCGGGGTCCTGCTGCACGTTGAGCAGCGAGCACCAGGCCTGGGCCTCCTCGATGCGGTCGAGGGTCTGCGCGGCGCCCCACTTTCCCTTGTGGGTGTCCGGCGCGAGGTGGAAGCTGGTGTCGGGCTTGGCGCTGTCGCTGTGCCAACGCACCGAGTTCGACGCGGCCAGCCGGCGGCCGAGCGCCACCAGCCTGTCGAGCTGCAGCAGCGGGTGGTCGCTGAAGGTGTGCGTCACCGCCATCACCCGCATGGGGTCGAACCGCGCCTCTTCGAACTCGATGTGGTGCTCCCGCCCTGCGCTCATCGCTGGTCCCCTGGCGGCTCGACGCCTGTCCAATTCTACAAGAGGCGTCGTCAACGCGGAAGCCGCCGCTCGAGAAAGTCGAGCAGTGCCTTCGAGAACCGCTCCGGCTCCCGCTCCAGGTAGTCGCCGTGGCCGGCCAGCGGGAGCAAGAGCAGCTCGCGGGGCCCGGGGCCGCTGCGCGCGAGCTGCTCCTGCATGCGGGTCGGGACCACCTGGTCGAGGCCCCCGCAGACCACCAGGATCGGCAGGCCGGAGGTGGAGACCGTCGAGAGGGGCGTCGGGGCGGCGACGAACCCGCCCCGTCGATCGGCCCACGCTGCGGGCCACTGCGTCAGCGGGCCCCCGGACCGGTACTGCTCCAGCGTCAGCAGGTCGCCGTCGGTGGGCACTCCGGCCAGCACCAGCGCGGCGAGCGGGAGCGCCTCGGAGGCGAGCTGGGCCAGCGCGTGGCCGCCCATCGAGAAGCCGTAGCCGGCGACCGCGTGGACGCCCGGTTGCGCCGCGAGGAAGGCGGCGGCGGCGCGCAGGGCGGCGCGGGACTCCGCGCTCCAATGCACCGCGCCCGGGCTCTCGCCGTGGCCGGGGAAGTCGAAGAGGAGGGCGCCATAGCCGTGGGCCACCACCAGCCTCGCCTCGGGGAGGAGCGCCCGCCGGTCGCCCTCCGAGCCGTGCGCAAAGAGCACCGCCGCGCCGTTGCGGGAGGCGACCAGCCAGCCGCGCAGCGCGCCGCCCTCCCAGGGGAGGGAGACCGCCACGAGGCCCTCCAGCGCCGGCTCCGGCAGCGGCACCAGGCCGGTCCGCGGCACGAAGGTGCGCCACTCCGCGCGGTAGGCCCGCACGGCCCGCGCCGTGGCCAGCAAGAGCCCGAGAGCACACACTGCTGCCACGGCGAGCATCATTCTCCGCAAGGCAGCACGCACCCCTGCTAGCTCTCGAGCTTCACGTAGCGGCCAGCCTCGACCGGGTGCGGGACGTACCAGGCCGGCGTCCCATTGGGGTCGCGCCCGAGCCGCGCGCCCGGCACCGGCGGCGCGCTGGCGTCCACCGCCGCGGCTGCCGCAGCCTGCTGGCGCGGCGGGAAGAAGCCGGCCTCCTGCATCTCGGCCACGCTCTCTTCGAAGACCCGGGCGATTGAGGCCACGTCCTCGTCCGAGTGGGCGATGGTGAGGAAGCAGGGGAAGCCATCCCAGATGTGCACGCCGCGGTCGCGCATCATCGCGAAGATCAGCTCGCCCCAGGGCAGCTCCTGCGTGAAGAACGGCTTCCAGAGCGAGCCGAAGGTGCGGACCTCCAGCGGCGCGCCCACCTCGAGGAAGTGCTCGTTGAGCATGTCCACCAGGGTCTTGGTGCGGGCGTTGAGGTCGAGCTGCAGCTGCGGGCCCTGCTGCTTCAAGAACTTCAGCGCCGCCACGCAGGCGGCCATCGCCAGGGGGTGGCGCACGAAGGTGCCTGCGAAGTAGGTGACCCCGACGGTGGGGACCGAGGCGTCGCCGAACTGCCAGCCGCCGCCGTCGAGGGCGTCCATCCAGTCGCGCTTGCCGGCGATGACGCCGATGGAGAGCCCGGCGCCGGCCACCTTTCCGTAGGAGGCGAGGTCGGCGCGGATGCCGAAGTACTCTTGCGCGCCGCCCTGGCAGAGGCGGAACCCGGTGATCACCTCGTCGAAGATCAGCGCGCAGCCGTTCTCCTCGGTGATCTTGCGCACCTCGTGGAGGAACTCGCGCGGCTGCAGGTCGGGCCGGCGGCTCTGGATCGGCTCGACCAGCACCGCCGCCAGCTCCTTGGCGCGCGCGCGGATGATCTCCAGCGACTCGGGCGTGCCGTAGTCGAGCAGGAGGATGTTCTCCGAGGTGCTCGGCATGATGCCCGGCGCTGCCGGGACGCTCTTGCCCTTCTTGGTGCCGCGGACAATCACCTCGTCGAAGATGCCGTGGTAGGCGCCGGTGAAGGCCACGATCAGCCTGCGCCCGGTCACCGTGCGGGCTACCCGCACGCAGCCCATCACCGCCTCGGACCCGGTGTTGCAGAAGCCGGCCCGGTCGAAGCCGGTCAGCTCGCAGACTAGGTCGGCGGCCTCGCCGGCGAGCGGCGTCTGCGGACCTACCTCGTAGCCCGCGTCGATCTGCGCCTTGAGGGCCGCGGCCAGGAAGTCGGGTTGGTAGCCGAAGAAGTTGCTCCCGAAGCCGTTGAGCGCGTCGATGTACCGGTTGCCGTCGAGGTCCCAGAGGTGCGCGCCCTTCGACCGGCTGACGACGATCGGGTAGACGATCTCCTTGAGCGCGGGCTTGAACCCGCTCACCACCCGCGGGTCGGAGAGGCGGGCTCGGTTCTGCTGCGTCCA
>JAYWAO010000577.1:0-2947 GCA_043782365.1 Deltaproteobacteria bacterium
GCGCTGCAGCCCGCCGAAGTGTCGCGCGTGCTCCTCGACGAGCAGAACAAGGCGATGGAGATCATCGTCCCCGACGACCAGCTCTCGCTGGCGATCGGCCGGCGCGGCCAAAATGTCCGGCTCGCCGCCCAGCTCACGGGCTGGAAGCTCGACATCAACAGCGAGTCCCGCGTGAAGGAGATGCGCGAGTTCGCCACCCGCTCGCTGACGGCCCTCGGCCTCGCCGACGCCTCGGTCGAGCTGCTCTACGCGCACGGCTTCCGCTCGGCGAAGGACTTCGCCAACGCGTCCACCGAAGTGCTCTTGCAGATGCCGGGTATTACTCCTGAGAACGTGGAGCGCTACCTGGAGCTCGCCCGCGGCCAGATCGGCAAGGACGAGGAGGAGCTGCAGCGGCTCGACCGCGAGCGCGAGGAGCTCCGCGCGGCCGAAGCCCGCCGCCACCCGAGCGACCTCACCCAGCAGGAGCGACTGCTCCGCGTGCGGGGCATCTCCGAGCGCAACATCGAGCAGATGTCGAACGCTGGCTACAAGACGGTGGAGGACATCCACAACGAGCCCGACGTGGTGAAGTTCGGCGAGGGCTCGGGCCTGGGCGTGAAGAAGGGCAAGCAGGTGAAGGCGGCGGTCGAGCACTACCTGCAGGAGGAGACCCGCCTCAAGGCCGAGCTCGACGCGCGCAAGGCCGCCGAGACGCAGCCTTCGGCGTAGGGAGTCGGTAGCTGAAGTGATCGAAGCAAGGCGGGCGGCGCGGGCCAACAGGTCCGGCCGCCCGTCGCGCATTTGGAGTATGGAGTCGCTGCAGCAAGCACGAGCGGAGGCGAAGAGTGGCGCGCGGCAGGAGGAAGACGCGGGTGAGGTCCCCGGTGCCGCTGCGGCGCTGTGTGGCTTGCCGTGCGCAGAAGGCGCGCGGAGCGCTGCTGCGCGTGGCCGCGGTGGAGGGCAAGGCGGTGCACGACGTGCGGGGAGTGCTGCCCGGGCGTGGCGCGTGGCTGTGCAAAGAGGAGAAGTGCGTGCTCGCAGCGGTGAAGATGAAGGCGCTCTCGCGCGGGCTGAAGGGGAAGGGGAGGGAGCCCGGGGCGGAGGCGCTGCGGGCTTGGGTGGAGCGGATCATCCTGCCGCCCGCCTTGACGCCCCAGCGCTGAGCGGCTAGACAGAGCGGCCCTCGGTCCCGGGTACCCCCCGAAACCGGCTGTAGGGAAGGGAAGACGCAAGCGAATGGCTAAGAAGCGCGTTTACGAGCTCGCCAAGGATCTGGGCCTCTCCAACAAGGAGATGGTCGATTGGCTCCATGCCCACGAGTACGATGTGAAGAGCCACTCCTCATCGCTCGAGGCGGATCAGGCGCAGGCGGTGCTCGAGAAGGTGCTGTCCGAGCGGGCCCCCAAGCCGGTGGCCATCAAGCCCTCGGCGAGCGGAGTGGTGCTGCGCCGCAAGAAGGCCGACACGCTGGGCCCCGACGGCCAGCCGGTCGGTGACCACGAGCACCTCGGCCACACCGACGGCGCCCACCCGGTGGTCGCCACGGCGCCCCTCGCACCAGTCGCCCACCCCGAGCCGGTCGCCGCGGTCGCGGCCCCTCGGGTCGAGGAGAAGCCGGTCGAGGCCAGGCCGGAGCCCAAGCCCGAGCCTGTCGCCGAGGTGAAGGCCGTCGCCGCGGCCGAGGACAAGCCCGCGGCGGTCGTGGCGCCCGTGGTGGAAGCCAAGGCCGAGCCGGTCGCGGTCGTCGAGGTGAAGCCTGAGCCGGTCGCCGCCGTCGCGCCGGTCGTCGAGGCTGCGTCGGTCGTCGCGGCAACCCCTGTCGTGACCGGCCCCGCTACGGCGCCGGAGAAGCCCGTACCCGTCGCCCCTGCGCAGGTCGTGCGTCCGGCGGCCGTGAATCAGAGCCCCGCCAACGTGCAGACCCGTCCCACCGAGACCCGCTTCAACGCCCAGGTCCACCCGAGCAACGTCCCCGCTGGGGTCGCTCGCGTGACCGCCAAGCCCGCCCCGCCGCCTCCGGCGCGCGTGGTCCGCCCGGCGATCTTGCCGCCCACGGGTCCGATCATCGCCGGCCCCGGCGGAACGCAGTCGGTGCAGAGCGCCGACCACCAGGCCCGCCCCACCGCCACCCGCGCGGTCGTCCTCTCGCGGCCGCTCATCCCCATCGCCCGCCCCGCGCCCCGTCCGGGCCCCGGCGGCGCCGCGCCAGGCACCTTCCGCCCGCGACCGGCTGGCGAGGTCAAGGAGTTCGCCGTCGTCTCCGGTGGTCCCGGTCGCGGCCGCGAGTTCATCGACGTCACCAAGGACAAGCAGAAGGGCAAGAAGGGCCCCAAGGTCGACAAGGGCGAGACGGTCTCGCGGCAGGACCTCGTCGCGATGGCCCACCAGCGGACCTACGTCCCCATCCGCGGGCACAAGAAGAAGACCGCCAAGAAGGGCAAGGGCACCGAGATCACCGAGATGTCCGAGCACAAGAAGGTGCTCCGCATCGAGGAGACCATCACGGTGGCCGAGCTCTCGCAGACCATCGGCGTCAAGGGCTCGGACCTGATCCGCAAGCTGGTCGGCCTCGGCAAGATGGTGACGATCAACCAGGCGATCGACTTCGACACCACTTCGCTGCTCGCGCTCGACTACGGCTGGAAGGTCGAGAAGGTCGGCTTCGAGATCGAGGAGTTCCTCCCCGAGGTCGAGGACAAGCCGGAGGACCGCGTCTTCCGTCCGCCCGTGGTCACCATCATGGGCCACGTCGACCACGGCAAGACCTCGCTGCTCGACGCCATCCGCAAGACCAGCGTCGCCGCTGGCGAGGCGGGCGGCATCACCCAGCACATCGGCGCCTACTCGGTGGACGTGGTCGGCTCCGACGGCGGCGAGGCGAGCATCACCTTCCTCGACACGCCCGGCCACGAAGCCTTTACGGCCATGCGCGCCCGCGGCGCCAACATCACCGACATCGCGGTTC
>JAYWAO010000578.1:0-21773 GCA_043782365.1 Deltaproteobacteria bacterium
CGGGTGCTGACGCAGGAGGAGCTGAGCTGTGTCGCCCCGGCCGCCGGGATCGGGGCACCAGCGGAGGCCCGCCTTGGGTCAGCGGCCTGAAGCCGGGCCCGCTTGGGTGGCGCCCCTGGTGGGGGCCCACCTGAGCGACGCCGAGTTCTCCCAGCTGGGCGCGTTCGTCGAGCGCCGGTGCGGCATCCGCGTTTCCGAGAGCAAGCGCACCATGCTCGAGGGCCGCTTGCGGCGGCGCCTGCGGCACCTCGGGCTCGACAACTTCGGCGACTACTGCGCGCTCGTCCTCGGCGGCAAGGCCGAGGACGAGGTGGCGCTGATGATCGACGAGGTCACCACCAACAAGACCGACTTCTTCCGCGAGCCGCAGCACTTCAACTACCTCACGTCGCACGCCATCCCGGCTCTGCAGCGCGAGGGCCAGCGCGAGCTGCGCTGCTGGAGCAGCGCCTGCTCGAGCGGCGAGGAGCCGTACACGCTGGCGATGGTGCTCTCGGAGGCGGCGCTTTCGACGCCAGGGCTGCGCTGGCAGATCCTGGCGAGCGACATCAGCACCGAGATGCTCGACCGCGCGCGGGGCGCTACCTACGGAGAGGACCGCATCGAGCCGGTCCCCGCGCCGATCCGCAAGCGCTACCTCCTGCGCCGGCGCGACGGAGCGGCCCAGGTGCGGATCGTCCCGCAGCTGCGTGACAGGGTCCGCTTCCGGCAGATCAACCTGCTCGACCGCGACTACCTGCTCGGTGGCCCGCTCGAGGTGATCTTCTGCCGCAACGTCTTCATCTACTTCCGCAAGGAGCTGCAGGCGGCGATCCTGGAGCGGTTCTGCCGCGCCCTCATCCCGGGAGGCTATCTCTTCCTCGGCCACTCGGAGACCATCCAGGGGTTCGACGTGCCCCTCGTGCAGGTGGCCCCGACCATCTATCGCAAGAAGACCTGAGAGGCTGCGAATGACTGACTCCAGCGGAAGCCAATCCCGGACAGGGATGGAAGCGATCGAGGCGGGCGGCAGACGGACGAGCGTGCTCATCGTCGACGACTCCGCCATCGTGCGCGAGACGCTCTCGCAGGTGATCTCCTCCGACCCGATGCTGGAGGTGATCTCCACCGCCTCCGACCCCTTCATCGCCGTCGAGCGGATCCGGCAGCGCAAGCCCGACGTGATCACGCTCGACATCGAGATGCCGCGGATGGACGGGCTGACGTTCCTCCAGCGCCTGATGGCCCAGCACCCGATGCCGGTGATCATCTGCTCCAGCCTCGCCGAGGACGGCTGCGAGACCACCCTGCGCGCGCTCGAGTTCGGCGCGGTCGACGTCATCCAGAAGCCCAAGGTGGGCACGCGGCAGTTCTTCGAAGAGTCCAAGGTGCGCATCTGCGACGCCATCAAGGCGGCGGCCCGCGCGAGGCCGCGGGGAGGGCTCACCTCGCACCTGGTGGCGCCCAAGCTCACCGCCGACGTGATGATCGCCAAGGCGAGGTCGCAGGCGATGCTGCAGACCACCGAAAAGGTAGTCGCCATCGGCGCCAGCACCGGCGGCACCGAGGCGCTGCGCATGCTGCTCACCTCGCTCCCGGCCGACTGCCCCGGGATGGTGATCGTGCAGCACATGCCAGAGAAGTTCACCGCTGCGTTCTCCGCGCGGCTCGACGGGCTCTGCGCCGTCACCGTCAAGGAGGCCGCCGACGGCGACACCGTCGTCCGCGGCCGCGTGCTGATCGCGCCCGGCAACAAGCACACGCTGCTCAAGCGGAGCGGCGCGCGCTACTATGTCGAGGTGCGCGATGGCCCGCTGGTGGCCCGCCACCGGCCCTCGGTCGACGTGCTCTTCCGCTCGGTGGCGCGCTACGCGGGCAAGAACGCGGTGGGCGCGATCCTCACCGGGATGGGCGACGACGGCGCCGCCGGCATGCTGGAGATGAAGGAGGCCGGCGCCTACAACATCGCGCAGGACGAGCACTCCTCGGTGGTCTGGGGAATGCCGAAGGAGGCGATCAAGAAGGGCGGGGTGGATAAAGTGTTACCGCTCGATCGGATCGCGCAGGCGCTGCTCAGCGCCGCCTCGGGCTGAGCTGGAGGCTGGACTGCTGGACTCAATGCGCGGGCAGCGTGGTGAACACTTCCCAGCGGTGGTCGAGACGAATCGACAGACAGTTGCACGTGGCGATCGCCGCGGCCAAGCGCTACCCGCGCCGGTCCGCTCCCAGCCGCCGCTGCCCGACACGCTCGCCTGCTGGTCGCGGCCGTCGCAGAGGCCGCACGTTTGCAAAAGCTTCAGGCTTGCGAGGCGCTCGCACCCTCGCGCAGCCACCGCGCCACCACCTCCCACACCTCGGCGCGGTCGAGCAGGTCGAGGTGGTTCGTCCCCAGGCTCGTCCACTGGTGCGCGGGAAGAAACGCGAGCGTGCGCTCTGGCAGCAGGTGGCGGCCCAGGGCGCTGTCGACGGGCACGAGGCCGTCGCCGGGCAGGCTCCCGCTTGGGGCGTGCGCGGTGCTGCCAGCCACCGCGAAGCAGGCGACGCCCTCGGGCAGCGGCAGGGGCACGCGCGGGTCCTCGCCGCGCAGGAAGCGGTTCTTCCCCTGCCAGTCCTCCTCGCGCACGTTACCGAATCGCAAATCTGTCACACCCGCGCTGCGGAGCTGCCCGAGCACCGCGAACGGCGCGGAGTAGCTGCTGACGCCGAGCAGGGTGTCGACCCAGTTGCCGGCCCGCTCCAGCGGCGCCCCGTGGTGGGGCGTGCCCAGCATCACCATCGCGCGCAGCTTCCCAGGCCAGCGGTGCCCCGCGTGGGTGGCGGCGTGGCAGGCGCTGCGCATGACGAGGCCGCCCATGCTGTGGCCGACCAGCCGCAGCGAGCCGAGCGGCCCGGGCCAGCCGGAGACCAGCTCTTCGAGCAGCGCGGAGAACGCGCGCCCGTTGTCGGAGACATGCAGCCCGCTGTTGTAGTGGAGGTAGAGCGCGGTGTCGCCGAGCGCGGCGGCGAGGTCGGAGGCGCGGTCGTGGCCGCCTCGCAACCACTGCAGATCGCACATCGACGAGCCGTGGACGAAGACGACGAGGCCTCCTGCCTCTTGACGCGCGGCCTCGGGCAGCGCCGCCGCGAGCGACGCCTTGTCGAGCGTGAGCGGCCGCCCGGCCCGGCGCAGCCGCATCTCCAAGGCGAGCGGGTTCTGCGTCTTGGCGAGGTAGTCGCCCAGCACGCCGTTGAGCGCCGCCAGCAACGCCTCGCGCTGCGGCCCCGGGTCGGCCGAGGCGAGCTGCTGCGCGAGCCGCGAGAGCGCGAGGTCGAGCCCCGCGCCCAACAGCGAGGCGACCCCGCGGACCGAGTCGAACACCGGGCCCGCGAACGCGCCGATCACGCCGGCGAGCGGATTGGGGAGCACGGAAGGGACGGGACCCGCGGTGATGCGCCGGTGCACGGCCTCCACCAGATCGGTGATGCCCTTGGTGGCCTCGGCCGCGAGCCGGCTGGCGCCGCGCAGGTCGTCGAGGTGGTTGCGGCCGTCGTCTGGCATGGGCGCTCCTTCCGCTGTCAGCGAAGTCGCGAACAGTCATGCCACGTCGCCTCAGCCCGCGGAAAGGCGCGGGGCGGGCCGGCAGCGCACCAATCCCCCAATCCCTGGCCCTGGCCTACTTCGCCGGAGCAGGCAGCGCGGCCACGGGCGCCGCGATCTCCCGCAGCGCCAGCTGCCCCTGCCGCCCGTAGTCGATCGCCTCGCCGAGGATGCGGGCCGCCTCCTGCGGCGCGTGGAACCCCATCGAGTTCTCCGCGTTGACGAAGTCGACCCGCCACTGCGCCTTGCGCTGCAGCGCCAGCGCGGGACCCAACGCGGCCTCGCCCTGGCCGGCCTTCTTCTTGGCGGCGATCTCGCCGATCAGCGCCACCACCGCGTCCTCGGCGCGGCCCATCAGCGCGTGGGTGCGGTCCTGGATGATCTGCACGCGCGCCTTCAGCTCCTCCTCGGGGAAGCGGTGGCAGGTCTGGCAGGCGCGGTTGACGTCGAGCAGCGGGCTGCGCACGTGGTGGTCGGAGATCTTCACCGCGCCCTCGCGGATATAGGGCATGTGGCAGTCGGCGCAGGAGACGCCGCTGCGCGCGTGCACGCCCTGGCTCCACATCTCGAACTCGGGGTGCTGCGCCTTGAGCACCTCGGCGCCGGTCTGGGCGTGCTTCCAGTCGAAGAAGGTATGACCGTCGGGGAACTTGTAGGCGTCGTAGTACGCCTCGATCTGCTCGACCTTCAGGCCGTTGTTCCAGGGGAAGAAGAGGGTGGTCTTCGGGCCGCAGTAATACTCGACGTGGCACTGCCCGCAGACGTACGAGCGCAGCTCCTGCCGCGAGGCGTCCTTGTTGGGGTCGTAGGCCGCCGCGCGGTCGCCCTTGCGCCACCGCTCGATGGAGGGCAGGTGCGGCACCGGCTCGCTCGAGCGGGCGAGCGCGTCGATGCCGCGGATGAAGCCCGGCTTGGTGACGCGCAGCTGCAGGCTCTGCGGGTCGTGGCAGTCGATGCAGGCGACCGCGTGCTGCACCAGCTTGGTGGCCTCGAGGTAGGGCATCTTGCCGACGATCTCGAAGCCCTTCATCAGCTGCTCGCGCGAGGTGGGCGAGTCGAACGCGTCGGTGAGCGCGCCGGGCGCGCCGGCCTTGAGCCCCTCGGCGCGATAGGCCTGGGTATTGGAGGCGTGGCAGTGGAGGCAGGCGCCGGGCTGCGGCTTCTGGGTGACGCGCTTGGTGCTGCGCTGGTCGTCGAGCATGTACGCGTGGCCGCGCCGCTGGTTGTAGTCGATGGCGAAGGCGTAGCCATCGAAGATGGTCTTCAGCCGCGGGTCCTCGCCGATCTTCGAGAGCGGCGCGCCCTCGCTGCCGGCGCCGCCGTACCGGGTGCCGTAGTTGTCGGCGGTGCGCAGATAGGCGTCGTACTGGCGCGGGAAGTTCTTGCCCCAGACGGCCGGGTCGAGCGTCTTCTCGTCGAGGTCCACCACGCGGAAGGAGGTCTGCTTCGCCTCCTGCTTGTGCAGGTTGATGCTGCCGAGGAGCGTCAGCACCAGCGCTGTGGCCAGCGCGGCGATGGCGGCGGCGAGGCCGAGGATCAGCCCCAGGCGCGACTTGGACGGTTGGTTGTTCTCAGGCATGACGTTCTCCGAATCGCTCTGCTCGAAAGTGTAAGCGCCGGCTAGCGCCGGCCGCCGTGGCCGACGTCCTGGTGGCAGCGGACGCAGCCGTAGAGGTCGGCCTTCTGGGTGGGATCAGTGGGGACGCCGAGGGTGCCGTGGGCGGTGATCTCGCTCACCAGCGCGCCGTGGCAGCGCAGGCAGTTGTCCTCCAGCACCAGCGCGTTGCCGGGCTTGATGCGGATGGGCTCCTGGAAGCCGAGGGTGAAGGCCTTGCTGTGGTGGTACCCGTTGGACGCCTTGACGAAGTACTTGTGGACCGCGTTGTCGTGCGGCAGGTGGCAGTCGTTGCAGGTGGCGGTCGCGTGGTGCGAGCCGTGCTGCCAGCCATCGTACTGCTCGCGCATGACGTGGCAGTTGACGCAGACGGTGGGATCCTCGCTGAGGTAGGAGGCGCCGCCGGCCGAGACGAAGGTATAGACGCCCGAGCCGGCGAAGGCGCCGAGCAGCGCGCCGGTGACGAGGCCGAGGACGAGCAGCGGGGATCGCACGGCGCTCAGCTCCTCGCGAAGGCGGGCCGATAGTACGGCGCCGACCGGATGCGCGCGGACCATACATCAGTCGCCCGCGGCGTGGGTGTGACAAACGGCAGCACGAGGCGAGCGCCCGCTGCCCGATATCCGGCCTATCGCTACCAATGAGCCGCTATTGCGGGGCGGGGAGCCGTCCGAGCACACGCGCGGCCGCGTCCACCGTCAGCTCGCCCGCGCCCGGCCCGTACATGGTGCTCTGGCCCTCATATTGGCCGCGCTCATATTCGGCGCGGGTTGGCAGGTAGCTCAGGTGGTCGTTGGCGAGGCCGACGACGATGGTCGAGGCGAAGCCCAGCGCCGTGCCGTGCGCCTTGATCAGCCAGCCGATCTCGGTGAGCGGCTCGCCCGGCACGAACGCGAGAGCGACGTTGCCGATGCGCCACGCCTTGAACGGGCCCTTCGACGACACCCAGGAGGGATCGAACGGCGCGCCGGGCTGCGCGAGGCCGCCCGGGAGCAGGTCGCACAAGGAAGTCGTGCCGCCCGGGATCGGCATGCAGCCCGGGTGGAAGCTCGGGTGCGGGAGGGCGACGTCCTCGAACGCGCCCGCGAGCACCGGATCGAGCAGCGTGGCCTTTGGCCAGAGGCCCACCACCGTGTCGCCGAGCGTGTCGCCCGAGGCGAAGCCGTTGGTGGGGCTGACGTCGCCCTCGGCGGCGTTGGTGAAGATGGCGATGGCGCCCGGCACGTCGCGCTCGATGCGCCGCTCGGCCGCGCCCATCACGTCGGCGGAGAACTTGAGGTTGTCGGCGTCGAGCACGGTGCCGTGGATGGCGAAGTTGAAGAGCGCGGCGATGGGGGTGCCGTCCTTGCCCTCCACCTTGAAGAGCGCGAGCGCGGGATCATAGACGTCGGGGCGGCCGCGGCGGTTGCCGGTGACGCCGCGCAGGAGCGTCTGGCCGAGTGAGAGGCGCGAGGGCTTCATGGAGGCCACCGCCTGGCGGAGCGCCTGCTCGGCGCCGTTTCGATAAGCTTGGTATGCGACCTCGCTGTAGCAGTCTTCGGCGAGCATCTCCCAGAGGAACTGCTTGGAGAGCGAGGCCGGGCCGGAGTGGCTGTGGGTCGCCACCATCGCGAACAGCTCGGGCTTGATGCCGAGCTGGATGGCCACCGCGAGCAGGTCGTCGTGGAGGGTGCGGGTCATGCCGATGGCGTCCACTTTGATGAGCGCGGCGCGGGCCTGCCCGTTGTCGAGGACGAGGGCGCGCGCGTAGAGCGGGTCGAGGGTGCCCTGGTTGGCGGTGAAGAAGGACGCGGCCACCGCGCGGTTCGGGTCGGGGCAGTTGCCGCGCGCGGCCTGCGCCTGCGCGAGCACTCCCTGCGCGTCCATCCGGCGGCGGGGCGCGGCGCCGTAGCCGCCGAGGGGGACGGTGGGGCCGGGCGTGATGTCGACGCGGGCGACGCCGGCGCTGAGGGGGAGGCCGCCGTCGACTGGGCCGGCGTCGGGGCCAGCGTCGGTGCCGCCGTCGACCCCAGCGTCGCTGCCAGAGTCGGCGGGCCCGGTGGTGAGGGCGGCCGTGTTGCCGCAGGCGGAGGAGAGCAGGGCGAGCGCGGCGAGGGGCGCGAGAGGAAGTCGAGTGGGCACGTACACGTGCCGGACCTCAGCACGGGAGGGCGGGGCGGACAAGCGGTCAGCGGCCTGATGTCGGAGTCCCGGCGTCGGCTGCTGGAAGAGAAGACTGGAGGACGCCTCTGCCCCCGGCAGCCTTGCAGTTGACCGATCGAGTGCTCCTGTCCTGCCAGAGGGAGATCCCAAATGTCCGTAGAGCTTCGTGTCCGATGGGACGGTAGCGCGCCTGGGCTCAAAGAGCATCGGCTCAGCGTGGCCGCGTTTGGCACTTCCCTGGACTTGCTACTACGCTCTTTGCTCGCGTCGTAGCCTGCGAGGCTACGGAGAAGCAGGTGGAGTTGGCACTGAAGGTTCGGCACGAAGCAGTCCGGGCACTTCTTATTGCCACCGGCAAGCGGCATCGTTTGCTGTGGCTGAGATTGGCCAACTCACCGATGTCGTCCGTCGACGGCGATGGCCACAAAGAACGCATCTTCGGCCGTTGGGGTGAGGTCCTGAAGAGGCTCGCCCAGTGAGCTCGCTCGCGCTGCCGAGCGCGTTCCTGACCGCCGGATTCACCGCGCCGCTACCTCCGCTGGGATCTTCCCGAACCTCCCCGCCCGCAGATCCTCCACCGCTTCGTAGATCTGCGCCTCAGTGTTCATCACGAACGGCCCATACCGCGCGATCGGCTCGCCGAGCGGCCTGCCGCCGATCAAGAGCACCTCGAGCACGCCCTTGCCTTCGCCCTCCTCGGGCGCCTCGACAACGAGGCTGTTGCCAATCTTATCGAACAGCGCCACCTCCGTCCGCTTCCCCCGCACGCGCCCCGGGCCGAACAGCCCCTCGCCGCGCACCACATAGGCAAACGCATTGAACCCCTCGGGCACGGGCTGCTCGAGCCGCGCCCCGGGCTGCAGCCGCGCGTGCAGGTAGAAGATCGGCGTCCGTGTGTCGATCACCGCCTTCGCGCCGAGCGACTCGCCCGCGATCACGCGCACCGTCACCCGTCCATCCGCGCTCCTCCCCTCCGGGATCTGCGCGGCCTTCACCTCCTGGTACCGCGGCCGCATCCGCTTGTCGGCGGCGGGCAGGTTCACCCAGAGCTGGAACCCGTGCAGCAGCCCGCCGCTGCGCTGGAAGGCGGCCGACGGCATCTCGCTGTGCACGACGCCGTCGCCCGCGGTCATCCACTGCACGTCGCCCGGTCCGAGCTTGCCGTGGTGGCCCTGCGAGTCCTTGTGCTCCACTTCACCCGAGAGCAGGTAGGTGACCGTCTCGAACCCGCGGTGCGGGTGGTCGGGCGCGCCCTCGGCCTCGCCGCCCTGCACTTCCTTCGGACCCATCTCGTCGAGGAGCACGAACGGATCGACCTGCGGCAGCCCGTGCTGCGGGAACGGGCGGGCCACCTCGAAGCCGGCCCCTTCGAGCTGCTTGAACGACCTGGCGATGCGCAGTACCTGGCGCGGACCACTGGCAACTGCGGCGACCGCGGTGACCGGAGACGCTTCCTGCGGAATGCGCTGACCCATGACGACCTCCGCGAGGTGGATGCCCGGAGGTGCGCTTTGGGTGCGGTGCCCCTTGCGGGGGAGGCCGCGCATTGCTACCGCAAGGGTGTCGAAGAAGTCGCCGGAACCGACCAACCGTGGAGCCGCCCGATGGCCGTCCAGGAAGCCACCCTCGATCTCGCCACCCCCTCCGGCCCGATGCGCTGCTACCGCGCGCTGCCCGAAGGCCGAGACAGCGCCCCCGCCCCCGGCGTCATCGTCGTCCAGGAGATCTTCGGGGTGAACCACTCGATCCAGGAGGCGGCGCTGCGGCTCGCCCGCGCGGGCTACGTCGCGCTCGCGCCGGAGCTGTTCCACCGCTCGGCCGCGCCGGGGCAGACCTTCCCCTACGACTTCACGGTGGTGCAGCCCCACTTCGCGCAGCTCACCAACGAGTCGGTGCTCGAGGATCTCACCGCCGCGCGCGACGCGCTCGCCGCCCACCCGCGCGTGCGCCCGGACAAGCTGGGCGTGGTGGGCTTCTGCGCCGGCGGCTTCGCGGCGTGGCTGGCGGCGGGGACGCTGGGCCTCCAGGCGGCGGTGCCCTTCTACGCGGGCGGCCTCGTGCGGCTGCGGCCCGGGCTCAAGCTGCAGCCCCCCGTCGCGCAGGTGCCCACCTGCCCCACGCTCTCTTTCTTCGGCGGCAAGGACCAGTCGATCCCGCCAGCCGACATCGCGGCGATCGTCGAGGCGCTCTCCCGCGCGCCCAAGGGCAGCGAGGTGGTGGTCTACCCCGACGCGGGCCACGCCTTCGGGAACGCCGACCGGCCGGCGAACTACCACCATGATTCGGCGGAGGCGGCGTGGGAGAGGACGCTCGCCTTCCTCGGCGAGCACCTCTCCTGAAGCTGAGTATTACCCTTACGCCGCGGGCCCACCCCCGAGAGCACCGCGCCCGAGGGTGCTCGAAGGCGTCTTACTCTTCCCGCACCAGCACGAAGTAGTGGTCGAGCGGCTTCTCTTCCTTGTGCGCCGCCCCGATGGTGACGTGCTGCGAGACCCGCCGCATGAAGTCGCGGGTGTGGAAGTAGACGAGCCGCGAGAGCCCTTGGCCGTTGGGCACCACCTTGGGCCAGCCCTCGGACACGGGCGCGTCGGGCACCTCGAAGTAGTCGACGACGATGGCGCCGCGCTCCTCCCAGAGCGGGTTTCCGCGGGTGGGCTTGACCACGAAGCAGCCCGGCCCGATGACGCCGCGGGTGATGCCCTCGTTGTAGCCGAAGAGCCGCTCGCCGCCGCCGTCATTCTCGGCGGGCCGGCACATCCGCTTCTCGAAGAGCCGGAACGGGCCGGGCACGGGCAGCGTGTTGCGGCCGTGGTGGCGGACGGGCGCGCGGGCGGGCGTGGCGGCGGGGACGAAATCAGCAAGTGTAAGCGGAGCCGAGGCGCGGGCCTTCTCCCAGAGGGCGCGCTGCTGCTTGCGGGTGAGCGTGCGGCTCTCGGAGAGGCGCTGGGCGAAGGGGAGGGCGTCGAGGTACGCGGCGATCTCTGCGATGGGGGCGGGGCCGGCGGAGAGGGTGGCGAGGTCCATTCCAGCACTACTCCCAGAGAAAGGCCGCGGTGCACCTCGGATCGCTGACCGAGGGGGATGGTGGGGGTTGCGCGAACCCGGAAGAGAGCCTTGAATGCCGTCTGCATCCCCCGAGCACGAGCCCCCGATGTGGTTTCGCACGATGACACCGGCCGCCGACCAGCTCCCGATCATCGGTCGGAGTTCTCGCGCTTTGGGGGTGCGCGTCCCTGAAGAGGTGCGTCCGCGGGCCGATGGGCAGGGCGGGCCCGGAGACGGCGGCAAGTCTGTTGGTCCCGGAACGGTGTGGAACCTCCCGCACCACCGGAGGCCCCGTCCAATGGGAAGTGGGTCGAGAGGACCCTCGGGCGATCTAGTCTATGCGCTCGGGGCGTTGCCCACCTCCTCGTTGGTCGTGCGCCCCGATCCCGCGAGGCCCGACAAGCATGCCTTTGTCGAATCAGCGGACCTCGCTGCACTCGGGGACTACGAGAACTCGCTGCCGGCGACGCGTCCGCACTGGGGGCGGGCATGGCCTTGAGCGTGCGATTGCAAGCCTACCAGCGGCCCGAGAGGGTAATGCTCGAGCTCGACGGCGCGGGCGATCCCCTTGCAGACACGCTGCGAGATCTCATGGATCCGCTCTGGTACGCACTCAGCGATGAAGAGCATGCCCAGCTCGACGGTCGGACCCCGGCGCCGTCGTCGGTAGTGATCCCGCCGTCGCCCGTTGGCCTGACCGAGCTGCGGTTCTGCTTGCCGGTGGCGCTTTTCCCCCTGCCCAAGAGAGCAGCCTAGCTAGGGAGTCCGGATGACCAGCGTCCCCCTCATCCCTTCGACGATCGGCATCGAGTCGGACATCGTGGAGATCCTAAGGTGGGCGCGGGGCCTCGCGGGGCTGGCGCTCGCGCTGCCGGTCGCGCTCGTCTGCTGCGCCCCGGCGGCGCGTGCGGCGGAGCCTTCGGAGCCAACGGAGCCTTCGGAGCAAAAGCCGGCGCGGCTGGAGGCGGTCCTGCGCGGCGGTGCCTACGGCGTCGACGGCCACCTCGGCGCAATGGCGGGCGTCGAGGTGGGCGCGCGCCTCTCGCGCCGCGTGTTCGTCGGCGGGTTCTTCAACTTCGGCACCACCTCCTGGAGCGGATACCCCTGCTGGGGCACCTGCACGGACGTCACCCGGCAGCTGGGCGTCGAGGCGCAGCTGCACCCGCTCGAGCCGGACCAGGTCGATCTGTGGCTGGGCCTGGGGACGGGCTACCAGTGGGGCCTGTTCGAGGACACCAAGGGCACCGCCCGGGACGGCCTCGCCCTGCTCAAGTACCGGGTCTGGCTCGGGCTGTCGGCGCAGCTCGGGGTCGACTTCCCGCTCGGCGCCCTGCGCGCGGGCCTCTTCGCGGGGTTCTCGGTGGCGTCCGCCGACCCCAACGTCGTCGCGCCGCTGCGGGTGCTCGGGGGCGCCCGGCTGGTGTTCTAACTTAGTTGGTTAGCTCTTCTTCGCGGCGGGCTTCGCTGCCGCCTTCTTCGCTGCGGGCTTCTTCGCCGCAGCCTTCGCCTTCACCGCCTTCGCAGGCGCTGGCGCCTCGCCGCCCGAGAGCGCCGCCAGCACCGCATCCACATGCCCCTTCACCCGCACCGGCGACCAGACGTGCTCGATCACCCCGCCCTTGCCCACCACATACGTCGACCGGATGGTCCCCTCGACCGGCCGCCCGTACATCAGCTTCTTCCCGAACGCCCCATACGCGAGCGCGACCGCATTCCCCGCGTCCGACAAGAGCGGGAACGGCAGCGAGTACTTCGCCCGGAACTTCTCGTGCGAGGCGAGCGTGTCCTTGGAGACGCCGAACACCAGCGCGCCCTTCGACTGCGCGCGGGCGAGGTTGTCGCGGAAGTCGCACGCCTCGACCGTGCAGCCCGGCGTGTCGTCCTTCGGGTAGAAGTAGAGCACGAAGGTCTTCCCCTTCAGCGACGCGAGCGAGACCTCGCCGCCTGCGGTGGAGGGGAGCTTGAAGTCAGGGGCCTTGGTTCCGACGGTGAGCGCCATGGCCATCAAGTGCCAAATGGCGCGCGATTGCGCAAGGGCGCTACTTCCCCTTCGCCAGCGTCCTGCCGCCCGTCTTCTTCTCGAAGAAGTGCCCCGCCGGGTCGGGCGGGATCATCCCCTCGACCAGCACGGTGGCGCCCTTGGCGCCCTTCGCGCCTTTCTCGCCTTTCTCCAGTACGGGCATCGCGGCGAAGAAGACGCTCTTCTCCTCGGGCCCGGTCAGCTCCAGGCAGCGGACCTGCTCCTTGGGCTTCACCGGATCGGTGGGGCACGACAAGACGCGCGCGGCCCAGCGGCCGCCGTCGAGCGACGCGGCGACCTTCGCCTTGGCCGACAGCACCAGCGTCGCGCCGGCCTCGTCCTTCCAGGTGCCGGCGAGCGCGGCGAGGGCCTTCTCGCTGAACCTCGCCTCCACCTCCGCCAGCACCGCGTTGAAGGCCCGGTCGAGGCGGACCACCTCAGTGGTGCGGCGGTCGAAGTCGCCCGGGCGCCCGGCGTCGAAGAGGTCGGTCTCAGCCCGCTTGTCGTCGAGCCAGGTCCAGGTGGCGTTCTGCGTGCCCGCCGAGCACTTGAGCGTCAGCGCCCACGACTTGCCCGCCTCCTCGGCGGCGACCTGGCACGACTCGGTCTCCTGCCCGAGGTCGACCTGCAGACGGCCGGCCTTCTGGAACTCGACCTGCAAGGGCGTGCCGTCGAGGTAGTCGTTGGGGTCGAGGGTGCCCTTTCGGATGCTCTCGAAGACGGCCTTCTCGTAGAAGTGGGCCTTGGACAGCTTCGAGGGGTCCCGGCCGGCGCCTTTCGCCAGCGCGGGGCCCGCGGGCAACGACACCGCGCCCGCCGCCGCGGCGAGCAGCAGCGCCAGGGCGGGCGAACACGAGCGGGGAGCAGGGGTCGCGAGAGAGGATTTCACCCTCTCGTTCCTGGCCCAACATCGCCCGCAATGGAAGGGGAAACGAAGGCCGCGAAAGCCCGATGCGCGATCGGTCGAGAGGAGCCGCTGCAATTTGGTACACTAACCGGCATGCTCGTCGATCTCTCCGTGGTCACCGCCACCTGCCGCCGCCCCGACCTGGTGGTCGAGTCGGTGCGCAGCGCGCTTGCCCAGGTGGGTCCTTCGCTCGAGGTGCTGGTGGTCGACGACGACCCGCAAGGCTCCGCGCGCGCCCCCATCGAGGCCCTCGCGAAGGAGGACCCGCGGGTCCGCTACTTCGCCGCCAAGCCCCCCTCGGGCGGCGCCCCCGCGCACGTCTACAACCAGGGGCTCGCGCAGGCCCAGGGCCGGGCGGTCGTCTTCCTCGACGACGACGACGTCGCGCTCCCCGGCGCCTTCAAGGTGCTGCTGGCGGCCATCGACGAGAAGCCGACGCGGGCCTTCGCCTTCGGCTTGGTCGAGCCGTTCGGCGGCACCCCCGAGATGATGATCCACGAGACGGCGTTCTTCATGGACGCCACCGCCCGCGCCCGCGCGGCTGCCCGCAGCGGCACCCGCTTCCTGCTCGCGCAGCTGACCTACGGCGCCTCGATCTTCGTGGTCTCCGGCGCCATCTTCCGGCGCGAGGCCGCGCTGGCAGCGGGCGGGTTCGATCCCGCGGTCCGCATCAACACCGCGCTCGACCTCGCCGCGCGGCTGGTGCAGGAGCACACCTGGGCGCTCGTCGACCAGCCGGTGGTGCTCTACCGGGTGCACGAAGACTCGCTGATGCACGACCTCGGCAACCGGGCGGACCTGGAGGGCTCGTACAAGGCGATGGCGCGCAAGGTCCGCGCAAAGCTCGGGCTCTTCGGCTGGCTGCGGTTCCGGCAGTACGCGAGGCGCGCGCTGGCCTCGGCGGTCGGTTGACGACGGTGATCGGATCGCCCCCGGACTCCCGGCGCGCACCGCCGCGGCGACCGCGGCATCGGCCTCGGCGTGCGCCAGGCGACTAGACGACCGCCGTCCATGATCCCGCCCGAGAAGCCGTGCGCGGCGTGCGGCCGCCGCATCGAGTGGCGCAAGCGGTGGGCGCGCGACTGGGAGCAGGTCCGCTACTGCAGCGACGCCTGCCGCAAGCACAAGCCAGGCGCCGCCGCCGAGCGGCTGGAGCAGGCGATCCTGGCGCTGCTCTCGGCGCGGGCGCGAGGGGCCACCATCTGCCCCTCGGAGGCGGCGCGCGCGGTGGACCCTGCGGGGTGGCGCGAGCAGCTCGAGCCCGCGCGGGCAGCGGCGCGGCGGCTGGTGGCGCGAGGGTCGCTGGAGATCACGCAGGGTGGGCGCGTGGTGGACCCCTCGACGGCGAAGGGGGCGATCCGGCTGCGGCGAAGGAGCGTTCCCTGACAGAGGGGTCCGCCAGGCGTCGGGTCTCCTCCGGGTGGCCCAGGCCTTTTTGAGCGCCCGCCTCACCCGGCCTTGCGACGCTGAGCCCCGTGGCCGTCTCCTTCTCCGTCCTCCACACCCGCTCCGGTGTCACCGCGCTCAACGTGGTGACCGCCGCGCTCACCGTCGATGCGCGCACGGCCTCGATACCCGTCGTATTCGCCACCACCATACCCGCTCTGGTGGAGTCGCTCCGGGGCGCTGCCAGCAAAGGCCTGCGGCCCATTGCCGGGTATTCGTTCTATTCGCCGGACTTCGCCGCCGCCGCCGCCGACCTGCAGAAGGTGCGAGAGGCCACCGGCGGGTCGGGCGTCCTGCACCTGGCCGGAGGGGTGCACGCCACCGCGGAGCCGCTGGCCACGCTGCAGGCCGGGTTCGAGCTCGTCGCCGTCGGCGAGGGGGAGCAGACCGCGGTGGACCTCTTCGCAGCGCTCGAGGCTGGAGGAGACCCGCGCGGACGCCGCTGGCGGGCGCGCAGCCGACCGCGCTCGAGGAGGAGACGGTGGCGGCGATGTCGCGCCTGGAGAGCGAGGGGGCGATGGTCGGTCAGTGGCGCCGGCAGCAGGAGATCGCGCGCGGGCTGGTGGCGCTGCGGCCGGGGCGCGGTCGATAGTCGGCGCTATCTGAAGGATGCCTTCGTCAACCAGGCAGGCCCGCGGCGAGCGCCCGCAGCGCAGCGCTCGCGCCGGTGAGGAGCGAGTGACCGTCGCCCACCAGCAGCGTCTCGAGGTCGAGGGCGGCGAGGCGCCGCAGCGAGCGGTGCAGGCGGGGCAGGTCGTCGATCACCGCGGGCGGCAACAGCCCGAGCACGCCCGGCGACTTGCCCACGCAGGCGTCGCCGACGAGGAGCAGCCGCCGCTCGGGCCAGTGGAGCGCGACCTCGCCAGGCGACTTCCCGCTCGCGTCGAGCACCGTGAACGGGCCAACCCGCGCGCCGGGTGCGAGCGCGCCGCCCACCTCGACGCCCTTGCCCTTCACGAAGGCCGCGTCGTCGTCGTGGACCAGCACGCGCGCGCCGGTGCGCTGCCGGAGCGCCTCGGCGGCGCGGAAGTGGTTGCGGTTGGTGAGGAGGATGAAGGCCACGCCCCGGGCGGCGAGCGCGTCGAGGACGCCCGGCCCCGGCTCGACCGGATCGACGGCGAGGTTGCCTCCCTCCTGCAGCACGAGGTGGCCGTTGAAGTCGTAGCCGTGCTTCTCGCTGAACCAGGGCCAGGTGAGGACGCCGGGGACGATCTCGCGCATGGAGCCTCCGCTTCGACTGCCGGGGACGTTCTACCGCAGCGCGCTTGCCGTGCCGCGGCCGCGCGGGTGGGGTAGAGATCTTCCGTGCTCGCACGAAGAACACCCGTCGCCGTCTGCGCGCTCGCGGCGGCGCTCCTCTCCACCACCGCGCACGCCGGCGATCTCGTCCAGGCCTCGCTGCTCGCCGAGCCCGCCGCCATCGCGCCCGGCGCGCCGTTCACCGCCGCCGTGCGGCTCCAGGTTCCGCCGGGCTGGCACGTCTACTTCCGCAACCCGGGCGACTCCGGCCTCGCCCCCAAGCTGCGCTGGGAGCTGGGCTCCGCGCTCGCCGCTGGCCCGATCCAGTGGCCCACTCCCAAGCGGCACGCGCAGGGGCCGCTCACCGACTTCGCCTACGAGGGCGACGTCTGGCTCCTCGTCGAGCTGACCGCGGCCAGCAGCCTCGCGCCGGGCCCGGGCAACCACGCGCGCCTCTCGGTGGACGCCGAGTGGCTGGTCTGCCAGGAGATCTGCATCCCCGAGAAGGCGGCGCTGCAGAAGAGCGTGCCCGTGGCCGCCGCGGGGGCGCCGGTGAAGCCCGGCCCCGACGCGCCCGGGTTCGCCGCGGCCCGCCAGCGGCTCCCGCGACAGGTCGGCTGGAGCGCAGCGGTGGGTCCGCTTTTAGGCACGAGCGTGGAGGGGGCGAGCGGCGGCGCGTTCGAGCTGCGCGTGACCACCGGCGCGCTCCCGCTGCCCGGCGGCGAGGCCTTCTTCTTCCCCGACGACGAGGGCGTGATCGAGCCGTCCGCGCCGCAGGCCTTCACGCCGACCGCCGACGGCTTCACGCTCGCGCTGCTGCTCGACAAGCGGAGGACCGCTCCGCCCCAGCACCTCTCGGGCATCGTGGTGGTGCGCGGGCAGGCCGAGGCCGACGAGGTGTCGGCGCTGCTCTCGACCGCGCCCGTGGCCGCCCAGCGCACCGAGGCGCCGGTGGCGGCGTGGCTCGCGGTGGTCTTCGCGCTGCTCGGCGGCCTGCTGCTCAACCTGATGCCCTGCGTGCTGCCCGTGCTCGGCTTCAAGGTGCTCGGCTTCGTGCGGCAGGCGCAGGGCGACCCAGGGCGCGCGCGGGCCCACGGGCTCGCCTTCGCGGCGGGCGTGATGGCCTCGTTCTGGGTGCTGGCGCTGGCGCTCTTCGCGCTCAACTCCTCGGGCGCGCAGCTGGGCTGGGGCTTCCAGCTGCAGTCGCCCGCGGTGGTGACGCTCCTCGCGTTCCTTTTCTTCGGGCTGGGGCTCTCCTTCCTCGGCTGGGCCGATCTGGGTGGCGTCGGTGGCGCGCTGCAGGAGGCGGCGGGCTCGGCGCACTCATCGCTGCGGCGCTACTCGGACGGGCTGGCGGGCTCGTTCGGCAGCGGCGTGCTGGCGACCGCGGTGGCCACGCCCTGCACCACGCCGTTCATGGGGACCGCGCTGGGCGCCGCGCTGGTGCTGCCGCGGCCGGTGGGGTTCGCCATCTTCACCGCGCTCGGCGTGGGGATGGCGCTGCCCTACCTGGTGCTGGCGTCGTGGCCTGCGCTGCTGCGGCGGGTGCCCCGGCCGGGCCCGTGGATGGTGGTGCTGCAGCAGGGGCTGGCGTTCCCGCTCTTTGCCACGGTGGTCTGGCTGCTCTCGGTGCTCTCGGTGCAGACGGGCCAGGACCGCGTGCTCTTGGCGCTGGGCGGGCTGACGACCATCGGGTTCTGCCTGTGGCTGCTCCGCGTGACGACGGGCCCGGGGGCTTCGGCGCTGCGGCGTCGCGCGGGCGTCGCGGTCTCTGGCGCGCTGCTGCTCGTCGCCGTGCTGGTGAACTCGGGCGGGTCGCGCGGTCCGGAGACGCCGCGGGCGGGCGACCGCGAGCCCGGCGCGGTGGCCTGGGTGGACTGGTCCGAGGAGCGGCTTGCCTCCCTGCGCGGCGAGGGCCGCACGGTCTTCGTGGACTTCACCGCCGCGTGGTGCCTGACCTGCCAGGTGAACGAGCGGGTGGTCTTCTCCTCGCCGCAGGTGCGCGAGCGCTTCGCCAGGCTGGGCGTGGTCCCGATGCGCGCCGACTGGACCCGCTCCGACCCGGCGATCACCCGGGCGCTCGCGGCGTTCGGGCGCAGCGGGGTGCCGCTCAACGTGCTGCACGGGCCGGCGGGCCAGGAGGTCCTGCCCTCGGTGCTGACGCCGGCGGCGGTGCTCGAGGCAGTCGAGCGGGTTGGCGCCCGCTGAGGGCCGTCGAGAACCCCCAGCAGCCCCCGTTCATCACAGCCATCGCGAGGGCCAACCAAGGCCCTTCACCAGAGCAGCAAGAGAGGCAGCAGATGATCACCCTCCGCCGGTCCGACGAGCGCGGCCACGCCAACCACGGCTGGCTCGACAGCCACCACACCTTCTCCTTCGCCGACTACCACGACCCGAGGCACATGGGCTTCGGCGCGCTGCGCGTGATCAACGACGACCGCGTCGCCGCCGGCCAGGGCTTCGGGACGCACGGGCACCGCGACATGGAGATCATCAGCTACGTCCTCGAGGGCGCGCTCGCCCACAAGGACTCGATGGGCACGGGCTCGGTGCTCCACCCGGGCGACGTGCAGCGGATGAGCGCGGGCACCGGCGTCCGGCACTCCGAGTTCAACGGCTCGGAGAGCGAGGCGGTCCACTTCCTCCAGATCTGGATCGTGCCCGAGAAGAGCGGCCTCAAGCCGGGCTATGAGGAGAAGAAGTTCACCGACACCGAGAAGCGCGGCCGCCTGCGGCTGATCGCCTCGCGCGACGGGCGCCAGGGCAGCGTCACCCTCGCGCAGGACGCGTCGCTCCACGCGGGCCTCTTCGCGGCGGGCGAGTCGGCCCGGCACGAGCTGGAGGCCGGCCGCAGCGCCTGGGTGCACGTCGCCCGCGGCGAGGTGGAGGTGAACGGGCAGGTCCTGCGGGAGGGCGACGGCGCGGCGCTCACCGCAGAGGCGGCGGTGGAACTGAAGGGCACCACTGGCGGCGAGGTGCTGGTGTTCGATCTGGCCTAGCTAGCCCCTGTTCGCCGTGTGGCCACTGTTCCGTGGGACCGTTTTCTGCTACTCGCGCGCACCATGAGCCGCATCTACAAGTCGCTCCCGCCCAAGGGCACCCCGCTCGGCATCGCCTTCTCCGGCGGTCTCGACACCCGCTGCGCCGTCGCCTGGCTCTCCGAGCAGGGCATGGCCGTGCACGGCTACACGGCCGACCTCGCGCAGCCCGACGAGGCGAACCCCGCCGACATCCCGTCGATCGCGCTGCAGCACGGCGCCGTCAAGGCGCGGCTGATCGACTGCAAGGAGGCGATGGTCCGCGAGGGCCTGATCGCCATCCAGTGCGGCGCCTTCCACCTCAGCGCGGGCGGCAAGAAGTACTTCAACACCACGCCGCTCGGCCGCGCGGTGACGACGACCGCCATCGTCCAGGCGATGCGCGAGGACGGCGTCCACGTCTTCGGCGACGGCTCCACCCACAAGGGGAACGACATCCAGCGGTTCTACCGCTACGGGATCCTCGTCAACCCGGCCCTCAAGATCTACAAGCCGTGGCTCGACCAGGCGTTCGTGACGGCCTTCGGGGGCCGCACCGAGATGAGCGAGTACCTGGTGCGCCGCGGCCTGCCCTACAAGATGGGCACCGAGAAGGCGTACTCCACCGACGCCAACGTGCTCGGCGCGACGCACGAGGCGAAGGACCTCGAGCGGCTCGACACGGGGATGACCATCGTCTCGCCGATCATGGGCGTCGCGCATTGGAAGCCCGGGGTCGAGGTGAAGGCCGAGCAGATCACCGTCGCCTTCGAGCAGGGCCTGCCGGTGTCGCTGAACGGCCAGCGGTTCGAGACCCCCTATCAATTGTTTATCGAAGCGAACCGCATCGGCGGCCGGCACGGCCTCGGCATGTCCGACCAGATCGAGAACCGGGTCATCGACGCCAAGAGCCGCGGCATCTACGAGGCGCCGGGGATGGCGCTGCTCCACCTCGTCTACGAGCGGCTGCTCTCGGCCATCCACAACGAGAACACGCTCGACCTCTACTTCACGCTCGGCCGCAAGCTCGGCCGCTTCCTCTACGAGGGCAAGTGGTACGACCCCGAGGCGCTGCTGCTCAAGGACGCGCTGGCGCGCTGGATCGCGCCCGCGATCACCGGCGAGGTGACGGTGGAGCTGCGCCGGGGCGACGACTGGACCCTGCTCGCCACCAAGGCGCAGTACATGAGCTACGCGCCCGACAAGCTCTCGATGGAGCGGGTGGCAGAGCCGGCCTTCACCCCCGAGGACCGCATCGGCGCCCTCGAGCTGCAGAACCTCAGCGTGGGCGACAACCGGGCGCTCCTGTTGCATCATCTCGATTCGCTGCGGGCGCTGGGCGCTGGCCCTGGTGGGCCCTCGCTGGCGGCGCTGCTCGGCAGCGGGGAGTAGATCTTGGCCAAGCGACCGTTGCCCGACGAAGACAACCCTGTTGCCCCCTCCGACGACGCGCCGGGCGCCACCGCGTTCGTGCGCATCGAGGACGTCAAGCCCGCGCCCAGCAAGCTCCCGCCGCTGCGGCAGGCGCCGGTGCAGGGCGCGCCCAAGAAGGGCTTGCAGGTCACGCTGCCCGACGACGACCCGCCGCCGCCGCCGCCCAAGCCCAAGCCGGTGCCGGTCTCCGTCAAGAAGAAGGGCCGGCGCGGCGACTGGTGGAACCAGAAGTCCGGCTCCGGTGACGACGTCGACGAGGAGGTCACCGAGAACGAGCCCGCGCCCGAACCGGAGCCCGCTCCCGAACACGACGGCGCGACCGCGTTCCTCAAGGTGGAGGCGCCGCCGCCTCCTCCGCGCAAGAAGAAGGCCCGCGAGGAGCCCGCGCCCGCGCCCGCCGATGACGGCCGCACGCAGTTCTACCGGCCGGAGCAGGTGGTGCTGCAGGCCGAGACGCGCCAGCGCCCCGCCGCGGAGCCGCCGCCCGAGGCCGGGCTGCCGATCAAGCTGCTGCTGAAGATCCTCGGCGTCTTCCTGCTGATCACCGTGCTCAGCGTGGTGGTGGTCTACCGGAACGCGTTCTTCGGACCCTCGAAGCGGCCGGTGAAGACGGCCCCCAAGAGCACGCACCCGATCGAGGACACCGAGGAGAAGCCGCCGGAGTAGTTCTCGAGGCGCGCCCGCCTGCGGCTACCCCTTCTGCGCGGGCGGGGGCGTGGCCACGGCGGGCGCCGGCTCCGGCCGGTGCTCCACGATGGTCATGCCGATCCGCAGCGAGCGGAGCGACCCGAAGACCTCGCCGAGGAAGTTCACCAGCGCGAACATGAGCAGCGCCATCGCGAGGATGAAGAGCACCGCCACTAGCTGGCCCAGGTTCACCTGCATCAGGTAACCGAGGAAGGCCACGGTGATCAGCAGGCAGACCGAGAGCGCCGAGCCGACGCCCGCGGTGAGCGCGCGGTTGATCCTCCCGGCCCGCTCCGCGAGCACGCCGAGTTCGCGCAGGCTGCGCTCCTGGTCCTCCTTGCCCAAGGTGTGGAACACCGCCTCCAGCCTGCGGGCGCGGTCCACCACCCGCGCCAGCCGGCCCGCCAGCACCGAGAGCGTGGTGCCGATGGCGGTGAGCAGGAAGACCGGCGCCACCGCGAGCTGGATGACATGGGTGATATCGCCGACGTGGGTTTCCATGAAGTGATTCCTTTGCCTTTTCAGGTGATCAGCCCGAACAGGTGGGCAGGTCTTTTGCCAGAACGGCGATTTGCCGATCCTGTAGTCGGGTCATGGCGAGCATCGCGACGACTGCGCCGATCAGGGCAAAGAACATGTCCGACTGGGTATCCCACATGTCGCCC
>JAYWAO010000579.1:0-21743 GCA_043782365.1 Deltaproteobacteria bacterium
TACCGCCCCGACCAATACTACGAGTATAGCGAGAAGACCTGGAAGGGGTTCCCCAACGCCAACGACCCCTACCTGCCGTCCCAGATCCCCGGCGATGGCCCGGGGACCCTGGCGCTCTGGACCCTCAAGCCCGCCGGAATCCTGGAGCGATAGCCCCCATGCTGCGCGACAACCCGACACTGCGACACGTCCTCGGCAGGGCCGCCTGGTATGGGGTCACCTTCCTGGTGGCGGTCACCATCAACTTCTTCCTGCCCCGCCTCGGCGACGCGAACCCGGTCGACGCGATGATGGCCAAGGGCTCGGCCAACCTCGACTCGAAGGCGGCGCGCGAGAAGGAGGAAGCCTATCTCAAGGAGTTCGGCCTGGTGCAGGTCTCGCCGGAAGGCCAGGTGCTCCACGGGCCCGACGGCAAGCCGCTCAAGAAGCCCCTCTTCTCGCAGTACACCCACTACCTGGCGATGAGCCTGCGCGGAGATCTGGGCACCTCGATCTTGCAGCACCCCAGGAAGGTCTCCGACATCATCCGGGCGGCGCTGCCGTGGACGCTCTCGCTGCAGCTGCCGACCATCGTCTTCGGCTGGCTGATCGGCAACCTGCTCGGCGCCCTGGCCGCCTACAAGCGCGGCGTCTTCGACAAGACCTTCTATCCCCTGGCGCTCCTCGCGAGCGCGGTGCCCGCGTTCTGCTTCGGCATCCTCCTCGTCTACGTCTTCGGCATCGAGCTGGAGTGGTTCCCGGCGGTGGGCGGATATGCCGAGGGCATCACGCCGGCCGTCTCCTGGGCGTTCTTCTCCTCGGCCGCCTACTACTACGTGCTGCCGTTCCTCTCGGTGTTCATGATCGTGGTGGGCGGGCAGGCGATCGGCATGCGCTCGATGTGCATCTACGAGCTGGGCACCGATTACGTGAAGTATGCCAAGCTGCTCGGAATCCGCGAGTGGAAGATCTTGTATTACATGTTCCGCAACGCCATGCTCCCGCAGCTGACCGGACTCGCGCTCGCGCTCGGCAGCATGGTGGGCGGCGCGCTGATCACCGAGATGATCTTCAGCTACCCGGGCCTCGGCATGGCGGTGCTGACCGCCATTCAAGGCTTCGACTACCCGGTCATCACGGGGTGCACGCTGCTGGTCACCGTGACGGTGCTGGTTGCGAACTTCTCGGTGGATCTCCTGGTGGGCTTCCTCGACCCGCGCATCCGGGCCGCGCAGTCCGGAGGGAAAGGCTCGTGAGAGTCCTCCTCGGCCTGCTCAAGTCGCCCGGGTTCCTCTTTGGCGCCCTGCTCTTCCTCGGCACGCTGCTGCTGGCGCTCCTGCCGCCGCTGTTCATGCACATCGACCCGCACGCGCGGGTCGGGCTCGCCTATTCGCCCCCCTCGGGCACCCACTGGCTCGGCACCGATCACATGGGCGTCGATGTCTTTCACCTGCTGGTGGCCGGCCTGCGCTCGTCGCTCTACGTCGGCTTCCTCGCCGGCGCGGTGGCCACCATCGTCGGCACCGCCATCGGCGTCTATGGCGGCTACACCGGCGGGCTGATCGACGACCTGCTGACGGTGCTGACGAATCTGTTCGTGGTCATCCCGTCGCTGATCGTGCTGATCCTCCTCTCGGGCAGCATGGAGGACGGGCGCAGCCTCTTCCTCATCGCGGTGATCATCGGGTGCACCACCTGGACCTGGAGCGCCCGCGCCGTCCGCGCCCAGGCGGCCAGCCTGCGCAACCGCGACCACGTCGCGCTGGCGCGCATCAACGGCTACGGCACCTTCGGCATCGTGCTGCTGCACATCCTCCCGTATCTGCTCTCCTACGTCTTCATGGTCTTCATCCTGCAGATCGCCACCGGCATCCTCTCGGAGGCGGGCATCTCGATGCTCGGCCTCGGCCCCTATGACACCGTTTCGCTGGGCAACATCTTGAACCAGGCGATCCGCAACGAGGCGCTCACCGACGGCGCCTGGTGGGCGTTCTTCCCGGCGATGGTGCTGATCATGGTGATCGCCTTCGCGCTCTACATCATCAACACCTCGATGGAGGGTGTCTTCAACCCTCGGCTGCGGAAATAACCGAATGGCCGCCATCCTCGAGTGTGACCACCTCAGCCTCCACTACCTGACGCGCTTCGGCGACAAGATCCAGGCGGTCGAGGACGTCTCGTTCACCCTGCAGGAGGGAGAGATCCTCGGCATCGCCGGCGAGTCGGGGTGCGGGAAGACCACGCTGGTGAGCGGCCTGATGGGCCTGCTCATCCCCCCGCTCCACCGCACCTCGGGCGACGTGCGGATCGCCGGCAAGAGCATCGTCGGGCTGGGCGTCGAGGAGAACCGGAAGGAAGTCCTCGGGCGGATGATCTCGATGATCCCGCAGGGCGCGCTCAACTCGCTCAACCCGACGCGCAAGATCAAGGACCTCGCGGCGGACATGATCCTCAGCCACGACGAGCACGCCGACAAGAAGGAGATCCACGCGCGCCTGAAGGACCGCTTCACCCGGATCGGCCTCGACGCCGCCGCGGTGCTCGACTCCTATCCGGTGCAGCTGCCCGCCGGCATCAAGCAGCGCGTGGTGATCGGCATCTCCACCCTGCTCGACCCGAAAGTCGTCATCGCCGACGAGCCCACCTCCGCGCTCGACGTCTCGACGCAGAAGAGCGTCATCAAGCTGATGTTCGACCTGATCGACGAGGGCATCGTCTCCAGCATGATCTTCATCACCCACGAGCTGCCCCTGCTCAAGCACGTCTCCGACCGCATCGCCGTGATGTACGCGGGCGAGATCGCCGAGATCGGGACCTCGGAGCAGGTGATCCTGGACGGGCGCCACCCGTACACCAAGGCGCTGATGGGCTCGATGCTGAGCGCGGAGCCAGGGCAGCGGCAGAAGAAGCCGGTCGCCATCGAGGGCGCGCCGCCCAACCTGGGCAAGAAGATCGTCGGCTGCCGGTTCGCGCCGCGTTGCCCTTCCGTGCAGGAGGATTGCAAGCGCGACCAGCAAGTCCTGCGGGTCGTCCAAGAGCGTCTGGTCAGGTGCATCCATGCCGAGTGAGAAGCTGACGTTCGAGGCGCAAGACCTCAGCCGGGTGTTCGGGCACGGGCGCAAGCAGGTGACGGCGGTCGACAAGGTCTCCTTCAAGATCAAGGAGCGCGACATCGTCTCCGTGGTCGGCGAGTCGGGCTGCGGCAAGACGGTGCTCGCGAAGATGCTGCTCCGCCTCGAGGAGCCGACCTCGGGCCAGCTGCTCTACCAGGGCCAGCCGATCCAGCAGATCGAGGACAAGAAGCAGCACTGGCGCGCGGTGCAGGCGGTCTTCCAGGACCCGTACGGCGCGTTCAACCAGTTCTTCACCATCCGCTCGCAGCTGGAGGCGAGCTTCCACCTTTTCGAGAAGAGGCCGAGCAAGGCGGAGATCGACGAGCGCGTCGACGCCGCGCTGCTCAACGTCAACATCCGGCCGCGCGAAGTGGACGGGAAGTATCCGTTCGAGCTCTCCGGCGGCCAGATGCAGCGGATGCTGCTCGCGCGCATCTTCATCCTCCGGCCCAAGGTGCTGATCGCCGACGAGCCCACCAGCATGGTGGACGCCTGCAGCCGGTCGAACATCCTCGACTACCTGATGAAGCTGAAGGCCGAACTCGACATGACGATCGTCTTCGTCACCCACGACCTCGGGCTCGCGTATTACATCTCCGACCAGATCTTCATCATGCACCAGGGCCGGATCGTCGAGCAGGGGCACCCGGATCAGGTGACGCAGCACCCCGAGAGCCAGGTCACCAAGACGCTGCTCGAGGACATCCCCTCGCTGCACAAGGTGTGGATCGCGCGCGGGCCCCGGCGGCCCGGAAACTTCGGCGCGCCAATGGCCGCGCCGGCTGCTCCGCCCGTCCTGCGGCGCTAGGTTCCGGCGCTCCAGAAGTGCGCGGTCAGCTGCACGCGGCTCGACGAGCCCGACTTGCGCAGCACGCGGGTCACGTGCAGCTCCGCGGTGGTAATGGCGCAGCCGAGCTCGGCGGCGGTCTCCTTGTTGGAGAGTCCGCGCACCAGGCAGGCCATCGCCTCCGACTCGCGCGGAGAGAGCCTCCAGGTGCCCGCCGCCGCGGCCACCTTCTCCTCGAACGAGAGCTTCGGCGCCGCGACTCCCGCGAGCCTGGCCTGCTCGACGAGGTGCTCGCGCAGGTCGTCGATGCGGGCGGCCACCGCGCGCAGCTCTTCGTCGCGCGAGAACCGCGGGCGGGGCGTGCGCGGCGCGTTCGCGGGAGGGAGCGCGAGCGAATAGACGCAGCCGCGCCCCAGCGGCAGCGCGGTGGCCTCGCAGGCGGGCAGCCCGAGGTGCGTCGTCAGGCTCCCGAGCAGGCCGGCGCAGAGCGGCCACCAGCCCCGCGACTGCTGGTGCGGCTCTGCCGTGGACACCGTCACCCGGCCCGCCCCGGGCGACAACGCCTCATAGCGGAACGAGTGCACGGGCGCCGCGGGCGCGAGCACGTTGTCGAGCGCCCAGGTGGCGAAGCGGTGCGGGTCGGGCATCACCGAGCCGACCGCGCCGAGGACCGGCTCACCCGCGAACAGCTGCGCGCCGATGCGCCGGAGCCGGGACGCCCCCTCGCCGTCGCTGGATTCGATGCCGTCGAGGCGCTGCGCGAACTCAGGCCAGGAGCGCCACCGCGAAGCGCCTGCTGCTGGCGCCTGAACGCCGTTGGGCGGGGCGACGCCGCCGCTCGACGCGGCCTGATCGAAAGCAGCGACGAGCCTGGCGGCGATCCAGCCTTGCGCGTGGTTCGGGACGGTCACTTCGCTCCGTGGCTCAGACAAGACGGCGAGAGGGCATCGCAAGCCATCCACGACCAGTTCCCGATTGGTTACCGATACAGTCCGCGCCTGGGCGGCGTCGGTACCGGAAACCAAGCAGCGTGGGTGGGGTGGTGCGGCGCCGGGTCGGCGCGCGCCCACCGAGGGAGAGAGGCGTCCCCGCCGGTGAGCCCGTGCGGCAGACATGCGCGAAAGATAACACAGGAGTGCTGCCCTTGCACTTGCGACGCAGGTCGAGCCTGCGTTAACGAATCAGGGCCGGGTCGCGACCCACCAGAGCGAGTTGGTCAGGCTGTTGCCGTCGTCGATCTGCGTTGACGTCGGGCTCACGTTGAGCTCGTTCCAGGCAGTCACCTTGTCGATGGTCGCGTGCGCCGAATAGAGCAGCCCAGCGAAGCCGCTATGCGCGGTGACCGCATCCGTCGCCGCCGGGCTCATCTTCCCCGTCCACGAGTCGCTGATCCAGGTCGGGTTGATGAGCAGCTCGCTCGCGGGCGTGAACGGAATCATCTGGATGCCGTAGACCTTCCACGGCTCGGCGCCGAAGAAGGTCTGGAAGGTGACCTGCGCATCGAAGAGCTGGCCCACGCAGCGCGCGTTCTGGGCGAACTGCGCGGGATAGATCGCCGAGGCTGCCGGGATCTGCCAGTAGGTGCGCGCGCCGTCGATTTCGAGCGCCAGCAGCAGGCGGCCGAGGTCGGCCATGCGCTGATCGCCCGTGGCGACGCCGAGCAATTGCAGGCCATACCAGGCATTGACCGCTTCCGAGGACGACTCCTGGTCGGACCCGTGCCCGCCGTCGGGGTAGGCGAGGCCGTGCGCCCACGAGTGGCTGCGGAAGAGGTCGAACATGCGCAGCTGGGTGAAGCCCGGGTCATTGGCGCTGGGATTGGCGATGTCGCGCACCATCGCCAAGAGGCCCTTGCGCTGCGCCGCGGTGAAGGCGTTCGGGTTGGCCTTCAGCACCGCGGCGGCGGCAAAGAGGTGATAGCCATAGTGATAGTGGTGGTCATTGTAGATTCCCTGGCCAAAGTCGGCGCCGGTATCGGCGAGCCCGTTGACCGTGACGAGGCCGCCCCAGCTCGTCTCGTAGACGAGGTTGTCCGCCGGGTTTTGGCCGCCCAGCCACTTGGCAGCCAGCGGCGTCAGTCGGGCGCGCAGCGCGGCGGCGCTCGCGGTGTCGCCTACCTCGTCCGCGATCAGCGAGAGCCGGGCCAGCTTCGCGAGGTGCTTCCCGCCGAAGTACGGGTCGGAGTTCGCGCCCGCGCCCGGGTCGTAGCTCGCGTCGGCGGTGAGCGCCGCCTGGACCGCGGCGAGGCGCGCCGGATCGATCGGCCGCGGCGCATTCCAGGTGATGGTCGAGAGCGGGATGCGCAGGTTCCAGGTGGAGGCCTCGACCGCCTGCAGCGTCCCGGTCATCGAGGAGTACGAGAGGCCGGGCAGGACCGCGCCCTGCAAGCGAGGGAGGTGGTGCGGCATCGCCATCATCAGGAGCGGGCCGCTGCCCGTCGTCACGAAGTTGAAGTGAAGCCGGGCCACGTCGCCGCCGATCGAGACGTCGAACTTGCCGCCGCGCGGGATGGCGCCCGCGTGGGCATCGAGCACCGCCGTCGAGCCGGAGGGGACGTTGGCGATGCGCAGCGTCCCGCTGAGCGGCGCGCTGGCGGTGAGGGCGCCGGCGTTCCAGTTGAAGGTGACCGGCGCGCTCGCGTAGAGCACCCAGGTGCTGTTGTCGCTCAGGGTGAGGGTGAACCGGGTGCCGGTGGCGGGCGTGGTGGTGACGCCGTTCACCTTCGAGAAGGTGGCGCCGAGGGCGGTGAGCTTCGGCGTGACCGCGGCGTAGTCGGCCGTGACATACGGCATGCCCATCACCATCGGCAGCGTCATGGTGCCCGCGCCCACCGAGTACTGCATCGTCACCGAGAACTGGTCGAAGGCAGAGACCACGTGGGTGGTCGGGCTCGCGCTCGCGCCCAGCTGGAACTGCTGCTGGTCGGGGATGAGCACCACCGTGGGCGTGGTCTGCACCGCGATGAGCCCGACACCGAGGCCGGCGGCAGAGGCCTTGAGCTGGTAGGGCGCGAAGCCGACGCGCTCATTGCCGCCGCCAGAGACCATCCCCTCCCAGAACGCGTTGGTGGGCAGCGGCGCCGCGCGACCGTTCCAGATCGCCGCCGGCCTGAAGCTCGCCCCCTCGGAGGCCTGCGCGAAGGGCAGCCCGGCGATGTCGGTGGAGAACGGCGTGGCCAGATCGAGCGGGGTCACCGCGGCCACGCAGGCGCCCGACAGGCAGGCCTCGTCGGAGGCGCACGCCACCCCGGCCCCGGGGCCCGAGCAGTCGCCCGAGGCGCCGCAGTGGTTGCGGTCGCTCGCAGGCTCGACGCAGCGCCCGCTGCAGGCGACCTGGCCCGGAGCGCAGGAGGTGCCGCACACGCCGGCCGCGCAGTATTGGCCCGACGTGCAGACCGCGCCGGCATTGACCGCCGCGCAGTCCGCCTTGGCGCCGCAGTGGCCGGGATCGTTCTTCGGATCGACGCAGGCCCCGCCGCAGCTCACCAGCCCGGCGCCGCACGAGGCGGCGCACTGCCCCGCGTTGCACACCTGGCCGTCGGCGCAGAGCTTGCCCGCGGTGGGCCCCACGCAGTCGGCGGTGGCGCCGCAGAACACCCGGCTGGAGGCAGGGTCCACGCACGCGCCGTTGCAGGCGAGCAGGCCCGCCTGGCAGGAGAGCGCGCAGGCGCCGCTCGCGCACACCTGGCCGGCAGCGCAGGCCTTGCCAGCGGTCGCTCCGGAGCAATCGAGCGTCGCGCCGCAATAAGCCCGGTCACTCTGCGGGTCGATACAGACGCCATTACAGTTCAATTGATTGCCCGGGCAGGTCACCGCGCAGGAGCCGTTCGCGCAGACCTGGCCCGCGCCGCAGACGGAGCCCGCCCGCTGGCCCGCGCAGTCGCCGCTCGCGCCGCAGTGGCTGCGGTCGCTGCCGGGGTTCACGCAGGTACCGCCGCAGGCGACGAGCCCGCGTTGGCAGGAGAGCGCGCAGGCCCCGCCCGCGCAGACCTGGCCCGCCGCGCAGGCCTGTCCGAAGCTGCCGCTCGCCCCGCCGCTGCAGTCGCCTGTTGCTCCGCAGAAGGTGCGATCGGCGCCCGGATCGACGCAGGCTCCAGCGCAGCTCAGCTGCCCCGGCAGACAGTTGACCGCGCAGGCGCCCGCGGCGCAGACGCTGCCCGCGCCGCAGACCTTGCCGGCGCTCACGCCCAGGCAGTCGCTGTCGGCGCCGCAAAAGGCCCGGTCGGAGCGGGGGTCGACGCAGCGGCCTTTGCAGTCGAGGAGCCCCCGCTGGCAGGTGACGGCGCAGGCGCCCGCCGAGCAGAGCGTCCCCGGGCCGCAGACCGCGCCCGCGTTGGCGCCGGCGCAGTCTCCGCTCGCGCCGCAGTGACCCGGGTCCACCCTCGGGTCGGTGCACTTTCCTCCGCACGAGACCTGGCCTGGAGGGCAGGAGAAGCTGCAGACGCCGTTCGCGCAGGCGGCGCCCGGGTCGCAAGCGTTGCCGCAGACGCCGCAGTTCTTGTTGTCCGAGCCGAGCTCGGCGCAGACGCCGCCGCAGGCGACCGAGCCACCGAGACACTCTGCGCCTCCGCCGCAGCCGACCTGGCCGAGGAGTGAGATCGAGAAGAGCAGCGCAGCGAGGCCTGCGAGCAGGCGTTGGGTCCGCATGGGTTCTCCTCTCGCCGCTGCGACTCTAGCGGACGAGCAAGGTTGCGATCGAGTGCGGCGGCGCGCTGGCGGGAGCGCCGCGGCCGTGGATCCAGAGCGTGTACGGCACCAGCTTGTCGCCCTGGTTCATGACGACCACCGCGAGCGTGCCGTCGGGGTTCTTGAAGGCGGTCGTGAGCAGATCCGAGCGCCCGGGCACCGCCGCCACCCGCCGCGCCTGCGGCCGGACGAACTTCGAGAAGTGGCCCAGGTACCAATAGATGTTCGTATAGGTGAGCGCGTGAGTCTTGGTGTCGACGTGGAGCGGCGCGTAGCAAAAGTTACCGACGTGGTTGGGCCCGCCGCGCTGATCGAGCAGCACGTTCCAGTCGGTCCAGGCGACCGTGCCGTTGTTGAAGTCGGCGATCATCTCCCGGCCATACTTCTCGCCGAGCGACCAATCTCCTAATTTGAGCAGCTTCTCCGGCCCGTCGGGGCAGACGCAGCCCTCGGAGAAGAAGACCGGCTTGCCTGGATAAGCCTCGGCCACCCGCTTGACAGTCTCGTGCATCGACTGCCCGCCGGCCCAGCTCTCATACCAATGATAAGCGACGCCCCAAGCGTACTTCGCGGCCTCGGGGTCGTCGAAGACCGCGGAGGCGCGCTGGTACAAGAGGTCGCGGTTGTGGTCCCAGACCATGACTTTCTTGTCGCCATAGCCGGCTTTTGCCAGCGCTGGTCCGAGGTGCTGCTTCAAGAAGTCGCGCTCCTCCTCGGCGGTGAAGATGCACGACTCCCAGGGCTGCGCCGCCATCGGCTCGTTCTGCAGCGTCAGGCCCCAGACGGGCACGCCCTCCTTCTCGTAGGCCCCGATGAACTTGACGAAGTAGTCGGCCCAGGCGCCGCGGAACTCGGGCTTGAGCTTTCCGCCCCGCAGCATGTCGCCGTTGTCCTTCATCCAGGCGGGCGGGCTCCAGGGGCTGACGAAGAGGGTCAGCTTGCCGCCGGCAGCGGCGATCGCGCGCTTGATCAGCGGCAGGCGGTTGACCCGGTCGTGGGCGACGTCGAAGGTCGCGAGCTTCGCGTCGCCCTCCTTCACATAAGTGTAACTCTCGGCGGAGAAGTCGCAGGAGTGGATGTGCGTGCGCGCGAGCGAATACCCGATGCCCGCCTTGGGGTCGAAGAAGGCCCGGACGACCGCATCCTGAAGACCGGGCGGGAGCGTGGCGAGCGTGTCGGCCGCGGCGTCGGTGAGCGCACCGCCGATGCCGATCAGCGACTGGAACTCCTTCGACGGGTCGACCAGCACCAGTTGGGCCGACTCGGCCGGCTGCGGCTGATCGGTAAAGGTGATCCTGCCAATCGGCGCCAGCCGCTGGCCCGTGCCCTGCGCGGTGAGCACCACCTCGGCGGTCGCCGGAGGCGAGGCGACGCCGGGCGCGGAGTTGGGGGGCACGGGGAGCGACATCAGGAGAACCGTGGCAAGCAGGTGCGCCGGCATCTGCGGCTACAGCGTCACGATCAGGTACGAGCGGATCTCCCACTCGTTGCCCCACTTCTTGGGGTCGAGCGGATCGGGCGCGAAGCGCGGCGAGTATCCGTTCAGGTACCGCTGCGTGGCGCGCAGGCCGAGGCGGCTCTGCTGCAGCCAGAGCCAGCGCGGGGAGCCGAGCGTATAGGCGATATCGCCGGTCAATTGGACCGGGAAGGTGAGGTTGTAGTCCTTGTGATAGTCGTAGGGACCCCAGTCGTTGAACTTGGCCAGGCCGCTGAAGGTCAGCTGGCGCCAGGTGACGCGGACGTCGCCGCCGTAGCGGTGCACCAGGCGGCCGTCGTCCCCGTTGGCCTCGCCGGTGCCCGCATAAACGTGGGCCACCAGACGCAAGCCCTCGCGCGGCGCCGAGACCACCCTGAGATTTGCCTCCCACAGATCGCGGCGGGGGGGAGAGCCGGCGAAGGCGAACTGCGTCCCGTCCGCGAGCACGCCGATGGCGGCGTCCTGGGAGAGGCACACCGGCGCGGGCTGGCCCGGGAACGCGGCCTGGCAGGCGGGCTGGTGGCGATAGTTCACGTCGAGGCTGGCGGCGAGGGGCGCGTCCTCGCGCAGGTCGTTGTCCCAGGCCCACATCCAGGTGCCCGGCGTGGGGTCGAACACCAGCATCATCTCGGCCGCCACCTGCTCGCGGTTGCCGCGCACCACGAACGGATCGCTCAAGATGTTGCGCACGGGGCTGACGTATCCCGGGCCAGGGCCCACCAGCGGCTTCTGCCAGAGGAGGTTCGGGCCGAACTGGAACCAGCCGTAGTTATAGGCCACGCCCGCCAGCGCGTTGACCTGGTTGCCCGAGCCCGAGTCCTTCAGCGACCAGCCGGTGAAGGTGACCGTCTGCGTCGGCCCGCCGTCGGCGACGAGGCCCATGTAGGCGCCCTGGGCGTAGGCGTGCCAGAGGCCGCTCTCCCAGGTGAGCTTCGCCTTGGCGCCGAACGTGTCGGCGAAGCGCACGTGGTCGATCTTGGTGAGCCCGAAGCCCGCGTCGGTCTTGAAGCAGGGGGAGAGGCTCTGGCCATAGACGCGCGGGTCGCAGTCGCCGACCTTGTTCGAGCCGCCCCAGATGCCGCCGAGCTCGAGGTTGAACTCGCCGAACCGCTTGGCCACGTAGAGCGTGGACTTGCGCGTCTTCTGCTCGGGCACGGCGGCCGAGGTGGTGACCGCGCCCTGCCCCGAGATCTGCTCCTCGTGCATCACCGCGAAGGCGATCGGCCCGAACGGGCTGTTGAATGACCGCTGGTACTTCGCCATCACCGCCGGGTTCGCGCCCCACCAGAGCTGCGGGCCGAAGGCCACCTTGAGCCCGTCGAGCTGCTGCTTGAAGGCCACCTCCATGCCGAGCGGCGCATCGCCGTTGTAGACGTCGAGGTTGAGGCCGTAGTTGGCTTCACGGTAGAGGCCGAAGAAGTCGCCCTCGTTGCCCCAGTGGTAGTGGCCCGAACGGAAGAAGCCATCGAGCTTGAACCACGGCTCGTCCCACGAGATGGTCGAGTTGTAGATGCGGATCCGTTCGAGCCCGGTGAGGTTGCGGGTGGCGAGCCCCGCGGGCAGGTCGGCGGTACCGGTGAGCCGCGCGTCGGTGACCACCCGCAGCGGCAATCCGCGGTTCTCATAATAGATCTGGTCGATCGGGTTCGCCGCCACGTTGCCGAGCACGTTGACCGTCAGCGTGCCGGTGAGGTTGTCGGCCGGCTTCACCTCGAACGAGGCATACGCCGACTCCATGTGGTCGAACCCCTTGAAGCCCGGCACCACCTGCGCCGGCAGCGGCGAGGGCTGGTAGGCCGCCGCCGAGGGAGTGGCCGTGGGCGCATCGGGCGTGGTCACGCGCGCGCCGCCCGTGGAGACGGTCTCGAAGCCCAGGCGCAGGTTGGTCAGCCGGGCCATCGACAGCATGCCGACCGCATTGGCCGCACGATCGGCCCGATAAGCGCCCGCATACGCGGACGGCTCGATGGCGCCGAACCACTGCGCGATCGCCGCCGGGGAGGTGGTCGCGGCATAGGCATTGAGCTTGAATGCCTCCTGCAGGGCGTAATAGGCGGTGCGCGGATAGAGGTCGAACATGCCGCGCGCGTCGGGCTGGCCCTTGGCGCAGATGCCCCACCACTCCTCGTTCATGTTGTTCTGCCCCTCGACGAAGTCCTCGACATAGGCGCCGTTCGACCAGGAGGCGTTGACGTCGTGCTTCTCGAGGTTGGTCTCCTGGTTGTACTTCCACCAGCCGTCGCTCCACTGGAAGATGAACCCGCCGATGGCGTTCCCGGCCTTCCCCTTCCCGGCCGACTGCTGGTAGATCTCCTGCCACTGCGCGAGCAGGTACTTCGCCTGCACCACGTCGTCCTCGCGCACGTTCTTGGCGTCGAAGGCATCGGCGCCGAACTCCGTGTACATCACCGGGATGCCCAGCTTCTCCTTCACCTTGGAGAAGAGGTCGCCCGACGAGCGGCCGCGATAGACGTTGGTACCCAGGATGTCGAGGCCTTTGCACTCCGAGGCGATCAGGTCGAGGTACTGCAGGTCTCCATTGGCGATCGCCACCGGGTGGTTCGGGTCGCGGGCGTGGATGTCGTGGATCAGCTCGCCGAAGAGCGAATAGAGGAACTTCGCCTTGGCGTGGTCGCGCTCGCCCTGCGGGAGGTTCTCGATCTCGAAGGAGCTCCACGAGAGGCCGTAGTTGTTCTCGTTGCCGAGCAGCCAGAGCAGCAGGCCGGGCGTGCCCACCGACTCCTCGACCACCGCCATCACCTGCGCCTTGATCACCGCGCGGATCTTCGGGCTCGAGTAGTCGACCGCCGGGATCCACACGCCGTCGATCGTCAGCCCGTAGCGGCCGGCGGTGTGGTTGAGCATCGTGTAGATGCCCCACTTCTCGTAGACGTACTTGATCCACTTCGGCGGCATCCCCGAGTAGACGCGGATGGCGTTCGCGCCCATCCGCTTGAGCAGCGGCATCTCGCGGTCGAGCGCATCCTTGATGACGTCCTCGGGCTGGGTCCAGAGGCTGTAGGCGTAGTTGGTGCCGATCGGGAAGTAGTCCCAGTTCATGCCGTAGACGAGGAAGTCCTTGCCGTCGACCTGCAGGCGCTCGCCGGTGGCGTCCGAGACCACGTGCACGCCGGACTTGCTGGCGGGCGCTAGCGCCTCGACCGTGCGCGCTTCGATGATCCGCGCGGCCGGCGCTGCCGGAGCGGGAGGCCCTGCTGCAGGGGCGGGCGCGGGCTGCGCGGCGGGCCCTGCTGGGCTGGGCGCGGGCTGCGCGGTCGGCGTGGGCTGCGCTTCGGCCTGCGGCGCCGCGGTGAGGCCCAAGGCCGCGACCAGCAAGACGACGACCCGGGCGTATTGGCCCGCGCGCTTTGCGATGATTCCCATCGGAAACTCCTCCTCGCCGCGCCCCAGGCGCTGGCTTCGTTCGCCTGACTGCCGATCTTTGTCGCGGTACAGCGCTGGTGCAGCGGAACGGCAAGTCACAAAATCAACCAGGAAATCGCTAGTCAGGGCCCTGTACGTCGGTCGGATGAAGGCGGGGTGAGGGTCGGACTTGACTTTGTTTGTCCTTCGAACAAACTAACGGAACCAGATCCGGGCTGTCAAGCCTGCGCCCGGTTCGGGCCAGCGTCGGCCGGGCGTGGAACTGCTTTGCCTCCGCCACCACGCGCGGCGGCTGAATGGAGCACTGCGGATGGCCTACGAAGCTCGTTCGGACACGGCGGCGGGAACCTCCGGGGTGGGCGAGCCTGCGCCTGGCAGCGACGGCTTCGTGGTGCTCGGCGGCGAGGAGTGGTTGCGCATCGGGGCGGTCGATCGGATGCCGCCGTTCCTCGTCTCGGTGGTGAGCGACTCCGACCTCTGGATGTTCGTCTCGAGCCGCGGCGGCCTCACCGCGGGCCGCGCCGACGCCGACCACGCGCTCTTCCCCTACGTCACCGACGACCTGCTCCACCAATGCCACCCGCACACGGGGCCGCTGACGCTGGTGCGCCTGCAGGGCGGCGCGCTCTGGGAGCCGCTGCGCGGACCGGCCGACGGCGACGCCATCGAGCGCACCCTCTACAAGAGCTTCGCCGGCAACCAGCTGCTCTTCGAGGAGCGCAACCGCAAGCTCGGCCTCGTCTTCCGCGCCCGCTGGGCGGGGAGCGAGAAGTTCGGCTTCGTCCGCACCGCCTCGCTCTCGAACGAGGGGGCGGCGCCCGTCTCGCTCGAGGTCGTCGATGGCCTGCAAGACCTGATGCCGGCCGGCGTCAGCTCCGCGCTGCAGCAGGCGTACAGCAACCTCGCCAACGCCTACACGCGCGCGGAGCTCGACGCGCCGACCGGCCTGGGCATCTACGCGCTGCAGGCGCTGATCGTCGATCAGGCGCGGCCGGTCGAATCGCTCAAGGCCAACGTCGTCTGGTCGGCCGGCCTGGAGAAGCCGCAAGTGCTGCTCTGCTCCGACCAGCTCGCGGGCTTCCGGCGCGGCGAGGCCGTGAGCGCAGAGCGCGAGCTCAAGGGCCGCCGGGCGGCCTGGCTCGCCGCCTCTACGATTACACTTTCTCCCGGCGAGACCCGCGGGTGGGACGTGGTCGCCGACGTCAACCTCGGGCAGGTCGAGGTCGAGTCGCTGCGGCAGCTGCTCGTCACCGCGCCTGACCTGCGCGCCAGGCTCGCCGCCGACGTGCGCCGCGGCACCGAGGCGCTGCTGCGCAACGTCGCCAGCGCCGACGGGCTGCAGACCAGCGACGACCGCCGCGTCACCGCGCACCACTTCGCCAACGTGCTCTTCAACAACATGCGCGGCGGAGTCTTCGCCTACGGGCAGAGCGTGCCGCTGGCCGACTTCGCGCTCTTCGTGCGCGAGCACGACACGCAGGTGCACGCCCGCCACCAGCAGGCGCTCGCGGCCCGCGCGGCGGAGGAGCGCGAAGCCCCGGTCGAGGCGCTGCTCGCGTGGGCCCGGGCGCAGGGGGACGCCGACCTGCTCCGGCTCGCCTACGAGTACCTCCCGCTGACCTTCTCGCGCCGCCACGGCGACCCCAGCCGGCCGTGGAACAAGTTCTCCATCAAGCTGCGCAACCCCGACGGCACCCGGGCGCTCGACTACCAGGGCAACTGGCGCGACATCTTCCAGAACTGGGAGGCGCTCTCGGCCAGCTTCCCGGCGTTCCTCGAGAGCATGATCGCGAAGTTCGTCAACGCCTCGACGGTGGACGGCTTCAACCCGTACCGCCTCGGGCGCGACGGCGTCGACTGGGAAGCGCCCGAGCCGCACAACCCATGGGCGAACATCGGCTACTGGGGCGACCACCAGGTCGTCTACCTGCTGCGCTTGCTCGAGGGCTCGGCGCGCACGCACCCGGGGCAGCTGGCGGCGCTGCTGGGCGAGCGGATCTTCGCCTACGCCGACGTGCCCTACCGACTCAAGAGCGCGGCCGACATCGCCCGCGACCCGCGCGAGACCATCGTCTTCGACCACGCGCACGACGCGCGCATCAAGGCGCGCACGGCCACGCTGGGCGCGGACGGGAAGCTGGTGCGCGACGCCGCCGGTGCGCCCGTGCGCGCGACGCTCGCGGAGAAGCTGCTGGTGCCGGTGCTGGCGAAGCTCGGCGGGCTGGTGCTCGAAGGCGGGCTCTGGATGAACACCCAGCGGCCAGAGTGGAACGACGCCAACAACGCGCTGGTCGGCAGCGGGCTGTCGGTGGTCACCCTCGGCCACCTGCGCCGGTACCTCGACTTCTGCGCGAAGCTGTTCGACGAGCGCGGCGGCACCGTGGCCGCGCCCACCGAGCTGGCGGCCTGGCTGCGGGAGACCGGGCGCGTCCTGGTGGCGCACCAGCACCTGCTCGCGCAGGAGCAGATCGGCGACGGCGACCGCCGCGCGCTGCTCGACGCGCTCGCGTTCGCCTTCGAGCAGTACCGGAGCAAGGCCTACCAGGGGCTGACGCCGGGCGCCACGGTCGACCTGCGCGAGGCGTCCACGCTGCTGCGGTTGGCGATCGACTACTGCGACCGCTCGCTGCGCAAGAACCGGCGACCCGACGGGCTCTACCACTCGTACAACCTGCTCGAGCTCGGGCCCGGCACCGCGCGCTTCGAGCCGCTCTACGAGATGCTCGAGGGGCAGGTCTCCGTGCTCAGCTCCGGGCTGCTCGACGCCGGGGAGTCGCTCTCGGTGCTCGACGCGCTCTTCGCGAGCCGGCTGTGGCGCGCTGACCAGGCGAGCTTCCTGCTCTACCCAGATCGCACCCTGCCCGGCTTCCTCGAGAAGAACCGGGTGCCGCTCGAGGAGGTGGCGCGAAGCCCGCTCTTCGTCGCGCTGCTGGGCGCGGGCGACGCGCGGGTGCTCTCCCGCGACGTCTTCGGCTGCCACCGGTTCTCCAGTGAGCTGACCACACCCGACGACCTGCGCGCGGTGCTCGCCAAGGTGGGCAGGGAGCCCGCGTTCGCGCCGCTGGTGCAGGCCCACGGCGAGGCCGCGGTCGACTGCTTCGCGCGCGTCTTCGAGCTCAAGCAGTTCACCGGCCGCTCGGGGACGATGTACGGCTACGAGGGGCTCGGCTGCATCTACTGGCACATGGTGGCGAAGCTCCTGCTGGCCGCGCAGGAGACCTTCGAGCGGGCCCGCTCCTCGGGCGCGCCGGCCGCGCAGGTGGCCGCGCTGGCAGACGCGTACGACCGGATCCGCGCGGGGCTCGGCTTCAACAAGAGCGCGCGGGACTACGGCGCCTTCCCCACCGATCCGTACTCGCACACGCCCCGGCACGCCGGCGCGCAGCAGCCCGGGATGACGGGCTCGGTGAAGGAGATCATCCTCACCCGCTTCGGCGAGCTGGGCGTGCGGGTGGAGGGCGGACGGCTCGAGCTGCGGCCCGCGCTGCTGCACGGCTCCGAGCTGCTCTCTTCGCCCGCAGACTTCTCGTTCTTCCGCGCGGACGGCGCGCTGGAGACCTGGAAGCTCGAGCCCGGTGAGCTGGGCTTCACGCTCTGCGAGGTGCCCGTGACGTACTGGCTCGGCGAGCGGTCCCGCGCCGACGTCGAGTTCAGGGGCGGCGGGCTCGCCGAGTTCGACGGCGCGCGCCTCGATGCCGAGACGAGCCGCAAGGTCTTCTCGCGCAGCGGCGAGGTGGTCCGCATCGAGGTGGAGCTCGCTCCCGCCGAGCTGCGCGGGGTGCGCGCGTGACGGCCCGGGCCTCGCTGCTCGTCGCTGTCTTACACTTGCTCGGGGCGTGCGCCACCGCGGCGCCCGCTGCCAACCCGGCTGCACGCGGACCCTCGCCGCTGCGCACGTTCTCCGCCGGGCTGGACGGCCGCTGGATCGGCGACGGGATCGCCTACGGCATGCACCGCGACGGCCAGAGCCCAGCCGGCGCGCAGCCCACGCGAGCGCAGCTCACCGAGGACCTCCAGCTCCTCTCGCGGCGGTGGCACTTCCTGCGGATGTACGACGCCAGCCCCACCGCCGCGCTGGTGCTGCAGATCATCCGCGAGGAGAAGCTGCCGCTGGTGGTGATGCTCGGCTGCTGGGTCGCGCCCGAGCACGCGGCGGCCAAGGGCAAGGAGCCTGGCACCGGAGACCCGCTCCCAGCGGGCGTCGCCGCCAACCGCGCCGAGCTCGAGCGGTGCGTGCAGATCGCCAACGAATATCCGGAGCTGGTGCGCGCGGTCATCGTGGGGAACGAGACCCAGATCGACTGGTCGGACCACCGCTGCGGCCCCGAGGTGCTGCTCCGCTCGCTGCGCGAGGTGCGCGCGCGCACGAGGGCGCCGATCACCACGGCGGACGACCACGGCTTTTGGAGCACCGCAGCGAGCCTCGCGGTGGCGGCCGAGGTCGACTTCCTCGACGTGCACGCCTACGGCATGTGGGGCGGCCAGCAGCTGGAGGACGCGCTCGCCTTCACCAAGGAGAAGCTCGCCGCCGTGCAGCAGCGCCACCCGGGCAGGCTGCTGGTGCTCGGCGAGTTCGGCTGGGCGACCCAGCGCAGCAGCGAAGGCGAGCAGGCGAAGCTCATCAAGGGCAAGTACGGCGAGCCCGAGCAGGCGGCCTTCTTCGAGCAGGCCCGCGCCTGGACGACGGAGGCGAAGCTGGTGAACTTCTGGTTCGAGGCCTTCGACGAGAACTGGAAGGGCGGCCCCCACCCCGACGAGGTGGAGAAGCACTGGGGCCTGTACCGCGCCGACCGCACGGCGAAGCAGGCGGTGCGGTAAGAAGGGGAGATGAGCCTGCGCGGGCTGTGGCAAGTCGTGGCGAGCTGGACCTTCACCCTCGTCTTCGCGGCCTGCGCGTCGGTCATCACGCTCGTCACCCTGGGCCGGTTCGCGCGCCGGCTCACGCCGTGGCTCCTGCGCTTCTGGGGCCAGCACATGCTGCGGCTCGCCGGCATCACCTACGAGACGCAGGGGACCGAGCACCTCCTCACCGACTCGATGAAGGTGGTGACGTTCAACCACGGCTCGCTGATCGACGCCTACCTCGTCACCGCCATCATGCCGCCAGCCAGCGTGGCGGCGATCAAGCGCGAGGCGCTCTACTACCCGATGGTTGGTATTACACTTTACCTGCTCGGCTTCCTCTTGATCGACCGCGGCGCGGGCGGCCGCGCGCGCAAGGTGATGAACCGCGCGGCCGCGCGGATGGCCGACGAGAAGCTCGCCGTCTTCCTCGCCCCCGAGGGCACGCGCCACCTCGTCGCCGAGCTGCTCCCGTTCAAGAAGGGGGCGCTGCACCTCGCGGTGGCGAGCCAGGCGCCGATCGTGCCGATGCTGATCGACGGCGCCTTCGAGCTGCACGGGCCTGGCAGGTTGACCTCGATCCCGGGGCACGTGATCATCCGCTTCCTGCCGCCGCGGCCGACCGCCGGGCTGGGGAGCGAGAGCGTGGGCGCCGAGACCGAGGCGCTGCGGGCGCACTACACGAGCGAGCTGTCGCGGCTGCGGGCAGACCGGCTCGCGGCGGGCCTCGGGCTGCAGGCGCCTTCGACGCCTGCGCGCGCAGGCAGCGGGGCAGCCGGCTAGCGCGACGATCGCGCAGAGCAGCGCCAGCTGCGGCCCGGCGAGTCCGATCACGGCAGGGCCAGCGCCAGGGCGTCGTCGAGCTCGCCGCGGTCCGCGCCGAAGCCGCGCAGCAGGGACAAGAGCGCGCCGCGCACCAGCAGCGGCGAGCGCAGCGACCTGCGCTCGCCCCGGTCGCGCTTGCGCAGGTGGTCGAGCCCGTGCAGCGCGGCCCAGAGGATGCGCGTGCGCAGCGCCGCGTCGCCGGGCTCGAGCGCGCCGTGCTCCGCTGCGGCCTCCAGCCCTTGCGCGACCGCGCCCAGGAGCGGCTCGAGCGCGCCGTTCACCAGGCGAAGCTCGGCGGCGTCGAGCACCAGGTCGGGCGCGGAGAGCAGCCCGTCGAGCAGCGCGTAGCGGGCGGGCGCGAGCCGGTGGCCGTCGATGAGCGGCCGCAGCGACGAGAGCACCAGCGAGAGCGCGACCACCTTCTTGTGCGGCCGGTCGCCCGGGCTGCGATGGGTCCGGTTGGCGGCTTCGCGCTGCGCCAGCGTCACCTCGGCCTGCAGCGAACGGATGGCCCGCAGCTGCAGCGCCACCAGCAGCCCGGCCTTGCCCGGAAAGGTCCGGTAGAGCGCGCCGAGCGACTGCCCGAGTTCAGCGGCGAGCCGCGCCACCGTCAGCGCGGCGAACCCTGCGCGCTCGACGAGGCCCATCGCGACGTCGAGGATCTTCTCGCGGCGCGCTTCCCGGCGGGCGGCGAGGCGCGCAGGCCCCTTGATGGGCGCGGGCTCCCGGCCGGCGCCGGTCGGTCGGTTGGCTGACTTGTGAACCATGCCCGCAATGTGAAAGGGTTTCACTTTCTCGTCAACTGCGCAGCAGAGGTCGGCCCGAATGTACGACTTGGTCATCCGCGGCGGTCTGGTGGTGGACGGCTCCGGTGCCCCCGGGCGCGAGGCCGAGGTGGCGCTACAGGACGGCCAGGTCGCCGCGGTGGAGCGCCCAGGCGTGCTGGGCGCGGGCAAGCGCGAGCTCGACGCCCGGGGCAAGCTGGTCACCCCGGGCTTCGTCGACGTGCACACCCACTACGACGCGCAGGTGACCTGGGACCCTTTCCTCACGCCCTCCTCCTGGCACGGCGCGACCACCGCCGTGATGGGCTCCTGCGGCGTGGGCTTCGCGCCCGTGCAGGAGGACCGGCGCTCGTGGCTGATCCAGCTGATGGAAGGCGTGGAGGACATCCCGGGCGCCGCCATGCACGAGGGCATCAAGTGGGCCTGGGAGACCTTCCCGCAGTACCTCGACGCGCTCGAGAAGACGCCGCACGCGATCGACTTCGCCTGCCAGATCCCGCACGCGCCCGTCCGCGCCTACGTGATGGGCGAGCGCGGCGCCGCCAACCAGCTCGCCACGCCCGAGGACATCGCGGCGATGGCGAAGATCGTCACCGAGGCCGTCCGCGCGGGCGCGCTCGGCTTCTCCACCTCGCGCACGCTCCTGCACCGGTCGCCCGACGGCGAGCCGATGCCCGGAACGTTCGCCTCGCGTGAAGAGCTGTTCGGCCTCGGCCACGCGCTGCGCGAGGCGGGCGCGGGGCTCTTCCAGCTCGCCACCGACCACGCAAGGGTGCCCGAGGAGATGACCTGGATGAAGCAGCTGGCGCGCGAGACGGGCCGCCCGGTCTGCTTCAACCTCAGCCAGACCGACGCCGCGCCCGCCCTCTGGCGCGACGTGCTCGGCCAGCTCGACGAGGCCGCCGCCGAGGGCCTGCCGGTCTTCGCGCAGGTGGCGGGCCGGGCCATCGGCATCATCATGAGCGTCGAGGCCACCGCGCACCCGTTCGCGCTGCACCCTGGCTATCTCGAGCTGCTCGACCTGCCGCCCGAGGAGCGCCGGGCCGCGCTGCGCAGGCCCGAGACGCGCGCGAAGCTGCTCGCCGAGACCGCGCTCGACATGGGCGAGTTCGCGCGGTTCGTCACCTCGCGCTTCGACAAGATGTTCCTCATCGGAGACACCAACGACTACGAGCCGCGCCCCGAGGAGAGCCTCGCGGCGCGCGCCTCCCGCGGCGGCCCGAGCGCGCAGGAGCTCGCCTACGACCACCTGGCGGCCGGCGGGATGCTCTACTTCCCGCTCTTCAACTACTCCGACGGCAACCTCGACCTGCTGCGCACGCTCCACCAGCACCCGCGCACGCTGCTCGGGCTGTCGGACGCCGGCGCCCACTGCGGCGCCATCTGCGACGGCGGTATGCCCACCTTCATGCTGACGCACTGGGTGAAGGGCCGCACGCGCGGACCGACGCTGCCGCTCGAGCACATCGTGCGCCGGCAGACCCGGCTGACCGCGGAGTTCTTCGGCCTGCACGACCGCGGCCTGCTCGCCCCGGGGCTCAAGGGCGACGTCAACGTGATCGACCTGGAGCGGCTGGCGCTGGGCCCGGCGAAGATGGCCTACGACCTGCCCGCGGGCGGGCGGCGGCTGGTGCAGCGGGCCCACGGGTACGAGGCGACCATCGTCAGCGGGACGGTCATCCTCGAGCGCGACGAGCACACGGGCGCGCTGCCCGGGCGGCTGGTGCGCGGACCGCAGGACGCCGCGCGGGCCTGACGCGAGCGGCGCCCTAGAGCACCGAACAGCTTACCTCCCGTCGCCAGGGCGGCGATGGGCAGCGCATCTCGTCGTTGCTCCTCCTCGGAAACCGCAACGGGTTGACTCGT
>JAYWAO010000580.1:0-21691 GCA_043782365.1 Deltaproteobacteria bacterium
GCGGCGTGGGTGTCGAAGATGCGGCCCATCCGCAGGCCGTAGTCGCGGCGCAGGGTGAGCACGTCGAACTCGGCGGCGTGGAGGATCACCTCGCGCGCGGGGTCGGTGAGCAGCGGGAGCAGCGGGCCGAGGCCCACCGCCAGCGTGTCGACGGCGAACTCCTCCGCGCCGGTGGAGAGCTGCACGAGGCAGACCTTCTCGAAGTAGGCGTGGAAGCCGTTCGACTCGGTGTCGAGCGCGACGCGGGCGGCGCGGGCGACGCTTTGGGCGCACTGCTCGAGGGCGGCGGGGGTGTCGACGAAGTGCTGTGGGCGGGGATCCATTGACGTTGCCAACTTTTCGGTAGATTCGATAATCAGAAGAGGACGGACCCGGGCTCAGGCCTGCTCGGGGCGGATGCCGCGGGCGACGATCTCCGCCAGGATGGAGCGGAAGTTGCCGCGCATCTTGAGCAGCCGCAGGTCCTGCGCGAGCCCGGCAGCGGCCCGATAGAACTGCACCGCCTCGGCCGGCGGCTTGATCTGCAGCAGCACGCCGGGCTTGCTCTGCACCAGGCGGCGGGTATCGGCCACCATCGGGTCGGCGCCGAAGTCGTAGTGCTCGGCGAGGATCGGCCGCTCGACGATGTCGGCGATCTCGTCGCAGAGGTCGTAGGCGTCGTCGGTGTCGCCGATGAAGCGGAAGCCGGCCTCCGAGAGGATCTTGGCGACGTCCTGCCGGCTCTTGCCCTGCGCGTTGCGCTCGAGCAGCTTGCGGTAGACGTTGCCGAACCGCGGCGAGAGCAGCTTGGTGGCGCCGAAGTCGAGCACGCCCAACCGCCCGTCCGCGAGCACGAGGAAGTTGCCCGGGTGCGGGTCGGCGTGGATCAGCCGGCCCGCGTAGAACGGGCCCCAGATGGCGATGATCAGCAGGCGCCCGACGCGGTAGCGCTCCGCCTCGTCGGCGGCGCTCTCGATCACGTCCATCAGATTCGGCCCGCTGAGCCGCTCCAGCGTCAGCACGCGGTGCGACGAGAGGTGCGGGATCACCTTCGGGACCACCAGCTCCGGGAAGCCCGCCGCGGCCTCGGCGAAGGCGGCGTTCTGCTTGGCCTCCTCGAGGTAGTCGAGCTCGCGCAGGAGGGATTCGCGGATCTCCTCGTAGTACGGGCGGCCGTCGAGGGTGTCGCCGGTCATGGCGATCCCCTTCACCAGCACGCCGGCGTTGGAGATGTCGGCCTCGAGGGCCTTGTCCACGCCCGGGTACTGGACCTTCACCACCACCTCGGCGCCGCCGTCCGCGTCGAGCAGCTTCGCGGCGTGCACCTGGCCGAGCGAGGCGGCCGCCAGCGGCTCCGGGTCGAAGCGGGCGAAGAGCTGGTGGTGCGGCTTGCCCAGCTCCTTCTCGACCACGCTCGCGACCGCCTCGAAGGCCATCCGCGAGGGAGCCTGCGAGAGCAGCTTGGCGACGATCTTGCGCGCCTCGGGCGGCAGGGCGTCCGGGTCCATCGCCAGGGCCTGGCCCAGCTTGAGCGCGGCCCCCTTGAGGTCGCCCAGGGTGGAGAGGATGCGCTCGGCGGCCGCGTTGAGGCTGGCGGTGTCGGCCTCCGGGGAGGCCTCGCCGCCCAGCTTGGTGCGCGCCTTGCCGGCGAGGAGATCGGCGGTGGTGCGCGCGGTCAGCCAGGCGAGGCGGGAGAACCGGCGCAGGCGGCCGGACTGCACGTGATCGTCGTCGGAGCTCAAGAGGAAGCGACTGTAACCCAGGGTGGGCCGGGGCACTCGCCCTTTTGCTGGTGGGTGACGGTGGCGCCTTGATGACGCCTCGAAGGCCGCGAGACCGTGGCGTGCGATGCGGACTCGTCGCCTGGCTGGGGCCCTCAGTACAGATACCTGAGCATCGCCCCCATCGTCAGCAGCGTCCCCCCGAAGCTCGCCCCACCCGTCGGGTCGACCGTCTGCCGCTTCACGTTGGTGCGGTTGTTGGCGATCATCAGCGACCCGCCCAGGTCGAGCGACACCGGGTCCGGGAACACTTGCAGCAGGTCCTTGAACTTGAAGGTGACCCCGCCCGCGATCGTCTCGGTGAAGTTGTCGAGGTAGTTGGTGGTGCCCACCTGGTCGGGCGTGATCGCCGGCCGCGCCGAGAGCCCGCCGCGCAGCGTGACCCAGTCGCTCGCGGTGTACTCCACGCCAAACCGCGGGATGAGGATGTTGGAGAACCCTGGCGCGGCGTCGTTCGACCCGAAGCCGAGCACCGCGTCGAGGCCGAGGCCCGAGAGGACCGCGCCCGAGGGCTCGATGGCGACGTTCACCTGGTCGCGCGGCGCCTTGCTCCACAAGAGGTAGTCCACCTGGAAGCTGAACATCCACCTGGTGAGCGGCTTGAGGGTGGTGCCGAGCGAGAAGACGTGCGGCCAGTACTGCGCGATGCCCTGGACGTTGAGCTGCAGGTCGCCCAGGTCGCCCAGGTTGATGTCGGTCGGCTGCGCGTAATACAATTGCGCGCTCTTGCGCCAGGAGAAGCCGAACTTCAGCCAGTCGTTCGGCTCTACCAGGATGCCCGCGATCGGCTCGGGGATGGTGTTGAGGTTGATGGTGATCTCCCGCTGCACGAACTTGCGCGCGGCGAGGTCCACCTGGAACTTCACCGAGCCGACCTGCTCGGCGATCACCTGCGCGCCGAAGCCGATCGACAGGCCGTTCATGATCTTGATGCCGATGCTCGCCGAGGTGGCGAACCGCTGCGGCTTCGACTGGTACAGGTAGAACTGCGGCCGCGACTGGTCGAGCGTCTGCACGCGGATGAGCGAGCCCATCGGGTGGCCGAGGTTGAGCCCGATGACGACGCGGTCCTTGAGCAGCGCGCCGCCGAGCGGGAAGATCAGGGCCAGCTCGAAGCGGGGCGCGTCGTCGTTGTAGCCGTTCTTGATGGTGCTGGCGGCCGAGGTGCGGTCGATGTGCAGCATCATCCGCGTGTAGTCGAACCCGATCCCGAACTCGCTCTTGTGGTGCCCGATCATCCCGGCTGGGTTGTAGAAGCTGCCCGCGAGGTCGTCGCCGAGCGCGACGTTGGCCGAGGCGAGGCCCACGCTGCGCGGGGTGAACCCGAAGAGCTCGTACGGGTTGGCGCGCGCGGACCCGGCGGCGATGAAGATGCAGAGCGCGGCGGCGAGCGCGGCGCGGCGTGCGTGAAGGGCGGCGGAGCGGCGGCGCGAGCGGGAGGTCATTCCAGATCCTTGAGGCTTGGTGCGGCGAGCGGGGCGAAGGGATCGAGGGGGAGCAGGCGAAACCGCGGCGCTCAAGGCGTGGCCGGCGGCGAGCAGCTGTAGAGGATGTCCTGCAAGAGGGCGAGCACCTCTCCGAGCACCTGGTGCTGCACCAGCACCGAGAGCGCCGGCACCAGGTTCTTGCCCACCTCGGGCGTCATCGCCTCGGCGAGCAGCGCGCGGACCGCTTCGGTGGCCACCTCGTCGCTGCCGATCGAGGTGATCACGTAGCGCAGGAGCCGCACCGTCTGGCCGCTCTGGTCGAGGTCGACGATCGCCTGGATGGCGCCGAGCAGCGTGGGCAGGTCGACGCCCGGGACGCCCGGCTGGAGCGGCTTGAGCGAGAGGAGGTCGTAGAGCGCACCGACCAGCGTGCCGTCGGGGTCCACCGCGGGCGAGTTGAGGCACAAGAGCAGCCGCTGCACGTCGGGGAAGAGGGGCTTGTCGGCCGCGCAGGCAGCGGTGCAGGCCGCGCCCTGCCCGCAGCCGGGCCGGCAGTAGTTGAGGAGGGCGTGCACCTCGTCGAGCACCGCCTTGACGTGGTTCTTGAAGGTCTGGGGGTAGTTCGCGGCGGGCGCGAGGACGAGCTTGCTCGCGAGGTCGTCGATCTGCTGGAGGGCGTCGGTCGGGCTCTTGGCGGCGATGAGGCCCGGCATGAGCGTCTTCGCGATGGTGATGATCGCCGCGCGGCCGGTCGCGGAGCCCCCGTTTGGCGAGGAGACGGTGTTGAGGAACTGGACCATGGTGGGGTCCGCGAGCAGATCCTTGATGTGCCCCACCAGGGCGGAGGCGGTGGGCGGCGTCAGGTAGCCGAGCGCGAGGTCGAGCAGCGCGTAGGTGTTGCTCGCGTCGCAGATGGCGCCGGGCTGCCCGAGCAGCGAGGCCTTGCCGAGAGTGGTGAAGAGGTCGTAGTGCGCGCCCGAGTAACCCTTGCCCTGCACGTAGTCGAGGAAGGCGGTCAGCGACTTGACCACGTTGGGGTCGTTGAAGAGCTTGCCGCCGCCGTTCTGCGCGAGGAGGAAGTCGAGCGTGCGGCGCACCTCGCAGAGCTCGTTGCGGGTCGCGTCGGTGAGCGCGCTGACCAGCGCGGGCGGCGCGCAGCGGCCCGGAGGCACCGCGCCGGGCTCGGCGGGCTTCTTGGGGTCGGCCACCGAGGAGAGCCCCTTGAAGAGCACCACCAGGAGGTCACCGAGCGGGCTGTCGGCGTTCTTGCACGGGCAGAGGCCGCCGGAGGGGCTCGAGCGGTCGGCCACGCAGTCGCCGAGCTCGCAGCCCTCGTTGCCAGGGGTGCATCGGCGCTGGTCGATCGGGTCCTGGCAGATGGGTGCGCCGATCTCGGCCACCGCGATGCGCAGCGTGCCGAGCGGCCTTGCGGGGTCGTCGATCAGCTTGAAGAACTCGGGCATCACCTTGCGCGCGTCCTTGCACGCACGCGCCGGCGCGGGGGGCTCCTCGGGCACGTCGCCCTCGCCGCCGCAGACGAGCGAGGCGAACGCGCTGCCGCTCCCCTTCATGTCCCGGCATTGAGACGAGGAGCAGGACGCGCTCGCGGCCGCCAACGCGAGGAGCCCGAGAGCCACCCGCCAAAGCTGCCCCGCACGACCGCCGCCCGATTGGTGCTCGCGATTGCTCATATCTGACCAGCCTAGCCGATTCTCTGCGGGCGCAGAGTCCGCCAGAGAGCGGAGGAGGAGATTTCTCTTCGACGAAGGACGGGCCCCGCTGGCGAGCGCCAACGCCACGGCGCCGCAGGGCTTGCCTCGGCGGGAAAGCGCGGGTACAGGCAGCGCCCCCATGACCAACGGCCCGACCCAGACCACCCCAGCAGGCGCGGGGCCGCTCGGACCCCGGCACGCCTGGGCAGCGTATGCCGTGCTGCTCTTCGGCTATCTGGCCGTGGGGGTGGCGGCGCAGGGGTTCAACGTGCTCGGCGGGCTCTGGGCGAGCGAGGGGATCGCCATCGCCCTGCCCGCCTTTCTCTGGATCGTCGCCGCGGGCGTCAAGCCGGGGCCGCTGCTCGGCCTCGCGTCCGTCTCCTGGAAGTGGATCGCCATCACGGTGGTGACCGCGCTGCTCAACCAGCCGGCGGTGACGCTGCTCGAGCACCTCGCCCACTCGTACCTGTTCCACGACTGGGTGGTCGCGTTCGACCAGAAGACCGCCTTCCTCGAGAACATCTTCCTTCGCGACTTCTGGCCGATGACGCTGACGGTGACCATCGCCGCGCCGCTCGGAGAAGAGCTCTTCTTCCGCGGGTACGCCTTCCCGCTGCTCGCTTGGGGCGGCCGCCTCGACAAGAACACCCTCCCCTACAACACCCCGCTCGCCGCGGCGCTCATCTCGGGGATGCTCTTCTCGGCGATCCACTTCGACCCGATCGGCTTCATCGGCCTCGCGGAGATAGGGGTGTGGCTCGCGGTGCTGCGCTGGGGCTCGGGCTCCCTCCTCGCGCCCCTCCTCGGCCATGCACTGAACAACGCCGCTGCATCGCTCGCCTTCCGGATGGGCTGGCAGGACCCCACCGAAGTGCCGCCGACCTGGCTGCTCGGCCTCGGCGCGCTCTGCCTGCTCGCGCTGGCAGTGGGCGCGCAGCGGGTCCTCTCGGGCGCCACGCCCGTGCCCGCAAGGCAGATCGCTGTCGACGGGGCAGGCGGCAAGCTGCGGCACCGGCGCGCCTGGCCGCTCTGGCTCTTCTGGGGGCTCGCTTGCAGCGCCGGGCTGTTGAGGGTGGTGCAGCTGTCGGGGAAGCTCGGGCGCTAGAGCGCCGAACGGTTTGACCCCCGTCGCCAGGGCGGCGATGGGCAGCGCATCTCGGCAGGTCGCCCTGTGGTCGCATCCGCCATTGGTCTCTCCTGCAATCCACCACAATCGTGCGCTTTGGCGCGCTGCGAGCGGCAGGTGCGCGAGGCCCTATTGCCAATCCAACGCAGTCAGGTATTAGGAAGGCCATTCAAGCCTTTCGAGCTGTGTATTCGATTGGGGGACTTCGAATGCTCCGCGCCGCCCAGCCCCACACTGTCGGCGCGTCGTCCTGGTCTGACTGCGCGCCGATTTCCGAGCGGAGTCGACGGAGCAAGGACAGGCTCCAACGAGAAGTCTTTCCTTTCACCCGCTGAGACCGCCCCTACCCCGCGCTGCCGAGGCGGCCCAGGAGGAGGAACGTGCAGAGCTTCCGGCCACCAACCCGCACCTCCGCTCCCGGCGCCGGGGTCCAGGGGCGCGCGCAGCGCTCGGTCCTGGCGAACGGCCTGCGGGTGGTGAGCATCGCCCTGCCTCACCTGCACTCCAGCCTCCTCTCGGTGTTCGTGCGCTGCGGGTCGCGCCACGAGACGCGCAGCACGAACGGCATCTCGCACCTGCTCGAGCACCTGCTCCTGCGGGGGAGCGCGGGCTACCCGAACCCGATGTCGCTCGCGGCCGCGATCGAGTCCGCTGGCGGCGAGCTCCAGGGGGCCACCGGGCGCGACTACACCGTGTTCCAGTCGATCGCGCACCCCTCGAGGCTGGAGGCGCCGTTCGCGGTGCTGGGTGATCTGCTCGCCCGGCCCCTCTTCAACGACCTCGAGCTGGAGCGGGAGGTGATCCGCGAGGAGCTCCTCTCCGAGGCGGACGAGCAGGGCCGCCCGCTCGATGCCGCCGAGGTCTCGATGGCGGGCCTCTTTGGTGACCACCCCATCGGCTGGCCGATCGGCGGCACCCCCAAGACCCTGGCGGCGCTGCGAGAGGACGACCTGCGCGCGTGGCACGCCCGGGCCTACGGCGCGCGCAACCTGATCGCCGTCTGCGGCGGCCCGGCGCCCCACGAGCAGGTGGTGCGGCTCGCGCAGCAGCACCTCGGCGGACTCCCGGGGGGCCTGCCGCTCGAGGACGGCCCGCCGCCGCGGCGCGCGCCGGACCTGCCCGCGGTGAGGTTCCTCGACCGCCCCGGCGGGCAGACGGAGCTGCGGCTCTCGTTCCGATGCGTGCCCCCGAGCGACCCGTCGTTCATGCACCTGCGCATCCTCAGACGCATCCTCGCCGACGGACCCGCCTCGCGGCTGCAGCAGGAGCTGGTGGAGCGGCGCGCGCTCGCCTACGCGGTGGGGGCGTCGCTCACCAGCTACTCCGACTGCGCCGTCTTCTCGGTGAGCGCGGTCTGCACGCCGGGCAAGGTGCGCCCGCTCACCACCGAGCTGCTGCGGATCTTCGGCGAGCTGCGCAGCACTGCTGTCACGCAAGAGGAGCTCACCAGGGTCCTGGTCGGCTCGCGCGTGCGCAGCGACTTCATGCTCGACTCGCCCGCCGCCGTGGTGGAATGGTTCGGCCACGGAGAGCTGCAGAACACTCCCGCGCCCGGGGTGGAGCCGTGGCTGCGCGACCTCGAGCTGGTGACCGCCGCCGACGTGCGGCGTGCAGCCGTGACGCTCTTCCACCGGGGCGACCTGGTGTCGTGCGTGGCGGGACAGCGCACCGCCGACGCCGCGGCCCTGCGCACGCTGCTCACCGACGGGACTGGGCTATCGGGCTGAGCTGGCGCCTTGCAGCGCTAGAACTACGGGTGCCGCGCCTCGCTGGCGCCGCCCATCCTGCTGGTCCACCAGGACTCGAGCTCGCCCGAGTCGGCGTACCAGCGCCCCGCTAAGCGCTTGGCCGGCAGGCCCTCGCGAGTGATCCAAGAACGAAGCACTCGCCGCGCGTCGTTGTGGTGGGTCTGCAGACCCAGATGCGCGGCGATCTCTTTCAACCCTTGCAGGACTTGTCGAGACATGTGGCCCCCCGGCGCGTGCTAGCTCCCTTGCCCCGCGAACGCGGTCAAGGTGACGCATTGCCGCACAGCTTGAACGTCTTTGCAATACGGGCCAACGTCATACGGAATGACCGTTATTAGTAATGCCCCCTATGCATTCATTGGTGCTCGGAGCGCGAGCGGGCGCGCGCCGCCCCGGTGGCGGCGGGCGCGAGCAAGTTCCGTTTGCTCCTACGCAGCGGGGAGATCAAGGCGCGGTGCAGCAGGGCCCAAGGGAAGCCCCGAGCTAGACTAGTGCCGGATGCAGCCGTGCGAATCCATCCGCGGCGACCCGTTGGCATCAGCCACCGTGACGTTGCGGCCGCTGCTCGTGACGGTGACGTTCGCCACGTCCCAGGCCTGGAACTCCTGCAGCGCCTGCTGCTTCTCGAAGCTCTTCACGCCGTTGATCCAGACGCGCACGATCGCCGTGCCGTTGCCGAACGGAGCCGAGCACGACGAGGTGGAGCACTTGCGCGCGCACCAGTAGTGGATGACGATCTTGTAGGTCCCGTCGAACGGGTTCATGTGGGTGGTGTTCTCGGGCCCGTTGCCCCAGCGCTGGTCGATGTCGAGCGAGGGGTCGTTGGCGGTGCTGCGGTCGGGCCAGGTGCCGCCGCGCTGGTTGCAGAGCGAGTCGGCGCAGCCCCAGTCGGGGGTCTGCTGCGCGAAGAAGGCGTCGCCGCAGGCGAGTCCGGCGAAGCCGCAGGAAGTGTCATACCCGGCAAAGAACTGCCCGCCCGGACCGACGAAGTGCAGGTCGAGGTCGCCGTAGTACTGCGGCCACGACAGCTCGACGTGGATGGCCCCCTTGGGCACCGAGTGGAGCGTGACCTGCACCGGCGTGCTCTGGCAGGCGGCGTCCTTGACGACCAGCTCGACCACGTAGTCGCCCGACTGCTTCAGCCACAGCCCCACGCGGCCGCCGCCGCCCGTGATCTGCTCGGTGCCGTTGGTGGGCTGCGAGACCAGCCGCCACACGTAGGTGAGCGCGCCGTTCGGCTGCGTCGAGGTGCTGCCATCGAGCGAGACGTGCTCGAGCGGGTCGAACTGCGCGGTGTTCGGGTCGCTGGCCGTCGCCGAGCCGCCGCGGAAGACCTGGATGGCCGCCACGGGCCGCGTGCCGTTGCACACCGGCGCCGCGCCCTGGCCGACCACGGGCCAGGTGTCGGCCAGCGCCTGCGGGGGCGAGCCGTTCTGCGCCGGGACATCGAGGAGCACGTCGAGCGAGGCGTTGTCGGTGCGGATGACGGTCGGCTTGTAGACGACGTCGAGCTTGACCTCCGCGCCCGCGGGGAACGCCGCGGGCGTGGCCGGGAGCTGCCCCGCGCCGACGGTGAACTCGCCGGTGGTGGGCGCGTACGGCAAGAAGGCGAGCGACTTGAGGTTGAAGTCGACCGAGCCGCAGTTCTTCATGGTCAGCTGCAGCGCGCGCTGCTGGCCGACGGGGACCTGGCCGAAGTCGAGGCCCGTCGGCGGATCGACGCAGAGCCTCCAGCCCTGCACCACCGCGAGCAGCGGGACTTCCAGCGACAACCCCGTGCCCGGCGAAAGGCGCAGCCCGCCCTTGAGCGAGCCGTTGGCGTGCGGCGTGACCGAGAGCGGGAGGTCTGCGTGCTGGCCCGCAGGCACGGTGTTGGCGGTGATCGAGCCCGCCAGCTTGAACTCCTGCGGGGTAGCGGCGGTGAGCGCGGGCGGGTCGAGCACCAGCGGGCCGGTGCCGTCGTTGTAGATGCGCAGGGTGCGCGTGCTCGCTGCGTTCGCGCCCACCACGCCCCAGTCGAGCGAGGGGAGGAAGGGCGGCACCTCGGCGAGGCGGCTGCAGGCAGCGCTGTCCTCGGAGCCGTCGGCCCGCAGCGCGCAGAGGCGCAGCGCGGGCGAGGTGCCGTTGCCCGTGACGGGCAGCAGGAGGATCCCGTGGTCGGGGTCGTCCGAGACGATGGAGATCTTGCCCGCCGCGGCGTGCACCGCCCTGGGCGCCCAGCGCACGGCGAACCGCGCGCACTCGGTGGGCTGCAGCACGAGGCCCCCAACGCGCGCGAGGTTGTGGCAGTCGGTGAGCAGCACGCTCGTCACCGAGAGCTCGCCGTTCGGGTCCTCGGCGACCGTCACCGACGAGACGGTGACGGGGGCGGTGCCCGTGCTGGTGAGGTCGACGAACATCTGCAGCGTGGAGCCTGCGTTGCCGGGCCCGAAGTCGACGCTCTGCGGGCTCGCCGCGATCCCGGGGGCGAGCAGCGCGAGGCCGCCCTGCTTGTGGCACGCGGTCTGGGTGAGCGCAGCGAGGCCGAGCACGAACAGCCCGAGCAGTGCAGCCGCGCGAGGGGCAGGGAGAGCGGACGGGATCCTATTGTTCATCGGAGCGCGAGAGTGGACGAAAGGCGGAGCGGTTGCGAGTCCGTCATCTGGCGGAGTGGGTGAACGTCCGGCGGACGCGCGCAGACGTGGCAAGCCGCCGCTCGACCGCCCCGCGACCCGCCAACCGAACGCTCGCGCGATGGCCTGCCGCTCCCCGGGAGCGGGGCCGGTCCCGGCAGCAGCGCCTTGGCCCCGTTCCTGCGTTGAAGGTCGCACACGAAAGGAATCCCTCCCATGCGTACCCTGCTGCTCGTCGCGGCCGCCTTCTTCGTCCTCACCACCTCGACAGTGGTCCACGCCGAGGTGCAGCTCCGCATCCGGATGGGGCTGCCCACCGTGCTCCCGCCGCTCGTCGAAGTGCGCCCCGGGCTACAGGTCGTGCAGGACTACGACGACGAGATCTTCTTCGCCGACGGCTACTACTGGATGGAGCGCGACGGCCACTGGTACCGTGCCCACGACTACCGCCAGCGCTGGTTCTTCGTCGCGCCTGGCCGTGAGTCGCGCATGCTCTTCGGGCACCAGCGGGGACAGTACCGGCACTACCAGCACGACGAGCGGCGCGTCTGGCCGGACGCCCACCCGGGGCACAGGGAGCGCCACTGGGGCGAAGGGGAGCACCGCGGCGGGCCGCGCGAGTGGCGCGTTCCGCAGCGTGGCAACCGCGGAGATGGCCACGGAGAGGGCCGCGGAGATGGCCACGGAGAGGGCCGCGGCAATGAGCACGGCGATGACCGCGAAGATGGCAATGGCAATGGCAAAGGCAATGGCAATGGGCATGGTCGCGGTCACGGCAGCGGGCGCGGCTCTCACTAGCGTGCATCGGGCCGGGTGACCCTGCGCCCGGCCCGCTACTGGGTCGGCGCACAGTTCGCGCGAAGGGCTGGTCTAGGCCGGGCGGCCCGAGCTCCGCGCAACCGAGTCGACCACCGCCGCGACCAACGCGGCGGCCCTGAGGGTCAGAACGCGAAGTAGACGAAGTCCACCTGCGCCCCCGCCAGCGCCAGCGCCCAGAGCAGGAGCGCGCCCGTGAGCGCCGTCTGCTGCCACCCGGGCAGCGCCACGAAGCGGCGCCCTTCGAGCAGCCTGGTGAGCGGCGCGTGCAAGAGCGCGAAGCCGAGCCAGAGGCCCCAGAGCAGGCCGGGCACGGCCGAGACCGAGTAGGGCGGCAGGAAGAGCCGCGCGGCATAGGCCAGCGCCGCCTGCGAATCCGGCGCGCGGAACGGCACCCAGAGGAGGGTGACGCCGAGGAAGACCAGCAGGGTCGCGACGGGCCTCGGCAGCCGCGGCTGGCCAGGCCACGCGCGCGCGACCTTGCGCTCCGCGGCGAGCCAGACGCCGTGCAGCAGGCCCCACACCACGAACCGCAGCCCCGCGCCGTGCCAGAGACCGGCGAGGCCCATGGTGAGCACGAGGTTGCGCGTGGTGTTGCCGGCGCCGCGACTACCACCGAGCGGGACATACACGTAGTCGCGGAACCAGATCGACAGCGTCACGTGCCAGCGCCGCCAGAACTCCTGCAGCGAGGACGAGAGATACGGGGCGCGGAAGTTGATCGGCAGCGCCAGCCCGAAGAGCAGGCCCAATCCCACCGCTATCGTCGAGTATCCCCAGAAATCGGCGAAGAGCTGCGCCGAGTAGGCGAGGAGGCCGGTCCAGGCGGCGGAGGTGGCGAGCTGCGCGGGCTGCAGCGCCGCGTGCGCGAAGGCCTCGTCGGCGAACTGCCGGAGCACGTCGGCCACGCCCAGCTTGAGGCAGAGACCCGCGGCCACGCAGAAGAGGCCCTGGTGGAAGCCCGCCGCGTCGAACGGGCGCGGGGTCTGCAGCTGCGGCAGGAGCTCCTTGGCGCGGACGATCGGGCCGGCCACCAGCTGCGCGAAGAAGCTCTTGAAGACGGCGAACCGCAGCAGCGAGCGCTCGGCCGCGACCTCGCCGCGGTAAACGTCTATCTGGTAGGCGATCACCTGGAAGGTGAAGAACGAGATGCCGAGCGGGAGCGGCAGCGGCTCGAGCAGCGCGGGCTGTGCGCCCCAAAGCGAGCGCAACGCGGCGACGCCCGACCAGAGGAACGCTCCGTACTTGAAGATGGCGAGCGGCAGCAGATCGGCGGCGATGATCGCCCAGAGCAGCCTGCGCCGTACGCCCTCGGAAGCCGTGCGCGCGCGCGCCTGCCAGAGGCCCGCGGCGTGGTTGAGCAAGACCGTCGCCGCGAGGAGCAGCAGCGAGGGCGGGTGGCGGAACGCGTAGAATGCCGCCGACGCGAGCAGGAGCACCCAGAGCCGCGCGGGCTGCCGCCGCAGCAGCCAATGCAGCGGCAGCGCGAGCAGGACCAGCAGGAGGAAGGTGTAGCTGGTGAAGGACATGAGCTACCGCCCCTCTGCGGAGAGTGCCCGGGCCAGCCCGCGAGACCAGCCGGCGCGGCCTTGCGCGTCGAGGTGGGTGGTGTCGTGGAAGGCCGACTTGGGCAGCGCAAGGCGCGTCCCGTCGAGCACCCGGTAGCGCCCCGCCAGCGCGGCCGCGAGGGCCTGGAACCCTGGAGACGCCTCTGCGTCGTGGCCGTACTGGTGCGCCTCGGGCGAGAGCGGCGGGAGGACGAAGACCGGGCGCACCCCGGCGGCCTCGAAGCGCCGCGCCACCGTCTCGAGGCGCGCCTGCGCGGCGGCGAGCGCGTGGCCTGCGGGCAAGGCGGAGCCGGGCAGCACGCGCGGAGGCCTCCAGCCGGCGGCATCGGCGTCGGCCGGGGCCCACAAACCCAGCGCCGCGCCGAACTGCTCGACCGCCTTCACCTCGGAGCCGTCGAGCCGGCCCTTGGGAGCGAGCAGGGCGGCGAGGCGCCCGAGGTTCTCGGGGATCAGCGCGGCCCGCTCGCGGACCAGCGCGAGGTGGTCGTGCGCCGCCGCGCCCAGCGCAGCCTCCAGCGCGGCGCCGCCGGTGGGCGAGGAGCTCGGAGCAGCGCCCTGCTCCTCCCAGGCGACCTGGCCGTCGAGCAGCTGCGGCGCGGAGAGCTCGATCAGCGCCGCGCGCAGCCCACTGCCGGTGGCCGCGGCCGTGCCCGGACCGGACGTCAGCAGCACGGCCTGCGCCTCCAGCGAGGCGAGCGAGGTAGAGGTGAAGGCGAGGTTGAAGGACCAGCCCCGCTCGCGACGCTCTTGCCCGAGGCGCTGGGACTCGTCCTCGAAGAGCCGCGGCGAGACCCCGTCCTGCGTGCGCGACGAGCCGAGGAAGACGGTGGTGACCGGGCCGCGCCGCTCCAGCAGCGCCAGCTTGTAGAGGGCCCGGTTGGTGCTGGCGTGCAGGCGCTCCCCAAGGGCCCGCGCGCCCAGCTCCAGCGACGCGCCGCAGAGCGCCAGCGCAAGGGCGAAGCGCAACAACCGGCGGCCTGCGCTGTCCTTGGCAGTATCCTCGTCTCGCACAAGCCCCTCGACATACCCGGCACGTGATCTGAAACCGCCGCCGTCCCCGGCGCACCTGCCAGGGTCTCGCCGCCGACAGCGTCAGGAATGCCGTTTCTAGCTGAAATATCGTCCGACCATCTCTGTTCTTGGGATCCCATGCGCTCGCAAGCCCGGCACCGCGGCCCCCTCTTCGCTCTCGCGGCGCCCGCTCTGGTGTTCGGGCTCTTCGCGCTGCGGGCTGCGCCGGCGCGCGCCGAGGAGCCCCAGCCCGCTCCGGTCGCCGTGCCCGCTCCGGTCGCCGTGCCCGCTCCCGGCGCCGCCTCGCTCGACCGCTCGCTGCGGGCCTCGCGCCGCCACGGGGCCATCGTGCTCGACGGCGTGCCTGACGAGCCGGCCTGGGCCTCCGCCGAGGCCGCCGAGGGGTTCACCCAGTACACGCCCGACGAGGGCCAGCCCGCCGCGGTCCGCACCTCGGCGCGCGTCCTCTGGGACGAGGAGTACCTCTACGTCGGCGCGTTCTGCGACGACCCCGAGCCCTCCGAAGACCGGCTCTCGCGCCGCGACCGCTGGGTGGACGGCGACTGGTTCGCGGTCCTCCTCGACACCACCCAGGACAAGCGCACGGCCTATCGCTTCCAAGTCTTCTCGGGCGGCCACCAGGTAGACGGCCTGCACTACGACGACAACAACCTGACGACGGACTGGGACGCGGCCTGGGAGTCGCGCGTCGCCCACTCGCCGCGCGGCTGGTCGGTGGAGCTGAAGATCCCCCTGCGCTCGCTGCGCATCCCCGAGGGCGTCAAGGCCTTCGGCTTCAACTTCGTGCGCCACCTGGTGCGGCGCAACGAGGACGACCAATGGCGCTTCCGCCCCCGCGCCGCGGCGGGCCTCGTCAGCCAGCTGGGCACGCTCACGGGCCTCGACGGAATGCAGCCGGTGCGCGCGCTGGAGCTCAGACCGTATCTGGCCGGGCGCATCACGCGCACCGATCCCTGGCCCGGGCCCGTGCCCGCGCCGTTCACTGGCGGTCCGTGCGCCGCGCAAGGCCTCTCGCCGCAGGCGCTCGCTGCGGGCTGCATGGGCGTCGACCTCAAGCTCTCCCTCGCCTCGGACCTCGCGCTGGTGGCCACCCTCAACCCCGACTTCGGGCAGGTGGAGGCCGATTCGCTGGTGCTCAACCTGACGACGTTCGAGTCGTTCTTCCCCGAGAAGCGGCCCTTCTTCCTCGAGGGGCTCGACCTCTTCAGCACGCCCGTGGGCGGCGGCGGCGGCGGGCCCTACGGCGGCACGGCCTATCAGCTCTTCTATTCGCGCCGCATCGGCAGATCTCCCCCGGGGCCTGATTTCTCCAATACCCCGAAGGCCGTTACCCTCTATAGCCCCTCGGCCCGGCCCGTCGCCGCCGCGCTCAAGCTCACGGGCAAGGTGGGCGCGGCCAGCCTGGGCGTGCTGGCGTCGCTCGAGCAGCCCGTGGACGCGCTCGTCTACGATCAAGGCCAGACCAGCAGCCAGCGCGTCGCCGATGCGGTGGGGAGCGCGGCGCTGCGCCTGCGCGCGCCCATCGGCGACCACTTCATCGGCGGCGTGATGGCCACCTCGGTCGACCCGCTGCTCTCACCGGGGAGCCGCCACGCCCATGTCGCCTCGGGCGACTTCACGCTCTTCAAGAGCGACCGCAGCCTGGTGCTCTCGGGCATGCTGACCGGCTCGCTGGTCAACGGCGGCGGCCGCGAGATCCTGCGCGACGGCGCCGTCTTCGACCCCGGCAGCGGCGCCTCCGGCGGCGGTGCGGGTGTCTTCTCGGGCGGCCAGGGCGGCGGCGCGGGGGTATTGACGCTCGATTACACCGGCGAATACGTCGGCGCTTTTGCCTCGGTCGACTGGCTCTCGCCCACGTTCACCACCAACCAGCTCGGCTTCATGCGTCGCGCCAACCTCGCGCGCGCCTTTGGCGTTTTGAACCTCCGCCAGCCGCACCCTACCGAGCTGACGCAGCGGATCCAGCTGACGCTCTTTGGCCGCGAGGCGCACGACGCGAAGCTGGGCCTGCGCCTCTACCGGGGCCTCGGCCTCGAGCAGAACACCAACTGGAGCAACAACTGGTTCTCGCAGCTGGGCGGGTTCATCGAAGGGGCTGCGGTCGATGATCGCGAGCTCTTGGACGGCACCCCGGTGGAACGGCCCGCCGGCCGCGCGGTCTATGCGTACGGCAGCACCGACCAGCGCAAGGCGGCCCACCTCGAGATCTTCGCCTCCCGCAACTGGACCACCCGCCAGGGCCAGAGCAGCCTCTCGCTCTCCAGCACCATCGGGCTGCGGCCCCACCCGCGCTTCGACGGCGGCATCGACCTCGACTACGCCTACGACCAGGGGCAGATCCGCAGGCTGCAGGGCGCGGCGACGCTCCCGGGCGCGGACGGCACGCCGGTGCTGCTCGACCCCGAGCCCGCCGTGACCCAGGAGCGCCTCTACCTCTTCGCGCCGCTCGCCGCGCGCAGCTTCTCCGTCACGCTGCGCGGTACCTTCGCGTTCTCGCCGGCGCTGACGCTGCAGGCCTATGGCCAGCTCTTCGTGGCGGGAGAGTCCTATGGAGACCCGCTGCGCTTCGTCGCTCCGGCCGGCAAGGCGCCCATCGCGCTCGACGCGCTGGCGCCCGCGCAGGACGCCGACAAGGCGCCCGTCAACGACTACCGGAGCGCGGGGCTCAACCTGAACCTGATCCTGCGCTGGGAGTGGCGGCTCGGCTCGACGTTCTACCTGGTCTACGCGCACCGCACCTCCAACGGCTTGACGCCGGCGCGGCGCGGGCTCGACTTCGCGGGCGAGCTCGGCGCGCTCTCCCGCAGCAACGGCGCGGCGCTGGGAGACACGCTGCTCGTGAAGATCGATCTGCTGGCGGCGCTGTAGTGCCCCCAGCCCCTCGTACGCGAAGAGCCGACAACGCAACCCAGGGGCCACCAGCCGCGCTAGAGTACGCCGGTGCTCCAAGCCGTCAAAGACCTGCAGCGCCTGCGCGAGATCACCGGCGTGGTGGCGCGCCACGGGTTCGGCGAGCTGCTCGACCGCTCGCGCATCTGGGACGTGCTCGGCCGCCGCGACGAGAGCGAGCGCCTCTCGCCCGAGGAGCTGCGCGCCACCTCGGCCCGGCGCTTCCGAGAGCTGCTCGCGGAGCTGGGGCCCACCTTCATCAAGCTCGGGCAGATCCTCTCCTCGCGGCCCGACCTGATCCCGCCCGACTTCGTCACCGAGCTCTCCAAGCTGCAGGACGACGCGACCCCGCTGCCGGTGGAGACGGTCTTTTCGCTCATCGAAAAGGCGTTCGGAAAGCCGGCGAGCGCGCTGTTCGCCTGGATCGATCCGAAGCCGCTCGCCTCGGCCAGCATCGCGCAGGTGCACCGGGCGCGGCTGCTGCCGACCGACGGAGATCCGGCGGGCACGCCCGGCCCGAGCGTGGTGGTGAAGGTCCAGCGGCCCGGCATCGAGGAGTCGATCCGCTCCGACACCGATCTGCTGGCGTACCTCGCGCGCTTCCTCGAGGGCGTGATCGAGGAGACGGGCATCTACACGCCCACCGGCATCGTCTCCGAGTTCCGCGCCGCGATGCTCACCGAGCTCGACTTCCTCAACGAGGCGCGCAACGTCGAGGAGTTCGCGCTCGCCAACAAGGACCGCCCGCACGTCGCCGTCCCGCGCCTCTACCGCGCCCTCTCCTGCCGCACGGTGATCACGCTCGAGGAGTTCTCGGGCGTGAAGATGGGCGAGGTGCTGCGCGACCCCACCCAAGCCAAGTACCCGCGCAAGGAGCTGGCGGCGCGGCTGGTGGACAACGCCTTCCACCAGGTGTTCACCGACGGCCTCTTCCACGGCGACCCGCACCCGGGGAACCTCTTCGTGCTGGCAGGAGCCCAGGGCGCGCGGATCGGGATGATCGACTTCGGCCTGGTGGGCCGGCTCTCCAAGCAGATGCAGGAGAACCTCATCCTCCTGGTGCTGGCGATCAGCTTGCGCGACCCCGACACCATCGCGCGGCTCCTCTACAAAGTGGGCGTCCCCGATCAGCGCATCAACCTCCACCAGTTCCGCACCGACATCCACGGGATCCTCGAGACCTATCTGGGCCTCAAGCTGTCGGAGGTCGACTCGGGCTCGCTGCTGAGCGACCTCGTCGACCTGGCGATGAAGTACAAGATCAAGATACCGAAGGAATATGCCGTGCTCTCGAAGGCGGCGGCGACGATTGAAGGCATCATCCGCGCGCTCGACCCCTCCCTCGACGTGGTGGAGGTGGCGCTCCCCTACGCGAAGCGGCTGCTCTACGACCGGTACAACCCGGGGCAGATGTCCACCACGGGCCTGCGCGCGCTCCTGCACCTGCAGGGACTGCTGCAGGACACGCCCGCGCAGCTCGCGCAGATCCTGATGGACCTCGAGGGCGGCAAGTTCGTCGTCACGGTGAAGAACGACGAGCTCGACAAGATCAACGGCAACCTGCGCGCGCTCGGCGTGCTGACCTTCTCGGGCTCGATCGCCTCGGGGCTGATCGTCGGCGCCTTCGCGCTGGCGGCGCGGCCGCCCACCCCGGAGACGCAGGTCACCGTCTGGCCGGTGGCGGCGGTGATCGGGCTCTCGCTGGCGGCGATGCTCTTCGGCGCGGCGATCGCCTGGTCGCTGCTCGCGGGGCGGTTCAAGAAGGTCTCGGTGCGGCGCTGGATCAAGAAGTAGGCTCGCGCCATGCCTTGCAGCGTCGAAGCAACCGCGCCACACCTTGGCTCTCGACTGGAGCCGCCATGCCCTTCGCAGCTCGCATCGCCTTCGCCTTCTTCGCCCTCGCGCTTGGCGCCGCAGCCGCTGTGCCCGGCCCCGCCGTCCCCGGAGGCAGCGTGGTCACCCTGCAGAAGACCGAAGCCGGCTACCAGCTCTTGCGCAACGGCGCTCCTTACTTCATTCGCGGCGCGGGCGGCGACGGCGACCGGGCGCTGCTGGCGGCCTCCGGCGGCAACTCGGTCCGCACCTGGGGCGTGGACGACGCGCAGCGCGTCCTCGACGACGCGCAGGCTCACGGGCTCACGGTGGCGCTCGGCTTCTGGATGGGCCATGAGCGGCACGGCTTCAAGTACGACGACGAGCGCGCCGTCAAGGAGCAGCTCGAGCGGGCGCGCGCCGCGGTGCTCAAGTTCAAGGACCACCCCGCGCTCCTCCTCTGGGCCTTCGGCAACGAGATGGAAGGGTTCGAGGCCGGCGCCAACCCGCAGATCTGGCTGGCGGTGGAAGGGCTTGCGGCGATGGCGAAGGCGCTCGACCCGAACCACCCGCGCATGACGGTGATGGCGGAGCTGGGAGGCAAGCGCGTGGTCTCGGTGCACCGGTATTGCCCGAGCATCGATATCGTCGGTATCAACACCTATGGCGGCGGACCCTCGGTGGCGGCGCGCTATCGCGAGCTGGGCGGCACCAAGCCGTTCATCCTCACCGAATATGGTCCCAATGGCACCTGGGAGGTGGGCAAGAGCGCGTGGAAGGCGCCGCTGGAGCCGACCAGCACGCAGAAGGCCGCTGCCTATCGTGCCACCTATGTGCAGACCATCCTGCGCGAGCAGGGAAAGCTCTGCCTGGGCTCCTATGCCTTCATCTGGGGCCACAAGCGCGAGGCCACCGCCACCTGGTACGGAATGATGCTCCGCGACGGCGCGCGGCTGGAGGCGGTCGACACCCTCGCGCAGCTGTGGGGAGGGAAGGCGCCGGAGCATCCGTGCCCCACGATCGAGCCGCTCGCCGCCGACCAGACCGAGGGGAAGCCGGGCGAGACCATTTCTGTCACGCTTCACGCCACCTCCAGCCGCGCAGGGACACTGCGGGCCGAGTGGATCCTCGAATATGACCTCCCCGGCGGCGAGAACGGCGGCGACGCCGAGCCCGAGCCGCCGGCGTATCCAGGGGCCATCGTGCGCGCTGGATTGAATGGCGCGACCATCAAGCTCCCGCAAGACGGCGGCGGGTATCGGCTGCTGGCGATCGTGCGCGATTCGTTTGGTGGCGCTGCTACGGCGACGCTGCCGCTGCACGTGGTGGGCGCGCGTCCGCGCAGCTTCGCGACGAAGGCCGCGCTGCCATTGGTGCTCTTTCAGGCAGGCCTCGCAGCCCCGCCCTATGCCTGGTCGGGTTGGATGGGGAACACCGCCGCGATCGAGGTCGAGGGCGCCTCCAACGAGCGGCCCCGCGACGGCAAGCCCACCATGAGGTGCGCCTTCCGCGAGCGCGGCGGCTGGGGTGGCGTGGTCTGGCAGAGCCCCGCGAACGACTGGGGCAAGCGGCCCGGTGGATACGACCTGACGGGCGCGAAGCGGCTCACCTTGTGGGCGCGCGGCGCGAGCGGCGGGGAGAAGGTCTCGTTCAAGCTGGGCCTGCTCGGCGACGACGTGCCGTTCAAGGACAGCGCCACCGCCGCGCTGGAGACGACGCTGACGGCGGAGTGGAAGCGCTACACGATCGACCTGGCGGGCCTCGACCTCTCCTGCCTCAAGACCGGCTTTTCATGGACCGTGGCGGCGCGCGGAGAGCCGGTCGTGTTCTACCTGGACGAGATCAAGTACGAGCCGTAGCCGGCGACACAGCTCGCTCGCTCTTGGCCAGCAAGAAGAGGGCGACCAGCAGCGAGCAGAGGCTCGTCCATGCTCCGACGACGATCCCGGGCGTTCGGTAGCGCAGGACTACTTCGTGGTCGCCGGGCCCGGTCCCGACGCCGCGCCAGAGCAGGTCAGCCCGCCGGAGCGGCGCGGGTTCACCGTCCACGGTAGCTGTCCAACCGTCCGCGAAAGAGTCGAGCACCCGGAGCAGCCCTCCACCGATCACACGGACGCGCAGGAGCTCGGGGCGGTCTTCGATAAGCGTGGCGCCGGCGCCGGCGACAAGTGGGAGCGCGAGCGCGGCATCGGTCACGACCGCTGCGGTGGAGAGGTCGTGCGCGCTGCTCGCGAGCGTGGGGATCACCGCGTCGGGGGCCACCAGCACACCCCGCACCATCGCCACACGCCGGAGGGGATCAACCACCTGCTCCAACGTGATGGCCCCTGCGGGAGTGCAGCGCACGACGTGAGAAACCCCGAGCAGGCGCAGCAGCCTCGCCCCATCGACGGCGCGCAGCGCGCGGAACACCTCCCACTTGTCGGCCGACTCCGCCGGGCCATACCCGATCGCGTCTCGCACGCCAGCGAGCGCTGGGAAGTTCGCCTTGCCAGAGTTCCACTCCCAGCGGCGGACCCGCTCGAGCAACGTGCCGTCGCGGTCGACCGGCACGAAGGGGCAGACCTCCCGGAACACCCGGTCGGCGAGCTGGTCGTCACGCTGCGCGAGGAGCTGGCCGACCAGCGCGGAGCGACTCTCGAGGAACGTGCCGTCACCCCAGGAGAGCAGCCGGAAGGCCTGCCAGAGCCCCCCCGCGCTCACCGCCGCCAGCGCCAGCGCAAGGCCTGCGCCAGCGCGCCTCCGAGCGATCTCGAAGCCCGAGAGCAGGACGGCGCCCGACGCAGCCGTGAAGAGCAGCGAGAAGCGGAGCTCGTCCAGCGCCGTCTCCGGGCTCGCGTTCGCCACCGCACGGAGCAGGCCGGCCGTGACGAACCGCACGACCGGCGCCGGCTCCAGTGCAATCCACGAAGAGAACAAGCCGCAGGCAATCGGCAGCACGAAGAGAACGCGATGGCCGCGCGCCGTGGACGCAAGGGAGTCAGCGAAGCCACGCGCCGCTAGGACGACCAGCGCGAGGGTGACCACCGCCGCAAATTTCTCGGGATAGCGAAACCGGTCGGCGAGCGGCACGAGCCGCCACCAAAGCGCGAACACCGGAGTGTGGTGCCCGAGCGCGAGCAACAGGGCGCCGCTGCCGGCGGCGGTCCACACCCACTGCTCGCGCGCCGCGCCCCGCCAGCGCAACAA
>JAYWAO010000581.1:0-8128 GCA_043782365.1 Deltaproteobacteria bacterium
CCGCCCCTGCTCGCCCTCAATTTCGTTAACCAGGACGCCTCCGCGCAACGCCGGCGGCGTTGCCAAGATATTGCCAAGTTTTCTGAAGAGCCGCGGTGAATGCCGGTCACACGCGGTCAATCGTGAGTAATCAACTCGGCAATAGTACCAACGCTTTCCACAGGATTTCAGGAGTGTCGACGCGGACTTCCGCTGTTATAGGAAGGTGCATTCGAATCTCTGTGGGGACGCCAGTTTCTCCAGCGGTTGGCTCGCTTCAACCCCTGCCGCGCTCGGCTCAGGGCACCCCCGCTGCACCCACCGCCTGCACCGCGCCGCCGGGCCGCTGCACGAACGCCACCACCCGCAGTTTGTCCGCGCTCCACCCAGGCTCCAACGCCAGCCTCACCTCGCCCTGCGCGCGCCCCGCCTTGCTCTCGCCCAGCGACTGCAGCACGCGCACCACCGCCGCGTGCGGCAGCGTGCGCCCCTCGTTCTCGCCGGCGGTCACCCGCACCGCGAGCCCGTCCTCGACCACCGCCACCAAGAGCGTGCCCTCCTGCGGCAGCGCCTCGGCGCGCGCGGCGACGGTAATACTCTTTCCTCCATCGCGGCGCACCTGCAGCGCGACCTTCCCGCGCGGCTGTCCGGCCGCTGCCTGCAAGGCAGAGCGGACGCTCCCCGAGTCGTTCCCCGGCACCGCGAACGAGCCGCCCACCACCACCTGCGGCGTGTAGATGCGCCCGGCGGCGAGCGGCGCATACGCCTCCTGCCGCGCCGAGAAGAGGCCAGCGGAGAACGGGTCGCGCCAGCCCAGCCGGTTCCAGTAGTCGACGTGCTCGGAGAGGGCGACCACCTCGACGCCTTCGACGGGCTGCTCGGCGAGGAGCCGCAGCACCATCGCATCGGCGGGCGGACAGCTCGAGCACCCCTCCGAGGTGAACAGCTCCAGCAGCACGGGGACCCGCGCTGGCTGTGGCTTTGCGGCGCTCTGGGCGCTCGCGGGGAGCGCAGCGGCGAGCAGCGCCAGGGCTGCCGCGCAGAGCGGGAAGACGTGCCTGGCTGCCATGCGGGCTCCGATCGCGGGACGCTGCGTACAGAGCGCCCGCCGCCGGATCCGTTACACGCGGGCTAGAAGCAGATGGCGTCGTAGTCCACGACGATCACCGCGCCCGGCAGCGGCGCCAGGTTGAACACCACGCTGTTCGAGGCCTGGTCGAAGGTGTAGTCGGCCGGCGTGTGCACCACGGTGCCGTTGAGCTTCACCACCACCGTCGCGGGGTCGGCCACCCGCGAGAGCGCGAACTGCTTGCGCCCGTTGAAGGCGTCGAGCGTGAGGTCGCCGGCGATCTTCGCCCAGTCGGCGGTGCAGAGGCTCCAGAACTTGCCGCCCGTCTGGGAGATGATCTCGACGTCGAAGTCGTTCGCCGCCGCCGAGATGCCGTTGGCGCTGCAGCCGTTGCCCTTGTCGCCGGTGATGGCGTTGAAGGTGACGAGGCCTGAGTTGTACTTGCCCTTGAGCTGCTGGAAGAAGTCCACGTAGAAGGCGGTGTTGTTGTGGCTCTGGTCCACCTCGTCGGTGACGGTGAGCATCACCAGCCGGGCGTCGTCGCGGAGGAAGCCCAGCGAGCCCATCGGCGGCGCGGTCTGGTTGGTCTTCGGCGTCAGCGAGCGCCACGCGGACTCGGCGTCCGACTCGCGGCTGTCGGAGCAGCAGGTGCCGACCTTCACGTTCTTGGCGAAGGCGTCGATCGCGCCGGGGGTGTTGTTGTCGATGATCGAAGGGTGGCCGAAGAGCCCGCCGACGTAGATCTTGTCGTTCGGGTAGGCGGAGTTGGAGTCGGCGGAGTCGGTGCCGTCGGGGTTGTTGCCGATGACGCCGATGTGGAAGTCGGCCTTCCAGTCGCTGGTGGTGCAGGCGTTCGGGTCCTTCTTGGCGGCGCAGATGAACGCCTTGGCCTGCTTGGAGAGCTGGCTCTGGTACTGCTCGAACGAGCCCGAGTTGTCGATGATGAAGAGCAGGTCCACCTTGGGCAGGGTCGACTGCGTGAACGTATCGGTCTGGTGCTTGTCGGTGGTGCCCGTGCCCGAGAGGCCCACGGTGGTGTACGGGTTGCTGCTCGAGGCGTTGGAGGCGTCGTTCTCGATGAGCAGCTGCGCGGTCTCGTGCTGCGCGCCGGTGGGCCGGTAGGTCACCTTGATCTTCACCTGGGCGCCCGGGTTCATCTGGAAGGGCGTCGGCGGCGCCACCACGTAGAACGGCGCGGTGGTGGGGTTGAGCGTGATCGACTTGATGTTGATCTTCGCCGTCGTGCCCGTGTTGTAGAGCGTGACGGTCTCCTCCTGCGTCTTGCAGCCGAGCGTGGTCAGTCCGAAGTCGAGGTCGCTCGGGAGCACCTGGAGGTTCGAGATGTCGCCCTGGCCGCTCATGCCCACCTGCACGCAGCCCGCGCTTCCGTTGGGCGGGAGGCCGTAGATGCACTCGGCGTTGGCGGTGATGTTCTGGTCGTTGGTCGATACCTGCAGGAAGTCGGTGGGGCCGAGCGGGAGCTGGGTGGTGCCCGTGGGCGAGAACCGGATGGTCACCGCGGTGGTGTCGCCGGGCTGCAGCGTGCCGCTCGGGTAGGGCGAGATGATGTGGAAGTCGTCGCAGTCGCGCGCGCCGCAGTTGCCGCCCGGCCCGCCCGGGATGGGGATGCCGAACTGGCTGACGAACTTGTAGCTGGAGACGTTGCACGCCGCCGAGCCGACGTTCTTCAGCGTCACCGAGAGGATCTTGTCCTTGCCCACCAGCACGTTGCCGAACACCAGCGTGCGGCCGCCGAAGGGCGGGATGCCGCCCGAGGCCGGGACGACCTGCAGCTTGCACGACGGCGAGGCCACCTGGTGGCCGACCAGCGCCACGTCGAGCGTGGGGTTGGTCAGGTCGTTGCTGGTGAAGGTCACCGTGCCGTTGTCGGACGGGTTGGTGTCGCTCTGCGGGACCGAGTAGCGCAGCGTCACGGGGTAGGCGTCCCCGGGCTTGAGCGTGACCGGCGTGGTCGGGTTGCCGCTCACCACCGAGAAGTAGGCCGAGCCCGTGGTGATGGCCACCTTGCTCAGCTGGCAGGAGAGGGTGCTGTTGTTGGCCACGGTCAGCTGCCGGTCGGCCGACTGGCCGCGCGCGACCTGCCCGAAGTCGAGCGTGCGCACCGAGGCGGCGATGCAGGTGGCGACGCCGGTGCCGTGCAGGTCCACCGTCTGGCCGAGGTTGCCGTCGATGGGGATCTGCAGGGTGGCGGTCGCGTCGCCGGTCTCGTCGGGCACCCAGCGCAGGCCGACGGTGAGCTTCTGCCCCGGCGTCAGCGTCTGCGGGCCGGGCAGGGGCGTGGTGTTGGAGAAGCTGGGCGCCGAGAACGGGTCGAAGCCGGTCTGGTGCAGCACCGCGTTGACGGTGCCGCAGTTGGTGAGGGTGAGCGTCTTGTCGACCTTCTGCCCGACGCCCGCGTTGCCGAACTCCACCGGGAACGGGTCGGCGCAGAGGGCGGCGCCGTCGCCGCGACCCTGGAGCTTGACCGTGATCGGGTCGCGCCTCGAGTCGTTCGAGTCGATGATGAAGGTGGCCGCGCGCTGGCCGCTGGCGCCCGGGGCAAATGTAATACCGAGGTCGAAGCTCTTGCCCGGGTCGAGGTAGGCGGGCAGCGCCGGCGCGGCGTCGAAGTTGAAGTCGCCCCGGGTAGGGCCCTGCGGCGCGCTGATCGACGCGAAGTCGACGCGCACCTGCCCGGGGTTGGAGAGCCGCAGCTTCTTCTTGCCCGAGAGGCCGCGGGCGACCACCGAGAACTCCACCACGGGCGGCGTGCCGTCTGGCGCGTCGCACCGGTCTTCGCTGCCGTCCGCCTTCAGCGTGCAGAGCTTGAGCGTGGCGGGCGGGCCGAGCGAGATCGGCACCACCAGCGCGCCGTGCTCGGGGTCGTCTGAAGAGAACGTCAGCGTGCCCGCGTCGGCGTCCACGTTGGCGGGCGCGTAGTTGAGCGTGACCAGCGCGCACTCGCCGGGCGAGAGCGTCAGCCGGCTGCCGGTGGCGCGGCTGAGGCCCTGGCAGTCCTTGTAGAGCGAGGAGGTGACGCTCAGCTCGGCCTTGCTGTCGCCGTCGGTCTCGGCCAGCTCCGGGTCCTTGGTGAAGTGCAGGTCGGTGTTGCCCGCGTTGGAGACCTTCACCTGGAGGGTGGCGGTGTGCTGCAGCGGCACCGGGGTGATGACGATGGGGTTCGGCTGCACGTCGAGCACGGGCGCCTGCGAGCGGATCGCGGACGCCCCGCAGTGGCAGGCTGGGCCGAGGGCCAGCAGGGCGAGGCACAGCGGGGTGAGGCTCCGCGTCGGACGCATGGACTTCCTCCACCGGACCGGCGCAGGCCGATCCCTTGGTGCAAGCGAATCAACTTGCGCTGTGGGGCGGGGGCGGCCCATCGGTCAACGGGGGGAGCCGTGGACCGGGTCGAATGCGCGGAGGCGCTTGCGGGCCGGGTTGCCAGCCCGCTACGACAAGAGCAACGGCGGCCCGCGCACCGCCGTCCGCGACTCCCCTGTCCCGTGCTTCTCCACCAGCTCGTCGGTGGTCATGCCCAGCGCCTTGCCCACCGCCGTGACGAACTCGCCCGTGTGCAGGAAGTGCAGGCGCTCCCCCTCGAACAAGCAGAGCACCACGCCGCCCGCGTGCGGCAGGTGCGCGCCGAGCGATTCGAGGTGGTAGATGAGCCGCGGAAGCTGCTTCTGGGCGAATGACGCCAGCGTCGCGTCGGGCGGCAGCAGCACCTCGTAGGCGCGGGCGAGCGGGGCGCCGTCGTCGTCGGCGGCGGCGCTGGCGTCACCGCGGCCGAAGAGCTCCTCTTCTCCCGCGGCGGCGGCGCGCCGGGCGCGGGCGATGGCATCGTTTGCTTCGCGGGCCGGGACCGTCTTCCAGGCCAGGCCAATCAGGGTGCGGAGGGCGTCGTCCATGCTGGGTCCGACGTTAACAGGTGCGGTCGCGCCGCGCTGCCGGGAAGGCCGGAGAGCAGCGTCTCCCGAGACAGGGGAGCCGCGCAAACCCTGGCGGGGAGCAGCCACGGGACACTCCGGGAGGGACCCAGGGATCGCGCCCTCGGATCCATGACCGACTGGTCAGGACAACTCCGGAGGCCTACCGTGTGGCTGAAGCTGGGGAAGCGGCCGGGCCTCCAGCCGCAGCCCAGGAGTGCTCCGATGCACACCTCATCGCTCGCGCACGCGCTCGCCGGACTCGTCGCCGCTCCTGCTCGCCGCGCCCGCTGCCCCTGCGGCCGAGGCGCTCTTCGCCCGCGAGCCCCGCACGATTTCTTTCGCGGCCCCGATTTGGCCCCATGCCGCGCTGCTTCCAACTCTGATGGCGGGCCCCAAGTCAAGCCCCCAGCCAGGGGGTATGATCCGCGGATCCCACCACCCCTTGTGGGATCGGAGTTGACACCGCTGATCCGCTCTGGTAGCGGATTGCGCGCGTTCCGATCGCTCCAGTCCAAGCCTGGAGCGGCCCTGCGCGATCGCAGGATTCGGAGCCGCAGGCAGTTCACCTCCAGGAGGGACTCACAATGACGAAGGCCGAACTGGTTCACGTGGTCGCGGGCAAGGGCATGACCAAGAAGGCGGCGGCGGAGATGGTCGACGCGCTCTTCGACACCATCTCGAAGTCGATCAAGAAGGAGAAGCGCTTCTCCTACCCCGGTTTCGGGACCTGGACCGTGCGTGAGCGCAAGGCCCGCATGGGCCGCAACCCGCAGACGGGCGCGCAGCTGAAGATCAAGGCCTCGAAGACGGTCGGCTTCAAGCCGTCCGCCGAGCTGAAGAAGGGCTTGTAGTCGGCCCCGCCTCCTGGCGCTGCCTCCCGAGGGCGGCGCTGGCGAGGCTGCACGGAGCCCGGCTCCCTCTCACGAGGGGCCGGGCTTCGTACGTTCCAGGGTGAATGCCTTGCCCCGCGAGGCCGCTCGGCCACAGACTCAAACGCAGTGCCTCGCCTCCTTCTCTGCGCCTTGCTGCTCGCCGTCCCCGCTGGCGCGCAGCCCCAGGCAGGCGCGGTCCTCCAGGTAGCCCTGCCCGGCGCCGCGCACGCAGGCCCGGCGGACGGCTCCGCGCTGCGCCCGTTTCCCACCATCGCGGCGGCGGTGCTCGCGGCCCATGACGGGGACACGCTCCAGCTCGGGGCCGGCGACTACTCCGAGGCGGTGCTGCTCGACCGCCCGCTCACGCTGCGCGGCCTCGGCGCCGCGCTGACGAGGCTGGTCGCTCCTCCCGAATCGCGCTGGCCGAAGGACCCCGAAGTGCCCGTGCTGCGGCTCCGGGGCGACGGGCCCGTTGCGCTTTCGGGGTTCACGGTGCTGGAGGGCGCGGTCGGCGTCGAGATCGTCGGCAGCGGCGAGCCCGCGCCCGGAGCGCCCTGGCGCGCGATCGCGCCCGGCCCGTCACACCTGCTCACCGACGTCTCGTTCGAGCGGCAGTATCTGACGGGCCTGCGCCTGCGCGGGACCCGCGTCGTCTACCGCGGCGGCGTGCTCTCGGAGATCGGCCCGCGGATGGTGGGCCTGGGCATCGAGGCGTGGGGCTCCCGGCTGGAGGCGAGCGGCCTGTCGCTGCGGCGCATCGGCCGGCGCGGGCTCGAGCTGCGCGCGACCGTGGCGCTCCTCGAGGGCCTCACCGCCACGCCCGCGGGCCCGAGCGCCCTCCAGGTGCTCGACGGCTGCGACGTGGTGGTGCGCGGCGGCCGCTTCACGGGCCACAGCGGCGCGGCGCTCTTCGTGGCCGGGGCGCGGCTGCGGCTCGAGGGGGTGCACCTCGAGGACAACGACTACGGCGCGCTCGCCTCGCGCGGGGCCACGCTGGAGCTCGAAGGGGGCGAGGTGCTCGGCCACCGGGTGGCTGGCGTCGCCTACGTCAACTCCGGCGGCGCGCTCCGGCGCACGCACCTGAGCCGCGGCGGCACCGAGGCGGCGCTCTCGGTGCTGCAGTCGACGGGCCTCGTGCTGCTGGAGGACGTGCGGATCGACGCGCCCGGCCCCAACGGGCTGCACCTCACCCGGGCCACGCTGGTGCTGCGCCGCTCGGAGATCAAGGGCGCCAGCAGGGACCGGCAGGGCGACTTCGGCGACGGCATCTACGCCCTCGAGAGCGACCTCCTGCTCGACCGCAGCACGCTCTCGGCCAACGCGGGCACCGGCGTCACGCTCAACCGCAGCGCGCTGCAGATCATCGGGACCCTGCTCGAGGGAAACGGCAGCGCCGGCATCTGGCTCACCGAGCGGTCTTCCCTGCGCGCCACCGGGAACCGCTTCACGGGCAACCGTTCGGGGATCGAGGTGGCGGAGCTCTCCACCGCCTCGCTCGGCGGCAACCGGTTCAGCGGCAACAAGGAGTTCGGCGTGGACGGGGCTTGCGGGCAGAGCCAGGTGCTCGAGCTGCTCCAAGGGAACTCTTTCGAGGGGAAGGCGGGGACCGCGCAGCGCCGCTGCCCGTAGCCGCCGCGGCGCCCCGGTCGGCCAGCCGCCGGCCCCCCGGGCGGGCCTCGTCGTGCTAGCTTCGACGCCAATGATCGGCGCTCCCCCCAAGCGACGCCCGCGCCCGAACCTGCGCAAGCTGATGTTCGTGCTGCCGAACCTCTTCACGGTCAGCAGCATCTTCTGCGGCATCTACTCGATCCTCCTCTCTTCGGAGGACGGCTCGAGCAACAACTTCTACCGGGCCGCGGTGGCGATCTTCTTCGGGACCTTCTTCGACGCCTTCGACGGCCGCGTCGCCCGCCTCACCAAGACCCAGAGCGAGTTCGGCGTCGAGCTCGACTCGCTGGCCGACGCGATCACCTTCGGGGTCGCTCCCGCCATCCTCGTCTACAAGTGGGCGCTCTCGGGAATGGGCACCACCGGCATCTTCATCTGCGCCGCCTACGCGTCGTGCGGCGCCATCCGGCTCGCCCGCTTCAACGTGCTCACCCACCGGGAGCACGAGCAGGACCAGAGCGGGGTCTCGCGCTTCTTCGTCGGCCTGCCGATCCCGCTCGCGGCAGGCATGATCGTCGCGCTGGTGTGGGCGCTGCAGAGCCCGGGCGTCGAGAGCCGCACGCCGGTGGCGGTGCTGATGGTGGTGCTCTCGTTCCTGATGGTGTCCACCG
>JAYWAO010000582.1:0-8111 GCA_043782365.1 Deltaproteobacteria bacterium
CAGCGTGGCCGGGTAGGCGGTGTTCGGGTTGAGATGGTGGTATGGCGACCACGCATACAGGGCCTTGAACTGCTCCGCGTCTGCAGAGGAGCCGTACTCGCTGATCCAGGTCGCGCCGGACCCGGACTGGTGATACCGGACCATATCGAGCAGCGGCACCCCGCAGAGGGCGACGCGGAAGAGATCGGGCCGCTGCGCGATGGCCGCGCCCACCAGGAGCCCGCCGTTCGAGCCGCCCGAGACGCCCAGGTGCGCCTGCGTGGTGACGCCCGTCTTCACCAGCGCCTCGCCGACCGCGAAGAGGTCGTCGAAGACGTTCTGCTTGCGCTGCCGCATCCCGTCCTGGTGCCACGGCTCGCCGTACTCGCCGCCCCCGCGCAGCACCGCCGAGACCCAGACCCCGCCCCGCTCGAGCCACGCCAGCACCGCCGCCGAGAAGTAGGGCGTCTGGTTGACGAGGAAGCCGCCGTAGCCGTTGATGATCACCGGCGGGGTGCCTGGAGTCACGCTCGCAGTAACACTCGCCGTAACACTCGCCGTAACACTCTTCTTCGCCACCACGAAGTAGGGCACCCGCGTTCCGTCACGCGAGGTGGCGAACCGCTGCTCCACCGAGAGCTGCGCGGTGTCGGCCGGGACTCGCAGCCGGAAGAGCAGCTTGGTCTCGCCCGTCTTCACGCTCACCTGCTGCACCTCCCGCGGGGCGTTGAAGCTCTCGTAGGAGAAGTACGCGGTGTCGTCGTCCTCGAGGCCGATCAGGCCCGAGGTGCTCCCGAGCCCGGGCAGCGCCTGCTCGCGCACGGGCTTGCCCTCGAGCGTGAAGAGCTCGATCCGCTCCGTCGCGTCGCGCAGGAAGACCACCGCGAGGTGCCCGCCGACGATGGAGAACCCGCCCATCGGCTGGCCCGCGCGCTCGGGGACGAGCTCCTTCCAGTTGGCCGGCTCCGGGTGCTGCGCCTCGGCCACCACGATGCGGCCGAGCGGCGCGCCGTCGGTGGTCTTGATGAAGAGCTTCCCGTCCCAGAGCGCCGTCTCGTAGTGCTCCGCCTTCCCGGTCACCACGGGCTTGAACGCGGGCGCTGCCAGTGGGTCCTGGAGGTCGCGGAGGTAGAGGTCGTTCGAGGTCCAGCCGTGCTGCACCGAGTAGAGCAGCCAGCGGCCGTCGCGCGAGAGGTCGACGCCGTGGAACACCGCCGGGTCGCCCGTCCTGGCGTGCACCAGCGCGTCGGTCCCCGGCTCGGCCCCCAGCTGGTGGAATCGCACCTCCGCATATCCAGGCCTATCCGCGGTGGGAATGGCCGGATCGGTGGGCAGCCACGTGTAGTAGAAGCCGCTCCCGTCGGGCGTCCACGAGGCGGAGGCGTACTTCGCGCCCGGGATCACGTCCGCGGGCAAATCCTGGCCCGATTCCACCTCCATTACGTGTAGCGTCGCCTCATCCGAGTTGTTCGACTTGCGCTGGTAGGCGACCAGCTTGCCGTCCCAGGAGACCGAGTAGCCGCCGAGCCCCTCGCTGAGGTCCTTGCTCCAGCCGTTCGGGTCGAACAGCACGCGCGGCTCGTCGCCAGCGCCGGTCCCGGACAGTTGCCGCCAATATACCAGCGACTTCTCCTTCTCCTTGTGCCGCTGCCCGTAGAAGAGCCGGTCCCCGCGGCGGAACGGCACGCCGAGCGCGTCGAGGTAGAGCAGCTCCTTGAGCCGCCTGGCGAACCCCGCGCGCTCGGGCAGCGCCGCCAGCTCCTGGCGGGCGAGGTCGTCCTGGGCCTTCATCCACGCCTGCACCTCGGGCGCTCTCGCCTGCTCGAGCCAGCGATAGGGATCCTGCACGGCGACGCCGTGGAGCACCTCGACGGTCTCCTCCCGACGGCTTCCGGGGTAGGCGGGCTTGGGCGAGGCGGTGGGCGTGACGCCCGCGGGCACGGTGCTGGCGGGGAGGACCAGGCTGGTCTTGTCGGTGTGGTTCATGGGCTCGGTGGCCTTGCTCGCGCGCAGCTCGGGCCTGCGCGCGGAGACGATCACGCAGGCCGAGAGCGCCAGCGCGGCGGTGAAGAGGAGGGCAGGGCGCAGTCGGCGACGGGTTGCGGGCATGGGCCGACGCTTGTGGCAGACGAGCCGGAGCTGCGCAAGCGGGCGGGTCGGTCATCGGTAGGTTGACCCGGCCTGCACTCCCTCGCAGAGTAAACGGTCTGCTCCAGCCGTACCTTTTTACGGAGGCGCCTTGCCCCGCCAGAACCCCAGCCGCAGCGTTGGCCGCACCGCCCTCTTCGCCGCGCTCTGCGCCGCGCTCGCCGCGGCCGGCTGCACCAAGACCAGCCCCACCCTTGGTGGCGCGGGCGACGCCTGCCTGCTCAACGCAGACTGCGCCTCTGGCTTCGTCTGCTCGGACGGCCGCTGCGCGCTCCCGGCCAACCTCGGCGGCTGCGAGCCCGGGCGCTTGCGCTGCAACGGACCCGACGTCGAGGTCTGCGCCGCCGCGGGCCTGAACTGGGACTTCAAGCAGACCTGCGCCACCGGCTGCACCGCGGGCGCCTGCCGTCCGCAGGCCTGCACCCCGGGCCAGCAGCGCTGCTCGGGCGACGCGGCCGAGGCCTGCACCCCGGCGGGCGGCGCCTGGGCGCTGGTGCAGGAGTGCGCCACGCACTGCAACCCAGACACGGGCCGCTGCCGCTCGCCGGCGTGCGCTCCGTTCTCGGCGCGCTGCGACCCCAGCGGCGCGGCCAACGTGCTCGTCTGCGATGCCTACGGCTCGGGCTACGTGCTCACCGCCTGCGCCCCGGGCGAGGTCTGCGCGAGCGGGGCCTGCCAGGGCTCCAACGCCAACTGCCGGATCGGCGAGCTGCGCTGCAACGGCGTCGACGTGCAGAAGTGCGTGGACGGCACGCCGGGCACCACCCGCTGGGCCTCGCAGGGCGCCTGCCTGCAGGGCTGCTCGGGCGGCGCGTGCAACCCGGGTGGCTCCTGCGCGGGCGTGAGGCTGCGCACCGCGGTGCAGTCGGTCCCGCTCGACGGCGTCAGCAGCGCGCTGGTCTTCACCGACCCCATCCTCGGCCTCGACGGCGCGCCGCTCCCCGACGGCCAGCTGTTCAGCATCACCGCGACGACCGCGAGCGCCAGCAGCACGCCGGCCATCCTCACTCCCGACGTAGACCCACTGCGCGACGGCGTGCAGGTCCGCTCGCAGGGCGGCCGCGTGACCTTCCGCGTGCGCGCCCCCCCAGCCGACGCCGCCGACGCCGCGGGCACGCTCACCGCCATGCTCGCCTCGGGGGGCTCCTGCGGCGCGACCGCGGGCCTCACCTTCCAGGGCACCGCCACCGCGGCCGCCGGCGTGCTTGTCGCCGAGGACTTCCGCAACCCGGCCACCCGCAACGTCGCGGCCACCTCCGCCGACTGGAACACCGACCGCGGCACGCTCCTGGCGGGCTCCCCCGTCGACCCCGGCACCGGCGCCGACGGCGACCTCACCGTGGCCGCCAACTCCTCCCTTTCCCTTAGCGACCAGCTGATGCCCGCCTTCTCCGTGATCAGCCTATCTGGCGTCACCGTCACGCTCGTGGGCAGCGCTTCGGGCCTCTCTGGCGGCGACGAGGTTCTCCTCTGGGACGGGCAGGGCCTCGGCGGACAGTCGGTCAACGCGGGCAACTTCGAGACCGCGCGGGTGCTCGCGGTCAACGGGCCCACGGTGACGCTGAGCGCGCCCGTGCGGGGCACCTACGGCGCGCTCGGCGATCAGAACGCCTCGGCGCAGCGGGTGGTGCTCCAGCGCGTGCCGCAGCTCGCCTCGCTGTCGGTCCCTGCGGGAACGGTGCTCACGGGCAAGGCCTGGGACGGGGCCACAGGAGGCGTGCTGTTCCTGCGGGTGAAGGGCGTCGCCCACATCTCCGGCGCGGTCAGCATGGACGCCAAGGGCTACCGGGGTGGCAGCACCGCGGGCGCTGGCGAAGATCTCTCGGGCAAGCCTGGCAGCGCAGGCTCCGCGGGCAGCGGCGCGGGCGGCGCCTCCTGCGGCGGCGGGTACGGCACGGTGGGCGCCTGCGCGACGGGCGGCATGCTCCCGGGCGCGCAGGTCGGCTCGGGGCTGCTCTCGAAGCTCCTCCCCGGCGCTGGGGGCGGCTATGGCAGCGGCGCGAACGCAGGGGGCGGCAGCGGCGGCGGCGTGCTGGTGCTCGCAGCCGACACGCTCAAGCTCAACGACGACGCCGACGACTCGCCCTTCCTCGGGCGCTTCTCGGCCGACGGCTCCTCGGGCAACGCCAACGGCGGCGGCGGCGCGGGCGGCTCGATCTGGCTGCAGGCGCGCCTGCTCCTCGGCGGCAGCGATCCCGCTTCTCCGGGCGCGGGCGTCTTCGCGCGCGGCGGCCAGTTCTCGGCGGCGGGCGCAGGCGGCTCCGGACGCATCCGCGTCGACGTGCTCTCCACCGACCGCGTCGGCCTCGGGGCGGGCTGCGCTCGCGCGCTGCCGTCCTGCGTCTTCGGGGTCAACGGACCGGTCACCGCGCAGTCGCTCGACGCCTATCTCGCCGGCGGCAAGGTGATCCGCCAGGCCACCTTGGTCAGCGCGCTCGCCGCCGGCGCCAGCGTCCCCGCCGGCTTCGACTTCTTCGCCAGCGCCTTCGGCGGCGACGCGCCCGACTTCTCGCCCAAGCTGGTGATCGGCACCGCCACCGACTTCGTGCCCGCACCGGTGAGCCCGCAGATCGGCAACCGCTTCCGCTGGCGCATCGAGGCGCGCATGCCCGCCGGGCCTCCGCAGCAGCTGCTCGGGCTGCAGTGGTTCTTGAAGGTCAACTAGCGAGCGGGGCAAAGCACGCGGCCGGTCGAGCCGGGCTTTGCTGGATCAGGTCAGCTTGCGGACCCACGCGAGCGGCGGCGGGTCGCGAGCAGTAGCCCGAACAGCAGCACGGGCCCGAAGGTGGGCGCGCTGTTGCAGCCGCAGCCCGAGGCGACCGCGGTGCGGGGCCCGGCGTCGGTGACGCCCGCGTCGGCGCCGTTGCCCGCGTCGTTGCCTGAGCCCGCGTCGGTCGTGCCGGCGTCGCTGCCAGCGTCGGCGCCTCCTGCGTCGGGGCCGCTCGCGTCGAAGCCGCCGTCGGGGAGCACCTGCTTCTGCCGCAGCACGAAGTCGCACTCGGCGTAGTCGCTGGAGAGCGTGCCGTCGCTGGACCGGGCGCGGACCCGGTAGTGCGCCCCATCGACCCAGGCGGTGAAGAGCGAGACGTCCACCGCGGTGGCCGCGCCGACCGGGGCCTGGGCCTGCGACGTCCCATAGAGCGGCGTGGTGGCGCTGGGATCGTCCTGGAACTGGAACAGCTGCAGGTCGAACTTCACCGCCTCGCCCTCGGGGTCCTCGACGCGCGACACCTGCACGGAGGGCGGTGGCCCGAGCGTGAAGACGTGGTCCTGGCAGGCGCTGAGGAAGTCGCCGACGATCTGCGGCTTGGGCGGCGCGAGGTCGGGCTTGATCTGGAACCGGATGACGTCGCTCCAGGCGCTGCTGAGGCCGCGCGCGTCGGTGGCGCGCACGCGGGCAAACCAGGCCGAGCCCCACGGCAGCGGCGCGGCGAGGTTTCTGGCGGTGGTCGGCCCGATCAAGCTCACGGCCGCGTCGAGGCTGACGGGCGCGGTGAAGGCCGCGTCGGCCGAGAGCTGGAAGGTCAGCGTCACCGCGTCGCCCTCTGGATCGGTCACGCTGGTAGCCGCCAGCGCGGGCGCGCGCACCTGCGAGGTCTCGCCGTCGGCGGGCTTCACCAACTGCGGGACCGGCGGGGCCTGGTTATCGGTGTCGACGATCAGCTCCCACGTCCCCGTCCAGTGGCTGCAACAGTTGTCGTTGACGTGCCCGTCGTTGGCGCGGACGCGCCAGAAGAAGGACCCGTTCTCGGGCAGCGGCGGCGTCACCCAGGTGGTCTTCCCGCTCGGGTCCTGCGCGAGCGAGGACGACCCGATCAGCGCGCCGGAGGTGTCATACAGCTCGAACTCGAGGAGGTCGGGCTCCTCGTCCACGTCGGTGGCGTTGAGCACCAGCAGCCCGGGCGTCAGGGTGGTCACGTGCGTGCCCGAGGCCGGCGCGAGCTGGACCGGCTGGGTCGGCGCCACGTTGACCGCCTTGACGTTGACGTCCACCGCGGCCTGCGCCGAGTACTCGCCGTCGCTGAGGGTGAAGGTGAACCGGTAGGGGCTCAGCTTCGCGGTGACCTGCGTGGTGGGCCACAAGAGCTTCGCCGTGCCCGTGCCCGCGGGCCGCGTCAGGGTGGAGCCTGCGGCCGGGTTGCCGTTGCGATCGGTGAACGTGCTCGCGAGCGTGAGCGTGTCAGGCGCGGTGTCGGGGTCGGAGAAGGCGAGGTCGAGCGTCAGCGTCTGCGTCTCGTTCATCGCCACGGGCGCGGTCCTCGCGACGCCGTCCACCGACGGGCTCACCGCGAGCGAAGGCTTGCGATTTCCCAGCTCGACCCGCAGCTGGTAGCGGCCGCCCGACTGGTTGTTCTGCCCCTTGAAGTTGACGTCGCCGAAGGTGCTGACCGCGGCGCAGGCGCGGCCAGCCGAGGTGACGAGCTGCGCGGTCGTGTCGAGCCAGGCGGCGGCGCGGTATCCCTGGCCGAGCGAGTCGTCGTCCTGCAGCAAGAGCTTGCCCGCGAACCAGTACGAGACGGTGGGATCGACGAACGGGCTCTCGACGCCGCCGCCGGGCCTGCGGACCAGCGGCGCAGTCGCGGTGATCAGGTAGCGGTCGCCCGGGAGCGCGTTCCAGCAGAAGAAGTCGACGTCGCCCAGGCCCGTGCTCGGGTTGATCGGCCCGATGAACGGCGTGCGCCCGAGCGAGCTGGAGTCGAAGACCGCGTGCGGCGCACCGAAGCAGCGCCCGCCCGCGGCGCCCGTGCAGGAGCCCACCACGTCGAGGTCCGCGCCCGTGACCGGCGTGTTGTTGCCGCCGCCCTCGAAGCTGTCGGTCGGCAGGGCGGGCATCGGCACCGCAGGCCCGGCCAGCACCGCGTCGGCGGTGACGGTGACGCCTGCGATCGCCGAGTCGTCCTGGCGGAAGAGCGGGTCGTGCGCGAAGAGCTTGGAGGCGCCGGGCACGAGGCCGCGGAACGAGTAGAGCCCGAGGTGGGGGTCCACCTGCGAAGTGGTGTTGTGGTGGATGCGCGAATCGCTGCTCGCCTCGCAGCGCACCTGTTGGCCGGAGACGAGCCCGCCGGTGATCTGGCCGTCCATCCCGGCGAGCACGTCCATCTGGATGTCGAGGCCCGCCAGCGCCTCGGTGCCCGTTACCAGCAAGAGCCGGTCGGCGTCCTCGGGGATGTAGCCGCTGCCAGTGGGCGGGGCGACGTCGTACCAGCGGTCGCCGAGGTTGTCGTGCGCCCCGGCAGCGCCGCGGCAGTCGAGGAGGTAGGTGCCCGCGCCCACGTTCTTGAAGCTGTAGACGCCGTCGGGCGCCGTGATGATGGCGCTGGTGATCGACGCGGACGACTTGGGCCCGAGCGTCACGGTCCAGAGGCGGACCTCGAACGGGCCCGTGAGCGGGGTCGCGCCGTTCTTGGCGGAGATGGTCCCGGAGAGCGAGCCCGCCTGCGCGGCCAGTGGTCCAAAGAGAGCGGTGACGAGCACGGCAAGCAGCGCGGCGCTGCGCAGGGCGGACAGGCGCCAGGGGCGGTCGAGAGGACGCATCACGCCGCAGAGTAAGGGAAAGAGCAGGTGAGCGCGAGCCGTCGAAGGGAGGACGGTCTGGCGGGGCTAGAGCCAATGCCGATCAGTTAGCGCCTTGGTCGTGAGGGAAGACGTGTTCGTTGACGTTGACGTTGACGGCGACGGCGACGGCGACGGTTTGAGCGTCGAAGCCTGTCGGACCCTTCCCCGCATTTCACAACGGAGATTCGCGTGGAGAGTCCAAAGGGGAGAGTCGGGCGGTGACCCTTTCTGCCGTCGCCGTCGCCGTCAACGTCGACGTACTTCGTCAACGTCAACAGGAGGTAGGACGACGGGTGGCCGCCATAAGTGAGCGGCATTGGGGCTAGAGCCAATGCCGCTCACTTAACGGGGTCGAGGCACCCGAATCCGGAGCCCCGGCAAATGCCAGGGCTAGAAGGACAGCCGCCCTTCCTGGCTGCGAGCCGTGC